>NZ_VFQC01000003.1:0-300000 GCF_006717075.1 Haloactinospora alba
CGGGAGCGGTACGGGAAAGTGGTGGACGTGCTGACCGAACTAGCCAAGGCGCCCAAGGGAACGAAGAAACGGTTCTGCGCCCGGGAAGCCATATACCGGATTCAGACCGGCGTCACCCAAGACACCGGCACTCTTTGGGAAAACGTCGATCACATCCGCACACTGACGGGAAATATCCCGCCGAACATGTAGCCGGATTAACGACCCCCCGCTTATGCGGGGGGTCACCTGCTCCCTGTAGATAGGATTCACCATGGACCAGCCGCTATTCAGCGAATGGGAATGCAGCCAGATTACCGGGCAAACCGATATCTGGGACGCCATAGAAACGACCGAGGAAGAGAAAATCGTTCCACCGGAACTCCCCAACGATGGGAGTCTGTTCGGGCTGCGAGTTACCAGCCACCCTCAGGGCGGCGCACTGTTTGGTGTGGAGGTTGACGGATGACCGCGACAATAGAGGGCATGGCCACTGCTGACGTATACCCCACCGCTGTCCGGTACCTCGGTGCCACTCAGGTGGCTGCCGAGATCGGCGTGTCCCGCACCGCTGTCACACAAGCGTTGCGCCGCAACCCCCCAGACAGCGCATCCCCATTCCCGGAACCGGACGCGTTCGTCGGGGACACGCCAGGTTGGGCGCCCGACCGCCTTGGCGAGATCCGGGCGTGGTACGCCACTCCGCGCCAAGGGCGCCGTCAATCCGAGTAGTCGATCGGGCTCGGTATGACCTCCGCGTACCCCCGCATCCAGAACCGGAATAGGTTTCGGGTGCGGGGATCGTTTGCGTTCGGATCATGCGGGCACGTGGAGCGGCGTCGCCCTTCCTGGGCGGCCTGCTTTCCGTCCTGGTAGGCGCGCACGATGTCTACTGCGACCGACACGCATCCTCCCTACCTGTTGAAGTCGCGGCCCACTTCACCGGTCGGCTGACCAGCTTCGATCTCGGCGATGAAGTCTTCAAAGGTCTGGCGTCCGCTGGCGTCGAAGAACCTCTTAAGTTCTTCGCTAGCATATTTCTCTACTCGGCTCCGAGGGCCAGAGAACAATGACATCGGATCGATGCCTGCCGCTTCGCCTTGTTGGTTGAGCATGAACCCGTTCGTCTGCTCTTCCGCTTGCACATAAATCCGTTCGATCATGAGCTTGTACTGCTCACGGGCGATTTCGCGGAAGGGGCGGCGATCCTGCGACGACCGGTGTTCAGCTACGTACTGCTCTCGGCGGATCGACTCGATACTACGTCCCAACACTTCAGCGGCGGCTTCCTCACGCTCCATGCCCTCGTCTTCAACGAGGCGTTCTATCTCCGCGTGCTGGGCGTCCTCCTTCGCCTCGCGCTCGCGGCGGCGCTGTTCTGCCTGCTCCTCTCGACGCCGCTCGGCTTCCTCGCGGCGGTCCATCTCGGCGATAACCGCTTGGACTTGGGGGGAGTCCATGTCCACGCCCGCACCCAGTAGCTCGGACATCCGCGTATCGAGGTCGTCTGCGGAGAGTTGCGTAAGGTCTTCGGTCGGCTCTGGTTCCTTCAGCTCGGGTTGATCGGGGGTGCGATCCTCGGCCGGCTCGGGCTCCTCCTGGCGGCGCGTATCGGGCCGGACCTGTTCGGTTCCCCCATCCAAGGTGGGTTGGGTGTCTGGCCCGATTCCGGTCGCCGCGTCATCGCGTCCGGCCGGTGGTGTGGATCCGGCTCCGGCCTGCTCGCGGTACCGCAGACGTTTCAGCTCGGGGTTGTCTGCCAGGTGCTCGCGTAGCTGTTTCTGCTTACGCCGCACTTTCGCGTTCGCGGCACGTTTGGCGTCCTCGGTGAACGCGGCGGCACGCTCTTCCTTGGCCTTGCGGATGTCGCGCTCAATCGAGCGCTGTTTCATCCGTGCCCGGTAGGCGTCGGGATCCTGCCCGCGCGGCTCGGGAATCTGGGTGACGCCGGGCAGGTAGGCGCTGACCGAGTGACGACAGTTCGGGTGGAACAATCCGGCCGCGCGCGCTTCGGCGAGCGTCCCGGCCACGGTGACGGCTACCGGTTCCTCAGTGAGGGTGTGGGCAATGTCGATTTCCCCGGTCGGACCATCATCGGCTCGTCGAAGTACAGCACCCTCCCACGGGCGGCATAAGGGGCACTCTTGCCCGTGGTCTGACACGTACACGAAGCCGATACCGATGCTGGCGAGCCGGTCAGTTTGCCCTTCGACCGCAGCACGGGCGCTAGCCGTGCGGGTCGCCATTTCCACGTAGGAATGCAGTCGCCATGTCCGGCCGCTCTTGGCCGTAAATCCCGTAATGCCGCGCTTCACGAGCGCTGACCACGCGGCTTGTGTGGCCTCCCGGCGCGACTGTCCCCCGGCGAGCATCCGCGCGGACGCGCCCGCGACCACCTCCCGGTAGGCGTCCAGCGCGTCCCGGAGAACGTTCTTCACCTTGTCGCCGATGTCCTTAATGAGCCGCTCCGCCAGAGCTTCAATCGCGCCGGTCTGTGGCACCTGTTCGCGGGCTTCCTCGGCTGCCTCCCCGATACCGGATCCGGGAAGTAGCCCATCGGGGATGTCGGACAGGGCGGACCGGTTGCCGAGTCTCCACGATCGGGCAATCGAGTCGCGAAGCTGCTGGGATCCGTCGGCTTCAAGCGAGGCTTGGATGGACTCGACCGACTTCCGAAGCTTGCCGATTGCCTCCATCCGCTGGTCTCCTAGCTCAGCGGTCGGCGCTCCGGGGTATTCCTCCAGGTGCCGGGTTATGCGCCGCGTGACGGCGAGTTCGGCTTCTCGGTAGATCCTGCTGACTTGTTGAACTATCGCTTCGATGTTGTCGGGATCGACCGCCACGGGTCACCCCCCGTCGGCGTTCTCCGCGAGACCAGTGGAAGCGAGTTCGGACGCCTCGGCGAACGGATCCGCTTCGCTGGTTTGCTCGGCACGGATCCGCTCGACCTCCTCGGACACTGCGGCTTCGTCCCAGTCCGGATGGAGCATGGCAACCTTCGTGCGCACGCTCGCTGCCTCAGCGTTGGCGATGCCGGTCAAGGTCCGCGAGAGCGCCTCAGGGTCGGGCGTCACCGCGTCCGGCCACTCGATAGCGGGCCGCTCGGGCGTCACACCGGATTCAAACACCTCACGGTCTACGGCAAGCAGCGCTTCCACGAGTTGGGCGAGCGCGGACTTCCAGTAGCCGATTTTGCGTGCCCTGGTCTGGTAGGTCCGCCGTTCGCGAGCATGGACCTCGGTAGCGGTGACCGCCTGTCCGTCGCCCTGTTCGCCGAACGTGGAGGCGGAATAACCGGCGCCTCGGATGATCTGGGTCGCTAGCTCTGTGACCGTCCGGGCGTGCTGTTCAACCCGAATCTCGGGCTGAACGAGCTGAACCATGCTGCTGGGGCTCGTGTCGGTTCCGGGCAGCATCTCCAGACCGGTGAATAGCTCTTGCTCAGCGTCGAACCACGCGCCCTTGCCCGCGCCCTGGTCCTGTAGCAGAGCGTTGGGAACGACCGCGCGGGCCTTGGCCAACCGGTGCTCGCGCGCCCAGCTCGACCAAATTTCATCGAGCTGGTCCATAAGCTGCTCTACGCCCGCGTAGTCGCTTCGTCCCAGCGGCGACCCGCGTAGCAACCGGTTCGGCCTGACGTTGGGAACGTACACGGCAGCCAGCCCCGGGGCGCCGGTCGGGATCGCTCCGTCAGCGTCCACCTGGTCGGCGAGCATCTCGGTCTCGGGTCGGTCGTCCAGCGGCACCGGACGTCCGAGCTTGTCTCGGGTGCCCTGGTAGAGGCCGTGATAGACGGTTCCCGGCTCGTGGCGTTCGAGGTGTCGCCAGACCTGTCCGTGATCGTCGGTGAGCACTCGCCAGAACGTGACCGCGCTCAACCTGCCATGCGTCCACTCGGGAGCGGCACAGTCCGGCGTGATCGCGTCCACGAGCGGAACACCGGCCACGCTGGTATCCCACGACACGCGTAGGTACACGCCCCCGTAGGCCGCGCACACCTCGGCTGCTTCCAAGAGTGTGGCGTGTAGGTCGGCTTCCTCAGTGATCTCGTCGAGCCGTTCTTGGGAACCGACGGTGATCGCGGGAAGCTCTTCAAACAGCAGTTGCGCTGAGGCTTCGGCAATGTCTGAGGCGAGCGGCACGTGTAGCCGCGAAGGCGCTTGCCCCGGTGTGGGCTGTCCCCAGAACCAGCGGACCACAGCCGACCACGCCCGTCCGAGAACGCCCGTGCGACCGTGGTCGCGGTAGAAGTCGTGCCCGCCGACAGCACCCCCGTATACCCGAGACAGTTCCTCGGGATCTCCCGAGTACCAAGCGGACCAGGCGTCGTACAGCTCGCGCGGACGCTGGGTGTCGTGCGGGGGCCACGGCTGGTCTTGTGTGGGAAGCACCGGGTCACCTCCTCACGGTGTGGGCGGCTACAGCCTCACGTGTCCAGTGCGGCCCTCACGGCCGCGTCCTTGGACTCCAACAGCTTGCGCAGCGCCGTGGAGGTCTCCGGCCCGGCGGGCAGGGTGTCGGCGAGGTGGCGGGCAAGCTCGGCGAAAGGCCGGCTGACTTCCTGGAGGTGCTCGGGAAGATGTTCATAGGCGAAGTAGCGCAGGATCGGAGTCATGGGGTGCTCCTAGGTGGTGACGGTCATGGTTGGTCAGGTGGGCTCGCCACAGCGCTTCGGTGGTGGCAAGGGCGTAGCGGGCAGCGTCTAGCGAGTGGTCCGCTATCTTGAGCGGTTTGTCTTCGCCCTTCTCGGTGGCCTCGTCGTCCCAGCTGTAACCGGGAGCTTCGTTGATGAACCCGGTGCACCGGTCGGACACGAGGAGTCGCTGTTCGGCGAGCAGCGTCGCCGTGAGACTGATCCCACGTAGGACGTCGTTGTCCGCGCTCGCGGACGTGAGCCCGTCGCGGTGGAGCTGAAGCCGCATGCTCGCGGCTGACGGATCGACAACAACCCATTCGGGCCGCATGTCGGGCTGTTCGGGTAGGTGGGGTTGGTCGAGCCAGTCCCGCAACCGCGCGGAGAGCTGCCCGTCCGTGAGCCGCGATGCGCCCGCCCGGGGGTCGTGCCGCCATTCGTCCACGAGGTACAACCGGCCATCCTCTCCGAGAGCGAGCAGCAGGGCGGCGGTGGCGTTCGTGGTGCCATAGTCGAGTCCGAGGGTGAGCACGCGCCGCATGCGAGGAAGCGAGGCCCATGGGATGACATGGGTTGCCGGGTCCCACATGTCATAGACCGCGCCCTCAGCCGCAACCCACTCGCCAGCGATGAACCGCCGATGCCATAGCCCGGTGAACTCTGCGCGTTTCTGCTGGACATACTCGCCAGACAGGGCGGGATTGTCGTCCATGGTGAAGTGCCAGTACCGCCAGTGCGGCAACTCCGCGCGCTTGTCGAGAAACTTCGTCTTCAACCAGTGGGCGGGCGAGTCGGGGTTGGTGGTGCCGAACAACTTCGCGCCGTCCACACTCATGCGCCCGAGCAGCTGCGTGAAGAACTCTTCCGGTAGGACCGTGACCTCGTCGCAGTAGGCGCCCGCGACGGTCATTCCCCGCAAGGTCTTCTCAGCCTTGCTGTCGGACGCGCCGATCACGTGGATCCGACGCCCGAGAATGGCCGCCGTAGGCGCTCCGGAGGTGTAGGACACGTGATCGGTGATGCTGCCGAACAGTGCGGGATCCTGTAGTGGCCCCATGATGTTGCGGCTGATCGTCTCCCGAGTCCTGCCGGTGATGAGCAGTTCTCCACCGCGCGGGGCGTCGGCGACGAACATCAACCAGGCGAGTAGGGACGCGATAGTTTTCCCGGAGCGGATCGCGCCGTCCCAGACGTTGACCGCTGCGGTTGATTCCGCGATGGAGCCGAGCTGTTTCCGGCTTAGGGGCAGCGTGTTGAGCACGATCACCCCTCAAAGACCGTGCCCGAAATGACCGTTTCTGGCTTCTGATAAGCAAAAGTTACCGGAAGTCAGAAAGCGCTAGTCCGACGGTTCATTCTGAGAGTCGGCACCGTTCTGCCACGTCTGGCGAATGCCCTCCGCGAGACGCGACAGCATCGAAGCCGCATCGTCGGAACCGGTCGAAGCGTCCACGCTTTCCAGCTTGACCGCGTGCTGTGTGGCGTGCCCGGCCGCTTGGATCAGAGCGCGCACGTCCTGGGGCGGTAGATCATCAGCGGTCCACTGCACGAGCTTCCCGGCCGACACCTCGGACCGCTCGTGCTCGGTCCGGTCGAGCCGGTCGAGCTGATGGGATGCGTGTTCGTAGAGCCGGGAGACGATCTCCGCGCGGCGCGCGGCGTTGTCGGCCACACGCGCGCGCGTCGCGTGGGCGGTCTGCGTCCGGTCGAACGCGTCTTCGTTGCCGTTCTCTTGAGCGACCTTCGCAACGGTACTAGGGGACACCCCATGCTCGCGGGAAATGGCGTTGCGGCTCTTGGTTCCGCTGTCGATGTCCGCCAGGATCGCGGCGCGCTTATCGTCATTGATGGGCGGGGGCATGTCACCCCCTGGTTGCGGCGACGAGAACGGTCCCGCGCGTGCGGGGCCACCGGTTCGGATCGATGAATCCTCGTTCCCGAGCGGTTGATACTGGCATTTCCCGTACAACGTCGGGGGAACGTCCGAGCGCGAATGTGAGCCGGTCGAGAATGTTGGTGCGGTCGCCGGTGTCGCCGCGCGGGATGATTGCGGCGGCGGTGCGGTAATCGGGGGGCATTTCACCCCCCCGGTCCCTACTGAGACGAGATTATGGAAATAATAATGAACGGCCCGAGTACGGCGAAGAATCCGTTCAGCACGGTTCCGGTCACAGCCATGCCGCGCCCGGAGCGGGTGCCGCTTGCCCCGGTGTGGCGTATGCCGACGATTCCGAGGATGAGTCCCACCAGGCAGGGGATGTAGAGCATAAACAGGCAGACCAAGTTCCCGAGCCCCAATATGAGGGATGCGATGGCGGGTCCGCTCGTCTGCCGTGGCGCAGCGTGCGGAGGGACCGGGGGGTGAGCATGGGTCATGCGAACTCCTATTGGTGGGAGAGTCCCAGGATAGAAGAAACGTATCCCCCGACAGTCCCGGATGCGTTCCGTTGGCCACTTTCGGCCATCATGTAAACCATGCCCACGGTTACGCGTCGTGTGCCGGTCGGACATGAAAATGCCCGACCGGTGGCCGGGCATTCGTGTGTTGATGCTTCCTAGTGTGACATTCTCGTCAGTGGAACGCAAGGAAAGGCGAGTTTTTCTAGATCTTTCCAGGAAACGTCATGTTCTACCTCTTGTAGTAGAGGTACACTCCGATATCGAATGCCACACCGATCAGTATCACGATTGCTCCTACGACCGAGTACCACACGGGGAAAGCGTCGAACACTACTCCTCGGATCGTGGTGATGATGGCCACAGGAAGACTGATGTTGAGCACGACCAGGGCGACGCGCAGTAGGAGCGGCATGGTTCCTCCTTGTGAGGTTGGGTGTTGGTGCGTAAAGTAGGAGGTCGGGACCGGGGTAGTTTGGTTACCCCGGTCCCTTGGTTACTTCTTACGATGGCGGCCTATCGCATGCTTTCCCTTCGGCTTCTTCACCTGCGCCCGGAGAGTAAGGACTCCCGTGAGGGTTGAGATGAGAATGAGGAAGAGCGAAGCGATGCTGATGAGGAATTCCACCATATCGAGAAGATCACCTCCTCTCTATTTTGTTGTACTTCCATTGTAGCGGGTACCCGCTACATGTAAAGGGTGTCAGCTACACTTTTTCTATGAGTTTTTCCGACGATCAGATACAGCAGGTCACAGCCGCGCTATCCGCCATCACGGACCCCACGGAGCGCGCGCAGGCCGTGGGAGACATGCTCTCGGCAATACCGGCCCTTCAGCGCGCACTGCGAGAGGAACGACGTGCTGCCGTACTGGACCTGCGCGAAGCCGGATACAGCCACGCGCAGGTAGCGGCTGAACTTGGGATCAGTCGTGGAAGGGCGCAACAGATCGCCGAGGGCCGCACGTCCTAACGGGAGTGCGGTTCGGTCATGAGGTCTCCAATAGATTGCGAACGTCGGAGAGATAGTACGAACGGGCACCATCGGCAGGAGTGAGCTTGCCCCGGCGTGCCCACTGCCGGATGCGCTCCGGTGTGACGGTGTGTCCCAGAGCGGTCAGGGCGCGTGCCGCGTCGGCAGCGGGCAGCGCGGCGGCGTTGAGCCGGTGGAGCGCCTCTGTGCGCCATTCGTGGACGTCTACCTCACCGTCGCACGCGTCATCATGGCACCGCGCGGTGCGAACGCCTTCACGGGCGTACACGGGCCGGCCGCACTCGGGACAGGTTCCCGCGAGCATACTCGCGCCCGGGAGATCCACCGCGCGTTCGGCTTCCTGAACTGCTGCGGTGATCTCATCGAGCGCTTCGGCAGCCGCTGGGTGATGCCGGATGACCTCCACCCGTCCCCGTAGCCATGCGGCCATGGCGGGAAGCGTGTCGTCCGGACACCCTCGTTCGTCGGCGATCATGCGCACCCACCCCACCACGGCGGACCGCAGAACCCAGCGGGCTTCCGACGCCCGCCCAGAGTAGGGAAGTGGGATTTCAGCCGGACGCCCGCCGCCGCTCGGACGTGCCGTCCGGTCCTGTCGGGTGAGCGTCGTCTCCAGCTCGTCAGCGAGCCACTCTTCAACTTTCCGGAGTGCGGCGGTCAGCATTCCCGCGCACGTGGCGCACACGGTGGCATCGGCGACCGGCTGCCCACACGTACACACCATTACGGCTCCCTCGTGGCGAGAACGGCAACAGTGCCGCTCTCGGTGGACTCGATATCCAGCTCAGGAAGCGGCATCATCGCGGCCTCGTATCCCACCTCGCGGAGCAGTACGGGCGCATCTCCACACTCGGAGAGATAGCCACCAAGAAACTCGTGTAGCTCTCGTACAGTCATTCTTCTTTCCTGTTTCTATTCTTAGGAAGACAGGGTGGACTCTCAAGGGTCCACCCTGTTCGAATGTCAGAACGGGGGTTCAGAATCCCGCTGCTCCCACGGGTCGCTTTGAGGTTGTCCGGTGCCGGTGTTGTTCCCGTACCCGTTTCCGCTGTCGCGCCGAGGCATCCGCACTGGGCGAGAAACTTCCTCCACTATAACTTCCTCTGCGCTTTTTTTCTGACCGGATTCCTTGTCCTCCCACTGGGTGGTCTTAATCCGGCCGTGGAGCGTAACTTCTGTTCCCTTGTCAATTTCCGCTTCCGCTATGGCTTCAGCAGTCCGGCCGAAGGCGGTCGCCCGGCCATACCACACGTCGGCGTCTTCCCATTGCTCTGTCTGTTTGTTGTAGCGGCGGGAGTTCGCGGCGATTCTGATCTTTGCCACTGCGGTTCCGTTCTGCGTCCAGCGCATGTCCGGGTCGGCCACGAGCCGACCGGTGACGGAGATCGTGGGTAGTGCCATCGAAGAAGCCCTTCCGTTGCGGCGTTCAGTTGGGTTGTGCGGAGTTTGAAGAGTCGGAGCTGTAGCCTTCCTCGGACACGCGGGTATTTCTGCTTCCGCGTGGATTCTGTGGCTGTGTGAGACCAAGCGCAGAGCGCGCTTGCCGGTACGACTCGGTAGGGGGAGTGGGTTCGCCCCGGTCGGAGCGGATCGCGCGTTGGTCGGCGACAGCGGACAAGTGCTCGTGAAGTTGTTGGCGGTAGTCCCGGGCGTCCGGGTCCGGCCTGGCGATAGGAGCGCGCTGAATCCGGTCGGCGCGGATGGCACGGACCTTGGCGCAGATATCGGCCGGAGAACAGAACCGTTGCTCGCGGGCGATCTGGTCGATAGCTTCCCGGGCATCAGCCGCCACGAGATGGTGCAACGCGGCATGCCACGCGTCCGGCGTGTATTCGTCGACGTGCTGATGAGGGAACGCCGCTTTCACGTACCGAACGAGGGCAGTGGTTTCGGTCCGGTCCATTCTTGCTCCTCTTGATCCTTAGCTCGGGCGCGCTCCATGGCGCGGGTAAACATGTCGTCCGTTTGCTGCTGACGGTTTCCGGGCGAGATTTGCGGCGGCGGTGACGGCGGGTCGGGCTCATCGAGCCACCCTTCGCGGTTGAGCCACGTTGCGGGATACGGGGTGTACTTCGGATCCGCGCCGGTGCGCTGTTGAGCGAGGGTTGCTGCTGCGGAAATGATCGTGTCCGGATCTACTTTCGCCGTTGCCGCCCTGAAAGCTTTTCGGGCCTGCCCCTTACCGACACGTCGGGGATAGGCGCTCCAAAACTCGGAGAACCGGGGAGGGTCCTTATCTTTCTCGCGAGCGGAGCGAGCGGACTCGCTCGTGTTGCTACGGCCGCTGGGCTCGGGGGGAGACGAGAGAGGGGGGTGTTCCGAAGGAACACCATTGGGGTTGGGGTTGGGGGCACCCGTTACGGTGCCGTTACTCTCCCCGTTAGTAACGCCGTTACGGTCCGCGTTACGGTTTTCGGCCTTACGACGCTCCCTCCAAGCCTTCTGACGTGCGGCAGCGTCCTTGCGCCCTGCCTCGACTTGCTCCCGTGAGGCTTGGTAATCGAGGTAATCGTGGACCTGATAACCCCCGTCGATCTCTTCCCAAAGCCCTGCCTCAACTAGCTTCCGAACGGCAGTACGTGCCATAGCGAGGGCTAGGGCATCGTTATCCTCTCCGTTACTAACGCTGTTAGTAACGCCGTTACGGTCCGCGTTACGCATCGCGTCTACAACGTCTTCGAAATCCAGCAACCGAAGCGCTGTCTTCTTAGGGATAAATCCATCCGTGAGGTTACGGTTGCACCACGCGAGTCCGGCTGAAAACAGAGCGATTCCCAGCGCTCCCGCTTGGTCAAATTTTGGATGATCGTAAAAATCATCACTCAGACGAACCCACGCCACTATTCCCCCTTCCCAGAAAGTCATTCATCTTCGGTGGACTCAATGAGTTCGGCGACTTCCATCATCAAATGGGTTGCGTCATTTCCGCGCGCGTGGTCGGAGCGGCGGGGGCACCGTTTCCCCGGGCGGCAGAACGCGTCATGCACCGCAGTTCGTAGCTCCTGACCGACTCCCCATGCGGCGCACGTGTCCACGATCCGCCGGGCGTGAGTAGCGGTGACAGTGCCCCGCGCGTGGTCGTTGTCGCCGTGGCAGTACGGCCCGGACTGGCACAGCCAGTCATGCAGCCACGCCCGCACGGCGGACACCGGATCGCGCGGAGACTCGTCGTGCCCCTCGGACCGGAGAAGGCTCAGGCGAGCTGTAGCGGCGGACTCATTCCTCGGTGACGGCGGCGGAACCGGCCGCGCGCGCTCAGCTTCCAGCCGTTCGGCTAGTTTCTTGGTCTCACGCATCGCTTCCCCTGTAAGAAGAGAAGACAGGGGGCGGCCGCATCCGCCGCCCCCTGGAATGGGTTACTCGGCGGCGTCCAAGCGCTGTTCAAGGGCGGCGATCCGGTCGGACAGTTCAGCCAGGTCCGGAACTTCGTCCCCGGGCTCGGGACTCAGCGTTGCGTAGTCCTGCCTGTCGGCGAGACGCTCATAGTGGCGATCGCACTCGGGACAGGTCGAGGGCCACGGCACGGTAGTGACTTCCTCACCGGACAGTCCGCATACCGTGCGTCCGTCCACCCGCCACGTGTGCGTGTAGCCGTCGTCCTCGTCGGTCTCGTCCTCGTCGGGCTCAGCTTCGGCGGCAAGCTGGTCGCGCTGGTCCCGGAGTTGATCGCGCTCGGCGCGGGCGGCGGCGAGCTCGCGGCGAAGCTCCAGTACATCGCCAGAGAATTCGTAGGCGAACCAGCGCGACATCTCCGCGGACTCGCGGGTGTCGGCAGCGCGCACCCGGGCCGACTGCCATGCGGTGTGGAACCGGTCGCGGTCGGTTCGGACCTGCTCCAGCTCACTGGATAGCCGCTCAAGATGCCGAAGTGTTCGGCGGACGGCACTCCGAGTTTCTCCCGTAAGGGAGCCGATCAGGTCGTACAGGTCGCTGCGCACCCGTCGGGTGTCATCGCGCGTATCCAAGCTGACGGGTACCACCTGGGCGGGGTGGTGCCCGAGGATCGCCAGCGCCATGGTGATCCGCTCGGCGGTACTGCTGGGCAAGTAGACGGACGTCTTCTCACCGTCCGTGCCGCAGGACGTGATAGTGGTGCTGTCGACGATGTGAACGATGTCGCCGTCGTTATCGGTGTGCTTGTAATTTCCGTCGTTCACTGGGACTCCTAGGAAAGAGGGGATCCGTATCCGGCGTGCCGAAGAAGTGTCACTGCCGCAGAAAGGTGCATTCGCACGGGAGCGGTGTACACCTCAAACGGAACTGGTTTCCATACGTCCATAAGGCGTCCGGCTGTCGCGATTTCCATATGTGCCCACCAGGACGCAACCCGCGCGGTTCCATAACCGGGTCGCTTTGTCACGAGAACTCCGATTTCGGCAGTGGCGTTAATCCGCTCTGTGTCGGTTTCGTTCAGCCAATCTGATATGAGCTGGTCACCGGCGTTCTCCGCCTTGTTCCCGCCCTTGATTTCCCAGCAGATTCCGGGACATCCGGTGATGTCCCCTTGGTCCCGGTGGCCGTGTTGTGTCCGCGTATCCGCGTAAGGCCAACCATGATCCTGGAGAAAGCGGGCAACACCGGTTGCGGCACGTGTTCCGATATCACGTGGCTTGTTCATCGTCGTTCTCTTCGACAATCTCAGCGTGTACAACGTCGGAATCAGGGGATGCGGGGATTTCTGTATCCTCGGAGCGCGCCCGTGCCCGTTCTTGCTCGTGGCGATATTCGGCGCTTGTGGGAACCCATTTCGCGAGTCGATGCGCGGCCGTCTTCAGCCACATGGACTCCGGCCATTTCTGCCAAGGGGAATAACTTGAGTCCGCTCCGTCTGACATGGCACGCGCCTTCTCAATATCGTGCTGATTGAGAATGACCACTTTGGAGGTTGATCCACTGTTCATGACCGCGTAGGCGTAGGCACCGACCATGGTTCCCCGGTTCCCGAACCAGTCGGCCTCGTGGATCGGCCTCTCGTGTTTTCCGGGAATCCATTCAAACGTGTCATGCTCGTGCACGATCTCCGCGACGACCGAGGCCACCGCGCCCGCGCGGTAGATTAGCTCGATCTCACCTTGGTAGCCGGTGATGCCCTGGACTTCGAGGGATCCCTTGCGCTTCCTCGGGACTAGGTAGAATTCGGTTGTTCCGGGAGTAAGCCCCTGTTGTGCTGCGTCCATGAGCGCCGACATGAGCGACTGCGGAGCGTTCCGGGCTGCCTCCGCTAGTTTCGCGTCTCGGCGAAGAATGCCCTGAGCGATCCGCACCCAGCCAGCGCCATTGACATGGCTCGGCATCACCTGGGCGAAATCGTCTCTGTACTTGCCCACCATTCCGGACGGGCTCGTGTCCCGCTGGGCAACCGCGTTTGTCACCGACTGGCCCATTACTCGCTCCCCACATAACGCGCGTACACCCGGTATTCGCCATTCACGGTTCGAGCAATGGCTTCAAAATCCCCGATAGGTGCGTAGGCGCTCAGATACGCACGACGAATTTGGTTCGCCGTGACCGACGCGAGTTGCGCGGTCCTCTTGACGTCGATGCGTGCCCATTCGCCTGGACGCTTTCTCAGTGCCTGAGCGATGGTTTGATGCTTCGACCGCTTCGGCGTTGCTGGCGTGGACTTGGACGGTGGAATTTCGAATTTGAGTCGCATATGAATCTTCTAGGAACGTGCGGGAGAGAGGGACTTTGTTTCTCCCGTAGATTTGTCGATCGTGCGCGTAGCTACTCGTCGCCCGTCCGGACGTGCAGCGCGCGTGGCGTTCCCGATCGCATCGAGAATTCGCGCCTTGGTCTCGTTCACGTGCGACTTCGCACGCGACTCCGCATCCCGCGCGGACACGTATTCATCCGCGAGTTCGTCCGTGATGGTTACGGTTACGTCGTCTACACCATCCGGAAGTCGGCGGACCGTGCGGACAGTGGAATCGGCACCGTCAATCGACGGGCGTTCACCGGATTCGATCGAGTAGAGGAAAGATTCAGCCGCTTTACGCATGAGCTGGGTTTCCTCGTGTTGAACCGGGTCGTCCCGATCAAGGGCGATGGTGTATTCCCGGTAGTCGGAACCGCCGATGAGAACGGCCACATGCGCTTGCGAGAGCCCGAGCGCGTCCAGGTACCACAGCACCTGGGCGCGGTAGTGAACCGGTATCTCGTCGGATCCCGACGTGCCCCACTCGTCACCGGATCGGCTCGTCTTGATCTCCAGAACCTCAACCGTGCCGTCCGGAGTCAGGACGAGCCGATCCGGCGTGGCCAACTGCCAGTCCCGCTCTGCGTGAACGTAGGCCCCGGCCCACTGGACGTCACACTCGGGATGTTCGGCTGCCCACTTCTGAGCGACCGGTTCTTCAAGGCGACGACCCCACTCCATGGAAGGGGTATCGGCAGGGCCACCTTCGAGCCCCGCCTTCTGATGCCACAACGAGAATGCCGACAGGTAGGGCGATAGCCCCATGACCGGAGCGATGTCCGAACCGCCGATACGGCCGCGCCGCTGTTCGTGCCACTCGGCGGACCCCGGGGAGTGGTCTGGCAAACGGTGCGCGTCCAGCATCAGGCGTCACCGCCCTCGGGTGCGCACCACACGCGGACCGGCATTCCGTTCACATCGGCGAACGCTTCGAACTTTTCGGGATCGGGATGGCGAACCGGGATCGTCCCGAGCGCGTCAGCCCACGCAGCAACCGTCTCTTCCGACGCCGGGTGAACATGGCCGTCCAGGTGCCGGCCGGTCTCGGGTATGTACCACCACACAGGTGGCAGTTCCCGCGTCAGCAGGGCCGCGAGTTGGATCGCTGCCCGGTGCTGAGACATACGGGTATCCTGCAATTGGACTCCTTACCGGGTAGTTCACTCGCTGCCGCGTAGTTGGGGCTACGCGGCAGCACCTTGCTGACGGGCTTCGTCGCGCTGTTGCCGGATCAGCGTGATCCGCTGTTCGAGCGGCATCCCGCCGGGACGGTGCGCTTCACGCGCAGCGTCTTCCGGACTGAGCGCGTCCCGACGCGCCCGCATCTCCGCGAGCATCCGCGCGGCTACCGTGGTGGCCTCGTCGCGCGTCATTAGTCGTCTACCTCTGCCGACAGGCGTGTCGGAGTGGTACCGATGACGCGTGCGAGATGGCACAGCAGCTCCCGGGAGGGATGCCGCTCCCCGCGCTCTATGCGAGCGAGATGATTCTCGGTGCAGTGTCCTCCGCGTAGGTCGATAGCGTGCACCACGTCTGCCCTGCTCATCTGTTCGAACTCTCGTGCACGCCGGATCAGCGTGCCGCTTGCTTTCAACGCCATGGACACCACGCTAGAGCAGGAACCACAGGTTTCACGCGGTTTTGTACATGCAGAACGGGGTATAAGTCGCTTTAACCTGCGAAAACGAGTAAAAATTTTTACCAGGATCCTGCTATAAGGTAGGCCAAAATTAAGGTAAACCTGTGTTACCTGTGGCATCATGAAGTCATGACAGCACCCCATGACGCACTAGCCGACGCACTAGACGCGCGGCTAGACCACCTAGGGCTGACCCTGAACCAACTATGCGACCGCGCGGGGATCCGCTACGAGACCCTGCGCGCGATCCGTAAGGGCGAGAGCCGCCCGCAGCGGCGGACCGTCCGCAAGCTTGACCGGGCGCTCGGCTGGGATCCGGGACAGACTGAGCGCATACTCAACGGGTCGCCGCCGCCGGACGAGAGTCCCGAGGTGCGTTACGTGGACAGCACCGAGATGGAGATCCTTCGAGCGAACCTCCCAGAGGAGAGACGCGAAGCGCTGTTGCGCTGGCGGCGCGAAGAGCGTTCTCGGTTCCTCGAACGGATCGAGCTAGAAGAGCAGCTGTACCAACAGAAAAAAGACAAAGAGGAGTAGGACGCAGTACCTCCCCTATAGGTTGTCATTTTCAACCAAAATATTCGTACTGGCGTTCGAACGGACGAATCACTAGGATGCCCCAAGCATCGAATGTCAGGGGGATCGCATGCTCAACCAGAAACGTGTAGTAGCGCTTGCGGCGTTGTGTTGGGGAAGCGCTGTTACTGCCGGAGTGTCCGGCGTCGGTACGCATCTAGCCGGGCCGTTGGCTACAGCAGGACTCACGGTAATGGTTGTCTATATAGTCCGGTCGGAACGCAAACGCGATGAAACATACTACCGTCTCGGCTACCGAGACGGATTGGACGATGCGCTGAAACAGGTTTCATGGCAAGAAAAAACAGAAGTTCCGAAACAGCGGGGCCAATCCTAGCAATAGGATATATACGGGTTTCCATGGCGAGAGAAGAAATGATCTCGCCAGAGATCCAAAAAAACGCCATCATGCGATGGGCGAAGGAAAATAATCGTCGCATCGATGATGGCGATTGGATTATTGACCTCGACAAGAGTGGACGGAATTTCAAGCGAAAAATCCAGAAAGCCATTGGCCGGGTTGAGTCTGGTGACAGGAAAGAAATAATAGCCTACCGGTATGATCGGTGGGGCCGGAATGCTGTAGAGTCTCTCGCTAATGTCGGGCGTCTTGAGCAGGCGGGCGGACGCCTGGTCTCTGTTACAGAACCACTAGACGCCGAAAGCGCGATTGGGAAATACAACCGCACCAATGCTTTCGCGCTGGCTGAAATGCAGTCAGATATCATCTCGGAGAACTGGCAGAGAGTAGGCGATTCCCGCCGGGCGCGAGGACTTCCGCATACTGGCATGCAGGTGTACGGATATGTCAGACGCGGACGCATACCAGCGCCGCAAGGAGCAAGTCGAGCGTACATGACGGACGTTTCCAGTCCGGAGGAACGATACGAGGTTATCCGAGAGCAGGAACCATACGTGCGGGAAATGTATCGCATGTACATATTCGGTTCCGGATTTACAAAAATCGCACAAACACTAAATGAAGCTGGGCAGAAAACAGTACTTGGATACCAATGGAGTGCATTCCGTGTTGCGGCATATCTAGACAGCGGGTTTGCGGCCGGTAAGATACGGAGCCATGCGAAAGAATGTACGTGTACACATCCGTCAACTTGCCCCAGCTCGGAATACATTGATGGTGCGCACGAACCAATAATAGAACCATGGGAATGGGAAAAATATAAAAAAGCCCGTGAAGATCGGCGTCGTAGGCCACCTCGTGCAGCCAATGCGCGAAATCCGCTCATTGGGTGTGCTCGATGCGGGGATTGTGGGGGTGCCCTGGTGTATACCCTCACATCATCGAAAAGAAATGTTCCTCAGTATTCTGTGATGCGCTGCTCATGGAAATACCAGCATGGCCGGTCCGAGTGTGTGGGAGGTACGGGCAGGGCATCAGAAATAGAAAAAGAGGTTATTGAAAGCCTGGCGTCGGAACTTCCGCACCTGGAGAGCGAAGCTTCTAAGATCAAAACGGAATCCGGGGAATTGGCTTCACGGGATTCCAATGTTAAAGACGATTTGAAAGCAGAGATATCCCGGCTCACGCAAGCCCTCAAGAAAGCGGCCAAGGACCGGGCTATGAACGATGTGCCCGACGACGTGTACCGCGAGACCATCGCTGACCTCACGGCAGCCCGCGACGCCAAACAGCACGAGCTTGACGCCCTCGAAGCAAGCGCATCAAGCGAGGAAGAAACCTCTGAACGCGTGCAGGTAGCGAGGAGCCTGGTCGAGGAGTGGGAGACGTTACCCGCTGAGGGGATAAATACCCTGCTTCGGGAACTGGGGTGCCACATCACCATGCGCCGGGAGTACCCGCGCGGGCCACTGGACGTGCGCGTCTCGTGGTCATGGAGCGACCACGACGTGTGGGAGAGACCAGCCAGCTGACTGGCATGAGTTGTGTTTTGGATGATTCGACAACCGTCATGATGCTGCCCATCGGGATGGCCGTGGTCAGCATGGTCACCCACCTGCGGGACGGCCGCACCGACACGAACTTCGCGACCGCCCTGATGCTGGGCATCGCCTACGCGTCCTCCATCGGGTCGGTGTCCACCATCATCGGCACACCCCCGAACGCCTTCATGGTGGGCTACCTCGCCGACAACCACGACATAGCGATCGGTTTCGGCCAGTGGATGCTCGTCGGTGTCCCGCTGGCGGTGGTGTTCCTGGTGCTGGCGTGGTTCGTGCTGACCCGGCTCGTGTACCCGCCCGCCATCTCCCGGATTCCCGGCGGCCGGGACCTCGTCCGCCGGGAGCTGCGGGACATGGGGCCGGTGTCGCGCGGTGAGTGGACCGTGCTGGCGGTGTTCGTCGGCGCCGCGTTCTGCTGGATCGTCGTCCCCCTGCTCGCCGACACCGCCACCGTCGGTGAGGCGCTGCCGTGGCTGGGCCGGGTCTCCGACGCCGGGATCGCGATGCTCGCCGCCGTCCTGCTGTTCGTCATCCCGGTGGACGGACGCCGCGGGACCGCCGCCCTGGACTGGGACACCGCCGTACAACTGCCGTGGGGGATCCTGCTGCTGTTCGGCGGCGGGCTCAGCCTCTCCAGCCAGTTCGAGGCGACCGGCCTGAGCGAGTGGATCGGTGAACGCGTCGGCCTGCTCAGCGCCGTTCCGGGATGGGTGCTGATCCTGACCGTGGCCCTCCTGGTGCTGCTGCTGACCGAGCTCACCAGCAACACGGCCACCGCCACGATCTTCGTGCCGATCCTCGCCGGAGTGGCGCTGGGTATGGGGCTGGACGTGCTGACGCTGGTGGTGCCCGCCGCGTTGGCGGCGTCGCTGGCGTTCATGCTGCCGGTGGCGACCCCGCCCAACGCGATCGCGTTCGGTTCCGGGTACCTGCGCATCGGCCAGATGGTCCGAGCGGGGCTGTGGCTGAACATCATCGCGGTGGTGCTGACCATGGCGGTGATGTACACCGTCGCCGCGTGGGTGTTCTCCCTCTCGCTCTGACACGTGCGGGCGTCAGTCCCCGGCCGGCCGCTCGCGCGTAGGATCGGGACCGGAGATGAGAACGATCAACCGCGGCGGCGAGTACGAGTTCGAGCTCAAGAAGTCCCGCTTCCTGTGCGCCCTCGCGCGGGTGGCCAGCGAGGACGAGGCGCGGACCTTCATCGCCGAACGCCGCAAGACGCACTGGAACGCCGCCCACAACTGCACCGCCTACGTGGTGGGTGACGACGGCGGGGTGCAGCGTTCCAGCGACGACGGCGAACCCTCGGGAACCGCCGGAGTCCCGATGCTGGAGGTGCTGCGGCACCGCGGCATCACCGACACGGCCGCCGTGGTGACCCGCTACTTCGGCGGGGTGAAACTGGGGGCCGGAGGGCTGATCCGCGCCTACGGCAACGCCGTATCCGCCGCGCTCGACCACGTGGGTGTGGTGGAGCGGCGCACCCTCCTGGTGGTGCAGGTGGCGGTCGACTACCAGCGGGCCGGCCGGGTGGAGAGCGGGCTGCGCGAGTCCGGGTACGAGGTGCGCGACGTTCGTTACGGCGGCGACGCCCGGTTCGAGCTCGCGCTCGCCGAGGCCGACCTGGCGGCGCTTCGGGCGTGGCTGGCCGAGGTGACCTCCGGGTGGGCCGAGTGCGAGGTGCTGGGCACCACCACCGTCGAGACCTGAGGCGGGGAGCCTCCGCGCGGGGAGGCCGCACCGGTCGGCTACGTTCGGCGGGGCGCGGCGTTCTAGGATGTCCGCACGTCTACGCCTGTGAGGGAGTGAGCGGTCATGCGTACCTGGCGGGTCGCGCTGGCCACCACGGCGGTGGGGCTGCTGTCCGCAACCGCCTGTACCGGTGGGCAGTCCGGCCAGTCCGGGGACTCGCCCGACCCGCTCCCCACCACCTACAGCGGCGATCCCCCTCCCGGATCCGCGGGCTCCCCGTCGCGTTTCCTGCACGGGCGCGGGGCGGACGGGCCGGACATACTGGATGACGCCGGCGGGGTGCGTATCACCTCGCTCGGCAACGCGTTCCTGATCAGCTCGAACAGCGGCGAACAGCACCTGCTGCAGCGCCCCGAGGGCGGCGAGGTGCTGTGGGAGGGCGACCAGCGGATCGAGCGGATCGGTTCGGACCGCGACGGTTCCGAGGTGCTGGTGCTGCGTTCCGGAAGCGGGGACTCCGCCACGACCACGGTGGTGGACGACACGGGGGAGACCGTGTGGCGCGGTTCCGGGCCGCGCGAACGCTACCTGGACGGGGTGGTGGTGCGCTATCCGCCGGAGTGGAGTCCCGACGGCCCCTACGGTGAGTTCACCGTGCTGGACACCGGCGGGAACGAGCTGTGGGACTTCACGTTCGAGGAGCCGCCGGACAGCGCCGACTCCGGCGACGATGACGAGGACGGCACCTCCGAGGACGGGCAGGAGGGGAAGGACGAGCAGGACGGGCAGGACGAGGACGACGGCACCAACCGGGCGGGCGTTCCCGTGGGCGCGCGTCAGGACACGCTGCTGCTGGACGACGGATCCGGTGGGCTCCAGGCGCGCCAACTGCCCCGGGACGGGGAGGAGGCCGGCGGGACGCTGTGGAGTGTCAGCGGGAACGCTTCCGAGATCGCCGGGAACGTCGCGTCCCCCACACCGACCCCTCACCTTGTGGACTTCTACGAGCTTCCGGCCCAGAGCGGGGAACCGGCCTCCGGAGAGGGGGGAACCGCGACGGACACCGCCGCGCTGTTCCGGTGGGGGTTCTCCCAGGAACCGTCCGTGCTGACGATGCACGACCTGCGCAGCGGCGAACTGCTGTGGCGTCTCACCGAGCCGGGCGTCAACCCCGCCGGGAGGGAGTTCGACCCGGACCCCGTTTCCGGCAGCGTGTACGACTCCACCACCCGGACCCTGCTGCTGCCGCAGGGCAGCGGCCAGGCGCCGGTGGCGGCGGTGGATCTGGTCACCGGCGCGATCCGCTGGGAGTTCGACGACGCGGACGAACGTGCCATCTCGCCCGCGTTCGCGTGGAACGGCCGGATCTTCGGGGACACCCGGGGTGCCGGTTCCGACAGTTCCTCCCAGGTGGTGCTGGAGGCCCGTACCAAGGAGACGGAGACGGGCGCGCTGGACGCCTACGTCGAGACCGCCACCGAGGACGGCCACATCCTGGCGGTCCAGAACCGGCAACGTTTCGTTTTCGCCCCGGAGGAGGGCGCCGGGCGGGAATCCCCGGGCTCGCGGGAATGACCCCACCCACCGGGACGGTGGGACCGTCCTGCCGCGCGGCCCGTTTCCCCGCCCGGTAGGGCGACGGGACACGCGGGGCGATGGAAGGTGGTCGGATTGGCCACAATCGGCCACAACTCCGGTTTGTCGCACTTTTCGCATTGCAGTTCTGATTGAATTGCACGAGTGTGCGCGCCCCGCGGGGCGCGTCGTTCCTCACCCCCGTTGTTACTGTCCGTAACAGGCGTGGGTGGTTTACGTGTCCTCTACCCCCCATTCCTTACATGCCCGAACACGTGCCTCCGCCCCGCCGCCGTTCCCGCAGCGACACGCCGCACCTCAGCCGTTACGAACACGACCTGTGGTGGTTCCGGGACCTGCGGGACACCCACTGCCGCCCGTTACTCGCTTTCATCCAGCGCATCTCGGACACTGACCCCCACAAGGCCGAGGACGTCGTCCAGGAGGTACTGGCCCGCGCCTGGTGCCGCCGCCACGAACTCACCGGCGGCATATCCGGTGCGCGCCCCTGGCTGTACACCGTCGCCCGGCACTACGTCATCGACGCCGAACGCGCCCGGCGCGCCCGTCCGCCGGAGGTCAGCGGACCGCACGAGGACGTGCGCACCGTCCCCGACCCCACCTCGGCCGTACTCGACCGGCTGACAGTGCAGCAGGCACTGGCGACCCTCCCGCCGGCCCAGCGCCAGACACTGGACTACGTCTACCTGCGTGACTACACAGTGGCGGAGGCGGCCCAACGGCTCGGGGTCCCGGTCGGCACGGTGAAGTCCCGCTGCCACAACGCCTTCCGGCGCCTGCGCGAGACCTACGGCGCCTCCGCCTGAGAGCGGGGCTGTCCCCCACCGGCCGGAAAGGCCGGGAGCGAACCTCCGGTCACGGCCGTTCGGTGGGAAGGGGAACCACAACCGAGGCGCCCAGCGCTCCGGTATCCACCCACCCGCTCTCGTGGGCGCGCCACTGCCAGTGGGCGTGCGGCGACTCCCCGGCCGCGATGACGACCACCCCTTCGGGAAGCTCCGCCAGTACCTCCCGTTCGCTGGCCGTGAGCACCCGCGGTACCGCGACGAACCGCCGCTTCCCGGGTGGGGCGCCTGGCCCCGTGATCGGTCCTGAGCTCTCCGCCGGGGCGGGCGGCGGCGCGTTCTGCTGGATCCGCGCGATCCCCTGCGAGCCGGAAAGGGTCGTGACCTTCGCCCCGCGCCCGGCGAGCCCCTCGGCGAGTACCCGCACGGTGTCGCCCGCCGTGGAACGGTGTCCCGCGACCAGCAGTACGCTGTCCAACCGGGAGAGGTCCACGAACAACCGCCAGTCGCCGTCCGCTCCCACACTGGTCAGCAGCTCGGTGCGGGGACGGACCGCCGACTGCGAGGTCGTGGTGGTGAACGGGACCGCGGAGGTCGCGGAACGCCCCGCCACCTGCTGCCACGTGGTCGTGTCGACACTGCGCCACGAGGAGGCGGGCAGCGTCGCGTCTGCGGGAACCACGACCAGCAGCTCCTCCGGCGCCGTCCACACCGCGACCGGACGCGCCGCCACAGTGGCTGGGGCGGCCTGCAGTTCCAGCACCGCGACACCGGCGCGCCGCTGCTCCCCCGTACCGTCGGCGATCCGCTCCGCGGCGCGTTTCCGTCGTCGGCGGGCCTGCAACAGCCGCACCGGCAACGGCCAGCGGGGTTTGCGCCATCCGAGACGGGCGACGGCGACGAACGGCCACGCTACGGCGCGGAACACGGGTTGCCACCACAGCGCCAAGCCGGTCAGCAGCAACAGTCCCGCCGCAGCCCCGCCCAGCAGTTTCGGGTCCACCGGCGGTTCGTCACTGTCGTCCTCGGAGGCCGCCTCTGAGGGAGAGGCGGCCGGGCTCTCCTCCGGCGTCGCTTCGGGGGACGGGGACGGGATGGGCTCGCCCGCCTCGGCCGCATCCTCGGCCTCCGCGACGCACAACGGGTCGTTCCCCGAGGAGACACCGTCACCGGAGGCGTCGGAGGGCAGCACGAGCTTCCATCCCGGCTCCAGGTCGCGCTCGCTGCCGAGCTCGCCGCCCTCGGGCTGGGTCCGCCCCTCGTTGAGCTGATAGATGTCCGAAGCGCGCAACTTGTCGCCGAGCGTGCGCTCGGCGACGGCGAACAGGCCGTCGGACGAGTCCTCCACGGTGTAGTAGTTCACCTCGGGGCAGAGTTCGCGCGCCTCCTCTAGTGACAACGCGTCCCCCGAGGGCTCCGGCGTCGTCTCGGCGTGCGCGGCACCCCCCGCGGCGCCGCACCAGACACTCGCCGCCAGTGCCGCGCCGACCCCTAGCGTTCGCGTCCGCATCGCCGCCTTCCGTTCGTTGCGTCTCCCGCGACCCGTCGGGGCCGCCGCGGAAGTGGCCGTAGCCCCTCCCCACGGCAGTACGCGTGGCACCGCGAAGCGGTTCACTCCCGATTCGGCCGGCGTCGCGGTGAACTCCACGGCGCCCGCGTCCGTACGCCCGGGTGCGGCCGGGACTGTTCCACCGGCCCGCCCCGGCCGGCCCGCCCGGCGGCCGGGAACACCACGACCACCCGACCGTGGAGGACACATGGCCCAGTACAAGGTCGACTCCGACCAGACCGAGGAGACCTCCAGCTCGCTCAAGGCCGACTTCGAGGAGTTCGAGGAGCGGTTGGAGAACATCAAGTCCAAGGTCGACGGCCTGCTGGAGGACGGTTACGCCACGCCCAAGGCCGAGGAGAAGTTCTCCCCGTTCTTCAAGCAGTTCCAGGACGGTTTCAAGGACGTGAACGAGGGGCTCAAGGGCATCAGCGAGTACCTCGACGCCGTCGGCAAGAAGTTCCAGGAAACCGACGACGAGCTGGGCAAACAGCTCGGCTAGGTCCTGTTGGGCGGACGCTGTCCGTGACGCGGCGCTGGTGCGTCGCGGTGGGACAGGCGTCCGTCAGACAGGACCCGATCGCGGTCCCGGCCCGGGCAGGCCCTGCACGGCACCCCGGGCCGCCTCCTTCCGTGCCGCCACCACCCCGTTGGGAAGCATCCGGAAACCGTGCGCATCATCCTCACCGCAGCCGGGCCAGCGCCCGCCGGCCGGAACTCCGCCGCCCCGCTGGGAGCCGACATCCTGGTGGAGGTCGACCCCGGAGCGGCCGTGTCCCGGCTCGCCGCGGCCCTCGACCCGTTGATCCGAACCTCCCTGCCGGAGGCCGGGGTCGGCCCACGCCTCTTCCTGGGAGACCGAGAACTGAAGTCGGACAAGTCCATCTCGGAGGCCGGCCTGTTCGACGGCGCGGTGGTCAGTGTGGGCAAACCCGCCCCCGCGGTTTCCGCCGAACCTCCCGCCGTGCTGGAGATCCGGGTGGTGTCCGGCCCGGAGGCCGGAATGGTGCACCGCCTCGACCCGGGGGACTACACCATCGGCGACACCGCCGGTGCGCGCGTCCCGGTCGTGGAGTGCGGCACCACCCTGGTGGTGCGGGTCGCCATGGACGCCACGGTGACCATCGTCGACCTCGTCCCCGGTTCCGGAGCCCCACCCGCCACCATCGAGGGGGAGACCGCCACCGCCCGGTCCCCGTGGCGCCCGGGGGAGCAGCTCGCCCTCGGCGACACCCTGCTGGAAGCCCACCCCACCCGCTACCCGGACGCCGCCGTCGTCACCTCCGAGGACGGCACCGGCCTGGACTACAACCGCCCGCCCCGGCTGCACCCGGCCCCGATGCGCAGCACGTTCCGGCTGCCGCAACCCCCCGAACCGCCGGACAAACCCATCGTGCAGCTCCTGGTGATGATCACGCTCCCGCTGATCATGGCGCTCGGCAGCGCGATGGTGCTGGGGCGCGCCCGCTACCTGCTGCTGGGCCTGCTGTCCCCGGTTTCCGTCCTGGTCACCCAGGCGATGCAGCGGCGTACGGGAAAACAGCGGTACCAGCGCCAACTCCGGGAGTACGAACAGACGGTGGAACGCGTCTCCGCCGACGCCCGCGAGGCCCTGTACGCCCACCAGCGCTCTCTGCGGGACGCCTGCCCCGACCCCGCCACGGCACTGCTGCTGGCCACCGGACCGCGCGCCCGCCTGTGGGAGCGCCGCCGCAGCGACGAGGACTTCACCCTGCTGCGGGTGGGAACCGGACGCATCCCCTCCCCGGTCGTACTCACCGACCCCACCGAGGACGAACACCGCAAGGACGTCACCTGGGACTTCCGCGACGTCCCCATCACCGTGTCCCTGCGGGACAACGGCGTCGTCGGTATCGCCGGCTCCGGCGACCTCACCGACCGGCTCGACCGCTGGCTCGTCGGCCAGCTCGCCCTGCTGCACAGTCCGGCGGAGCTGGAACTGTACCTGCTGAGCATGAACCGCGGGCAGGAGGAGCAGTGGGCGTGGACCCGCTGGCTTCCCCACCTGCGTAGCACCACCCCCGAGGTGTCCCTCGGCCGGCTGGGTCTGGACGCCGACACCTGCGCCCGCCGCGTCGCCGAACTGCTCGCCCTCCTCGATGCCCGCAGCGGTGGGAAGTCCGTCGCGGCCCGTCCGGAGACCGAGACGGACATCGTGGTGGTACTGGACGGCGCCCGGCAGCTGCGCGCGCTGCCCGGCGTGATCCAGCTGCTGCGTGAGGGGCCCGCCGTCGGCATCCACGTGCTGTGTTTCGACGCCGAGGAGCGGCTACTGCCCGAGGAGTGCCAGGCGGTCGTCACTATCTCCGGTGGCGAGATGCGGTTCGCCCGCACCAAGAACGACAGTGTCGACGAGATCCGCATCGACGCCCCGCCGAGAGACTGGGCGGATCGGGCCGGCCGGGCGCTCGCGCCGATCCGTGACACCAGCACCGGCGACGAGGGCGGCGCGGTGCCGCGCAGCGCCCGCCTACTGGACGTGCTGGGTCTGGAACCCCCGGACGGTGACCTGATCGCCGCCCACTGGGCCGCCAACGGCCGCAGCACCATCGCCGCCATCGGGGCGGGGATCGACGGAGCGTTCTCCGTGGACATCCGCAAGGACGGGCCGCACGCGCTGATCGCCGGCACCACCGGTTCCGGAAAGTCGGAACTGTTGCAGACCCTGGTGGCCAGCCTCGCCGCGGTGAACCGCCCCGAGGCCATGTCGTTCGTGCTTGTGGACTACAAGGGCGGAAGCGCGTTCAAGGACTGCGTGTCCCTGCCGCACACCGTCGGCATGGTCACCGACCTGGACGCCCACCTCGTCACCCGGGCCCTCACCTCGCTGGGGGCGGAGCTGCACCGCCGGGAACACATGCTCGCCGCCGCCGGAGCCAAGGACATCGAGGACTACACCGCGATGTTCGACCGCGGAGACCATCTCGCCCCCATGCCCCGGCTGCTGCTGGTCATCGACGAGTTCGCCTCGCTGGCGCGCGAACTCCCGGAGTTCGTCAACGGGCTGGTGAACATCGCCCAACGCGGCCGGTCGCTGGGTATCCACCTGGTACTGGCCACCCAGCGCCCCGCCGGGGTCATCACCAACGACATCCGCGCCAACACCAACCTGCGCATCGCCCTGCGGATGACCGACCCGGGAGAGAGCCGTGACGTCATCGACTCCCAGGAGGCGGCACAGATCTCACTGGACACCCCGGGCCGCGGCTACGCCCGGTTGGGGCACGCCTCGCTGCTGCCGTTCCAGTCCGGCCGGGTCGGCGGGCAGCGCGTCACCGCCACGACCGACGCGCAGGACCCCGCCCCCCATATCCTGCGCTGGGAGGACTTCGCCCGTCCCGCGCCGGCCGACGACAGCGGCGATGACGACAGCGGCGACGTGGACGTCACCGACCTGACCGTGCTGGTGTCGGCCATCCAGGAGGCGACCAGCCGCGTGGGGGCACACCTACAGCCCAGCCCGTGGCTGGAGGCGCTACCGGAACGGGTCACCCTCGTCCACGTGAACCAGCAGGCCCCGATGCGCCGCCCCGAACCCGGGACACTGCAGCCCGTGCCCGTGGGGCTCATGGACCTGCCGGAGCAGCAGGCGCAACGCCAGTTCACCCTGGACCTGGGCACGGTCGGCAACCTGCACATCGTCGGTTCCGGACGCAGCGGACGCTCCGAGGCGCTGCGCACCGTCGCCGGGGCGCTCGCGGTCGGTCACCAGGTGTGCGACCTGCACATGTACGCGATCGACTGCGGCAACGGCACCCTCCTGCCGATGTCCGAACTCCCGCACTGCGGCGCGGTCGCCACCCGAACCCAGGAGGACCGTGTGGTGCGGCTGGTGGGCCTCCTCACCGAGGAGCTGGACCGGCGACAGCGCCTGCTCGCCGGCCAGGGGTGCGCCGACATCGCCGAACTTCGGGAACACACCCCGCCCGGCGACAGGCCCGCCCACATCGTCGTGTTCCTGGACCGGTGGGACGTGCTCGACCAGACCTTCGGAGACTACAACCACGGCGCCCTGATCGAGGACCTCGTCACGCTGCAACGCGACGGTGCCGGGGTCGGGATGCACGTCATCGCCACCGGCGACAAGACCCTCACCCGCAGCAAGGTCGCCCAGACCACGGAGCACCGGCTCGCGCTGCGGTTCAACGACCGCAACGACTACTCGCCCGCTGGACTGCGCGGCCGCGACCTTCCCGACGAGATTCCCAACGGGCGCGCGTTCCGTACCGGGGACGCCGCCGAGATCCAACTGGCGCTGCTCGCCGACGACCCCTCCGGCGCGGCCCAAGCAGCCGAACTCAGCCGCATCGGCGGATTCACAACGACCGAGTTCGCCGACACTCCCGGTCCGCGGCCGATGCGGGTGGACGTGCTGCCGGACCGGCTCGGCTACCCCGACGCCGACAGCTACCGCGCGCCCGATACCCGCCGCCCCCTGTGGGCCATGGTGGGAGTCGGCGGCAACCAGCTCACCGCCTACGGCGCCGACCTGGCCGACACCCCCACGTTCCTCGTCGGCGGTCCGCCGCGCTCGGGCCGCTCCAGCCTCCTGCGGACCATGAGCCAGTCGCTGCTCGATGCCGGCACGGAACTCATGCTGATCACGCCCCGCACCTCCGCCCTGGCCGACCTGCGCGACCATCCCGGGGTGCGGGTGGTGCTGGACGACGCCGACCCGTCCCTGCGGGACTTCATCTCCGGGGTGCAGCAGCTGGAAGGGGAGACCAGCGCGATCGTGGTGGACGACGCCGAACTCCTCCTCAGCAGTGACCTCGGGAAAGAGTTCACCCGCATCGCCCGCGGCATGGTCGGGGAGGGTTTCGCGATCATCGCCGCCGGCAACACCGAGGCGCTGCAGGGCGGGTTCAACTCCTGGCACGTCCAGTTGAAACGCAACCGCGTCGGCGCGCTGCTGTCCCCGCAGACCTCCAGCGACGGCGAGATCCTCGGGCTGCGCCTGCCCAAGGGGGTGCCCGCGAAACGCGTCGTCCTCGGTACGGCCTACCTGCACCTCGGCGACGGCCAGGTGACGCAGGTCCGTGTCCCCATGCCCTGACGGGTACCGCGGGATGGCCCGCAGTACCTCCCTCCGGCACGTTCCGCCCGACGAGAGAAGGAAACCCGACCCGTGCGAAACGCGCGAACCGTGACATCGACAGCCGCGGCGTCCCTGTGTGCCTGTATGGCCGGGGCGCTGCTGGCCACACAGCCCGCCCACGCCGATTCCACCACCGGCGGCGCGTCTCCCACCGGCGCCCACACCGAGGAGGAGCTGGACGAGATAGCGCTGGCACTGCGCGAGGACCCGCTGTACGTCGCTCCTGAGCAGGAGGACCAGTTCCCTCGGCAGCAGCGGGAGAACGCGCGGGACGCGCTCGAGGGCACCGACACGCCGGTCTACGTGGTGGTGGCGCCGCTGCGGGACACGAACGAGGAGGAGGACGGGAACGAGGAGCTGCTCACCGTCGCCGGGAAGGTCGGGGACGAGAAGGGCCAGTTCTTCCTCGTCGACGACGAGGGGGCGATGGACGGCGCCCCCACGGAGGCGTTCCAGGCCGCCCAGGTGGTGGAGTGGGAGAACGACTGGGACAGCGCCGCACCGTTGGACGAACGCGCCAGCAGGGGCGCCGAACTGGTCGACACGGGCGAGTGGGAGAGCCGGTTCTCCGACCTGCGGGAAGCGGAACGCGAAGCCGCCGAGGCAGCCGCGGCCGACTCCCAGAATCCGCGCCAGCTCCGTTCCGAGGGGCTCGCCGAACTGTCCGTCTGGGTGCTGTGGCTCACCCCGCCCGCGGTGCTGCTGGTGTTCGGCATCATCTTCCTGACCAGGCGGCTGGGGAAGAGCACCACGGCGTGACACCCGAACCGGCCGGTGGTGGGCGGCCGGGTCACCCGGAACCGGCCGCTCCCTCCTCGCACACCCCGTCCCGGTCGCACTCCAGAACCAGCAGCGGTTCGTACTCCGCGGTGGCGACCAGGAGGTGGTACGTCGCGTACGCGTCCCCGCCCGGGCGTGCGATCTCCACCGGCCCGAAATCCAGAGGTGATCCGGATCCGGCCGCACCGATCGCGATCTGCCCCGCGTCGGTGACGTTCCCGCCGCTGTCGCGGACCTGTTGCAGGACGTCCAGATAGGCGGCCCGGTCCGCGGCTTCCAGCGTCCCGCTCAATGCCATCGTCGCCTCACCGCTCTCCCACTCTCCGGACAGGGAGACGCCGCCGTTCCCCTCGGCGGAGAACGAACCAGGGTCGGGAGTGGTCGGAGAGGCGGAGGGAGATCTCGAACCGTCGGACGGGGACGGGTCCGCCACCGCTGTCGTCTCGGGCGTCAGTGCCAGCGCGGCCGCGCAGACGACAGCGGAGACCACCGGACGCGCGCCCCGGGCGGCGCCTCTGGTACGAGCACGCATCGTTCTCCTCCATGGTCCGGCTCTCGGTGTTCCGACGCCGCGCACCGGTGCCCGCTGCCGCGCTACCGAGGCTCTACCGGGCGGCGGTCGCGGGAGCGTCCTGCTGCCAGAAGCGGACGGTCTGGGTGATCGCGTCGAACAGGTCCAACAACTCGTCGGGATGGTCGGTGTTGGGGCTGGAGCAACTCACCAGGAGCTGCCGGTCGCGGCGCGGGACCTTGATCACGGTGTGCATGACGATCGACCGGACACGATTCTCCTCATCCACGCGGTGTTCCGCCAACCCGAAGACCCGCGCCGCGGTCCCGGTCTCGGGAAGGTCCACCGGGACGGTCTGCAACCACGTCTCGCCGGGGGTCTGGTCCCGCTTGGGGTGGATGCTCTCGGCGATGCTGAACAGGTCCGCGCTCTGACCCGGTGAGGTTGTCAGCGAGAACACGCACACGTTGGCCATGAACAGCCCGTCGTCGTAGTTCTCCAGGGTGCCGGCGGCGGCGATGAGCCCGAGGTCGGTGGCGCGTTTCAGCTCCCGCGTGACACCGTCCAGCATCGCGTTGGCGGCCTCCTGGCGCTGCGGGTCGTCGGCGTAGGCGGACAGCAGTTCCGCGCGCCGGTCGGCCAGTGTGGCTCCGGACAGGTCGAACTCGGACCACCCGTCGGGTACGCGGAAGTCGAACCCCACCTCCCGCGGGGTTTCGGTCGTGTCGTCGAGGATGTACATGCGCCTGCTTCCGGGGGAGAGGTGCGGAGGGTCTGGTGCCGTGCGCGGTTGAACGCGTGGTGTCGCCTGCTCGTCCGCTACTCGGCCTCCATGCCCTTGTGCAGTTCCTTGTCGGTTTCCGCGAACGAGTCCAGGATGGTTGTCGTCGCGTCCTTCACCTTCGTGACACTTTCCTTGGCGCGTTCGTACTGGTCCGCGCTGTCCTGGCAGAACAAGCGGGAAGCGGAATTCAGGCTCGCGGGGCCGATGTCGCTCGCTGTTCCCTCGATGTCCTCGTTCTCGGCTCCGGAGAGCTTGTCCTCGACCTCCTGCAGACTGTCCCGCAGTGACGTTAGCGTCTTCTTCTCGACCTCGATCGTCATCGTTTCCCCCTGCGTGTCCGGGGCTTCGGGTTCCTGCCGACGATAGTAGGACGGCGACAGCAACCGCACGGCGAGACCCTTAACTCCCCAAGAAAACAAGGTTACTCGGACTCGGCCGGCTGGATTCCCTCTTTCTGTAGAAGGGTATGAACTTTCTTGTTGAGGTTGCGCGCCTTTCGGCGCCTGTCGAGGAAGGGGTATCTTCTTATCCGAAATTTTGTCGGTCCGCGCGACCTGGGAAGTTTTTCAAGCTGTTTCATTGTTTCAGTAAGCCCCTCTTGCAATTTGTTGTTTTTTTTGTGAAGATTATTTATATCTTCTTTGTTTAAATTGGTGGTTTTTTGTTGCAGGCGGGTGATTTGGGTTTGGTTGTCGGTATAGTATTGTTTTATGTCGTTGGCTGCACCTCGGGTTGCGCGTACTATTTCCCTGGGTTTTCCGAGGGTGTAGAACTCTGGGTCGTTTAAGGACCACCCTATTGCTATAGCTATAAATAATACTCCTATAAATATGCCAGCTTCTGCTCCCTCCAATGCCTTGTCGGGTCCTTTCATTTGAGCGAACCACGCCGAAGCGCCAAGGAAGGGAGATATAAGCACTGCAAATGCTGCTATATTGGATATTATTGTTCGTTCGGCTAGCCAGTCAACCGTTTGTTCCGCTTTATTTTTATTTTTGTTCATCTTCGCTTTGCTCTTCTTCGTAAACGTCTCCGAGGTCTTCGGTAAGTGCTTCTGACCTGTCTTGTTGGGAAAGCTTCGCGATGTCTGCGGAGAATCGCCATGGGAGCTCTCCTATGCCTTGTTCGGGCATTCCGGGCTGTCCGCCTAGTTGCTGTTCCGTGAGCCCTTTTTGGGGGGCGCCACGCAGATTGTATGCAGCTTCTTCCAAGTCCTCTTCTTTGATCTCGCCCTCTTCTAGTCCGGTTTGGATCAATCCTCCCATTCGATTCATGGTTTCTAGGAGTGTTTCTTTCAAAGCCGCATTTACTCTTTCGTTCATGCTTATATCCGGCTGTGGCCCGAACTGCTGAAGGCGGTTCGCTGCTTGGTAGTTTTCCGTGGCGTCGACGTTGTGCATGGATCCGTCGGGGCGCAGTCGGGTGGGGCCGTCGGTCCAGGTGTTGTTGTTGACCGTGGTGGCCTGGCCGTTCTCGTCGACTCCCATGCCCCATTTCTCGGTGGCTGCGCCGTTCTCATCCGTGGTGCGCATGCGCGCTTCGGTCTCGCCTTGTTCTCCGATCCGGGCGTAGCTGCTCTGTTCGCCGCTTTCCGAGGTGCGGTGGTGGGTGACATCCATCTCCCCGTTGGGAAACTGGCGTATCGAGGTGCTTTCCGACCCGTTCTCGCGGTGGGTGGTGGCGGTCCCGTTCCGGTCGATGTCCACCCGGTCGCGGGACCCGCTGGTGTGGCTCACGTTCCCGTCGCGGTCGATCGTGGTGGTGCTGCCACCGTCGGGACCGTCCTGGACGACACGGAGCTGTCCCGTGTGCGGGTCGGGGCCGGACACGTGGTACCTGCTCTCGGACGACTGGGGTTGGGACAGGCGTGGCTCTTGGCCGCGCTGCCACTCCACGCTCAGGCTCTCCCGGCCGTCGGAGATCGTGAGGTTGTTCGATCGGCCGGAGTTGTCCGTGCTCCACGTGACGTCCGGCCGGTCCGGGGTGGGAGAGGAGGGGCCGTTCGGGTCCTCCGAACCGGAGATGTGTACGGTGTCCGCCTCCTCGTCCCGAGTGACGGTGATTCCGTCGCCGTCGACCCGGGTGCCGGTGACGCCGTCACTGGTGGCTGAGGGGCTGTCCGCAGAAGGGCGCACCGTAGTGTGGTGGGTTGCGGTGGGATCGAACCCATCCTGCGGAGAAGGACCGACATTTCCATCCTCCCCGGCGGGCGTCCGGGACATGTGGAAGCCCTGATGGTCGACGCTGGTCGTGTCGTTGTCCGGGTTCCGCTGCATGCGGGGACCGTCGATGGGTTCCTCACCCTTGGCGGGGGTGTAGGTGTTCTCCACGGTCGTAGTGCCCTCCGCGTCGGTGGTGCGGCTTGACTGGGTCGGCCGGTCCGCGCGGGTACTTTCCGCGGGATCGTTTTGCTGCGTCTCGGAACCGGACTCCTGGGTGGGCTCGGAGGACTGCTGCGGCTGAGCGCCGGTGTCGGTACCGGCGTCGTCACTCTCTTGTCGGTTCTGGGGCGTGGCGACCTGCTCCTCGAGTGCATCCTCCCTGGTGGTGTTGTCGTCGGCCGCGTTCTCCCGGCCGGTGGACGTGTCGCGCTCCGTCTGGCCACCGTCGCTGTCCTGGGAGTCGCTGCCCCGGGAGGTTCCGCCGTCCTGGGAGGTGTTGTCCGGTTCGGGCGTGACGCGGCTGCCGTTCTGGTCGGCGACGGCCGTGGTGGTGTCGTCCATCGGTGCGCTCCCGGTGTTCCCGTCGTGTTGGGCGAGGGGTTCGCCGGGGCTGTCGGTGGGTTCGGTTCGCACCGGGGAGTCGCCCGACTGGTAGGTGGTGAGCTCTCCGTCGGAGACCGCCACCCGTTGGGGTGTGCTGGTGGCGTGCGTCCCGTCCGGGGTGGTGGCACTCGCCTCCCTCCCGGGAGTGCCCGACACGTGGTGGCCGCCGCTGGAGGCGCTCACCTCCCCGTCGGGATGGTGGGTGACGGACAGTCGCCCCTGCCCCTGCTGTGCGGGGCTGTCCACCCGCACCGACCCGTCCGGGGCGCTGCTCATGTTCCACCCGTCCGGGGAGGTCACACTGCCGTCCGGACCGACGCCGAGTGTGGTCCCGTCCGAGGCGGTGAACGCCGTGGAACCGTCCTCACCCTGGTGGACGGGCGGGGCAGCGTCGGTAGTGGAGGATGCCAGTCGGCCCTCGGAGTCGAACGTCCAACTCTGCCCGTCCCGGTGAACGGTGGTGGTCCCGTCGCTGTCCCGATCGAACTCGGGGTGGTTGGCGGAACCGTCCGGTCGGAGGGTCGTGTCCCCGGAACGTACGGTCCCGTCCGGGGTGCGCTGCGGCGGGTTGGCAGCGGCTGTGCTCTGGTCGCTCTGGTAGGTGGCCGCTCCCTTCGCGGTCCAGGTGGCCGCCGCACCGGCGGCGCTGGCGGCCCCTCCGCCGTCGAGGTGCTGGCTGAGGCGGGTGTCCCCGTTGGTGCTCTGTGTGCTCACCGTCGTGTCGTGCACCGCCGCTGCCGTTTCCTGGCTGCGGGACTCCAGAGTGCCGGTGGCGGCATCCACGGTGTGGGTCCGGTCGCCGGAGACCGTGTACCCGTCCTGGTGGACCGTTGTCGTGCGGTCGCCGTCGCGGACTGTGGCGGACCCGTCGGGATGGGCCTCGGCGTTGGGGGAGCTGTCCGGGTCGCCGACTGGCGAGGGTTCCCCCTCCGAGTCGGTGCTGGGGGCATCCCCCGCCGAGTCCTGGCTGGTTGTTTCCTCCTCCCCGGCCGGGGAGGACGTGTCCGCCTCCGCGGAATCGGCCTCGGAGCGGGACGGGGCATCCGCGTGCTCCCGCTGTTGGGGGGTGTTGTCCGGGGTGGTGGGGGAGTGGTGGTCGGTGTCGGATTGGTTGTGCGTCTCACCGTCGCGGCCCCGGTCGGCCTCCGTGTTGGACGATTCGGGGGCGGGGGCCGAGGATCCGGGTTTCCCACCGGGAGTTCTGACGTCCGGCATGGGCGCGGCGCCGCCCCGGCCGGCCCCTGCCCCCGCGGCGTCCTCCCCGGTGCCGTCCGGGGACTCGGGTGGGGCCTCCCACCTCTCCTGCTGGGCGGGGTCGGTGTCGGTGCCGTCGGAACCGTGTTCGTCGGTGGTGTTGTTGCCCTCCGTATCGTTGTCCTGCGGGGTCTGGGAGTCCGCAGAGTCCGCGGGAGTGTCCTCCGTACCCCGCTCGGAGGTTTCCGCGGGGGAGGCGTCCTGTGTGTCGGCCGAGTGGCCCTCCTCGCCCGAGCCGGTGGTGCCCGTGTCGTCGGGCGCTCCGTCGTCCCGGACGGGCTGGGTCTCGGTCGTGTCCGTGTCGGGATGTGCCGTGTCCGGATTGCCGTCGTTCGTGGCGCTGCCCGCCGGGGGGCTCTCCGGTTCGGGTATGCCGGATGGCGCGTCGGGGCTTTCCGAGGGTGCGGAGGAGCCGTCGCCGCTGCTGGTGCTGTCGGCGGGTGCGGCGGACTGCTCCGGCTGGTTTCCGGACGCGCCGCCCCCGTCCGGGCTGGAGGACGCCAGGTCGATGTCCGGGAAGTCCGACCCAGCCGGTGTGGGGGTGGCGTCGTTCCCGGATGCGGGCGCGCCGGTGTCCGCGCTCTGTCCGGTGGAGGCCGTCTCGGTGGTGCCGCCTCCGTCGCCCGAGCCCCCGCCGGGAGAGGTGACGTCCGGAGACGTGTCGTTGACTCCCAGGTTCTGGGTTTCCTGCGTTCCGACCAGACTGTGGTTACTGTTCGACCACGGCATGTCGGACCAGACCGACTTGTGGGCGTCGTGGTCGGCCGCGGTGCCCGCCATCGACCCGGGGGCGCTGGTGGCCGCCGCCGACAGCAGGTTGTCCGACCAGCTGTTGCCGTGGTCGCCCGCCCAGTCCAGTGCCGTGTTGGCGGCGAACCCGCTGGCGGTGTCCCGGGTGAGGTTGAGGGCCGTGTCCGCGGCGAGGCTCGCTCCGGGGGAGCCGGCGAACGTCCCGCTGCGGATCGCGGAGTGGGTGGTGCTGACCGAACCGAGAGTGCGGCTGATCGCCATCCCGGCCTGGCTGTTGCGCAGACTGTTCGCGGCGCTGCTCGTCGCGTCGGCGATCCTGCCGGACCGGGGGAGGGCGCTGGAGGCCACCGACGAGGTGAGGCCGGTCAACCCCCGCGCGCCCCGCAGCAGACTCCCGCCGGGCAGGCAGCCGAGAACACCCAGCCCCACTGTCAGTCCGGTCTCGGCGTTCCAGCCGAGCCGCCCCTGCTGGGCGAGCTGTGTCAGGTCGACCGCCATCATGACCAGGCCGGACCCGACGATGGCGATGAGCGCGGCCCACCCCGCGCCCGGGATGAACGCGAGGGCGACCCCGGCGGCGATGGTGACGACCGCGTACACCAGTGGGTTGTCGCTGAGCCACTCCACCAGGTCGTTCCAGGCGTCGCTCAGCAGCTCCCCGAGATGGCGGGACGCCTCCCGCAGCTCGTCGGTGGCGTCGTTCGCAGCGCCGTCCAGATCCATCAGGGCTTTGTTGACCTCGCCCTGATGCTCGACGAGCTTGTCCTCGGTGTCGTCGGTGTCCTCGTCGTCGCCGGCCTGGTCCAGCGTGTCCTGGCAATCCTGGGCGGCTTTTGCAGCGATGGCTGTTTCGTCCCGCGCTGTCTGCAACGCCGACCTGTAGTTCCGGTAGGCGCTGGTGGCCTTGTCGAACACGTCCCGGAGGTCCTCCAGAACCTCCGGAAGGTCCTCGGTGAGGTTCTCCAGCGCGTCGATCGCCTTGCCTTCGCCCAGGCTGCCGCTGTTCAACTCCTCGGCGTTGTTGCAAGCCTCCCGCACCTCGTCGCGGAGCGCCTCGTAGTGGTCGGCGAGCGTGTCCACATCTTCCGGAGCCCACGGCACGGGGTCGCTGGGCTGGCCAACGACACTCCAGTTCAGCGAACCGCGGTCGATGTCCACACTGTTACCGCTTGGTGGAGCTGGGGGCATGACGGACTCCTCGACAACGACGGAACTACGTGACCGAGTACGGGAACGGCGCGACCGCGGTTCACCACAGGCAGGGATGAACCGCTCCGGAACGCGGCACGTACAACCGGGCGGGACGCGTCCGCGCCGATGCGCGCGGCCGCGACAGTGCCGCGAACCGGTGAAGCGAAGGACCATGCAACAGAACCCTCCGGCCCAGCAGCCGCAACAGTCCGCCCCCGACCAGCAGCGCGCCCCGCTCCGGGAGGACGTCGCCCGGGCGGCACGTGAGAACCAGCTCGGCGACCCCGTCCAGGTGCACGTCAAGGACTACACCAACCCCTATGTCGGCGGGTTCTTCGTGCTGGCCGCCTGGGCGCTGCTCCTCGCCGTCGAGGGCCTCATCCAGCTCGCGGGGGAGAGCCTCAGCCCGGGCCGGTGGGCGGTGGTGCTGCCCATATTCGCGTTCTGCTTCTGGATGCTGGCCCTGTACCTCCGCCGCAAGGGGCTCTACGTATTCAACGGTGGTTTCATCCTGCGCAAGGGAAACAACCTGCGGATCGTGCCGTGGTCGGACATCGCCGCGCTCACCGACAGGTACGCCAACAACGGCGAGCACATCCAGCTCGTGCGTACCAGCGGGGAGAAGATCCAGCTCAACGGGATGTACACCCCGGGGTCCGCGCAGTTCTTCCCGCTGCTGCGCAAACTGGCCGCCGAGAACGGGTGGCCGAAGAAACCGCAGAAGCAGTGACCACCCGCCCTGTCTTCCGCCCGTACCCGAGAACCGACAACGAAGGTGACCACACCATGACCGCGACATCCCCCAGACTCGCCCTCGCCGCGGTGCCGCTCGCCCTGCTGGCGCTGTCCGCCTGCGGCAGTTCGGAAGCCGAACCGCCGCCGGAGTACGAGCCCGCCGAGGAGGCCGAGACCGACGGCGACGGGTTCCGGGTCGACGACGTTCCGGAGTCCGACGGGCTGGACGTGTCCGACGACGAGGTGCCGGAACGGGCCGGTTCGGAAAGCCCGGTGCGTGAGCAGATCGAGTGGCAGATCCGCGACCAGACCGCGAGCGTCACCGAGGACTACTACGCCGACATGCATGCCTCCTGCCCCAGCATCGACGGGGACGAGGAGGAACCGGTGGAGTGCCTCGCCGGGTACAAGGGCGTGGAGATCACCTGGACGGTGGACGTCAGCGACGGCGGCGACATGGGCGACGCCTCGGTGGTCAACGTCGAGCCCGAACCGGACGGGTGGCCCCTGTCCCGCGACCGCACCGAACAGCAGGTGCGGTTCCTGTCCAAGGCCGAGGCCGTGAAGTGCGACATGGACCACGCGGAGAAGGTGCAGCTGGACACGGACACCGACATCACCTGCAAGGCCAAGGAGGACGACGGGGTGAGTGACTGGGAGATCGGCGTGGGAGCCGCCGGCAGTGTCGACGCGGAGCGGGTCGGCAGCGTGCTGGACTAGGACCCGTTCGGTGGACGCTGTCCGCGACGAGCGCCGCGAGCAGGACGGGCGTACACTGAACGGAGTCCGGCGCCCCGGGGCCCGGAACAGTGAGACACGTCTCCTCTTCCCGGGCCCCGCTGGCCCCAGGACCGAACACGATTCTCTACGATCCTGGGTATGAACACTCCGGAAAACGACGCCGGACACGCCCTGGGGGCCGGCTTCCCGCGCGTGACGCGGGAGCAGTGGCGGGCGGTTGTGGCGGAGGTGCTGGGCAAGAGCGGCAGGGAGGTGGATCCCGACGATCCGCGCCCCGAGGACGCCCTCGCCCGCACCACCTACGACGGGATCACTGTCAGCCCGCTGTACGACAGTGACGACGACATCGACTCCGGCTTCCCCGGGGCAGCGCCGTTCACCCGGGGAACGGGTCCCCGCCGGGCGGGCGACGGCGGGTGGGAGATCCGCCAGCGGACCGACGAACCCGACCCCGCCGCGGCCCGCCGGGCGATCCGCGCGGACCTGGACAACGGGGCGGCGGCGGTGTGGCTCGCCGCGGGCGGAACCGCCCTCCCGCCGGAGGCCATCGGCGAGGCACTGGCCGGGACCGACCCGGTGGCGACGCCGGTGGTCCTGGACCCCGGCCCGGCCTACCCCGAGGCCGCGCGCGCCCTGCTCGCCGCCCACGACAACCAGGGCGCGGACCGCGCCCTGGTCCCCGGACACCTCGGGATCGACCCGATCACCGTCACCGCCCGCACCGGCGCCCCGGCCAAGGTCGCCGACGCGGCGCGGCTGGCCGCCGAGTACGCGGACCAGTACCCCCGCCTGGGCCTGGTCATCGTGGACGCCACCCCCTACCACGACGCGGGCGGGTCGCACGCCCAGGAACTGGGTGCCTCGATGGCGGCCGGTGTGGCCTACCTGCGTGCCCTCACCGAGGCCGGGATGGGGCTGGCCGAGGCGGCGCGGCGGTTGGAGTTCCGCTACGCCGCCGACGCCGACCAGTTCTCCACCATCGCCAAGCTGCGCGCCGCGCGTTCCATGTGGAACCGGGTCACCGAGGCGTGCGGGCTGGAAGCCGCGCACCGCGGCATGCGCCAGCACGCGGTCACCTCGGCGGCGATGCTGACCCGCCGCGACCCGCACGTGAACATCCTGCGTGGCACCCTGGCCTGCGTCGGCGCCGGCCTCGGCGGAGCCGACGCGGTGACGGTGCGCCCCTTCGACACCGCGCTGGGCCTGCCGGACGGTTCCGCCCGCCGTATCGCCCGCAACACCCAGAACCTGCTGGTTCAGGAGTCCGAACTCGCCCGGGTCGCCGATCCGGCGGGCGGGTCGTTCTACGTGGAACGGCTGACCGCCGACCTGCACACCGCGGGGTGGGCGTTCTTCCAGGAGCTGGAGGCCGCGGGCGGCATGATGGAGGCTCTCACCTCCGGCCTGCTCGCCGAACGCGTGGACGAGGTGTGGCAGCGGCGCCGCGCCAACCTGGCGCACCGCGCCGACCCGGTCACCGGCGTGAGCGAGTTCCCCGCCCTGGACGAGCCGGAGTTCGAGCGCCGCCCCCGCCCGAGCGGGGACGTGCCGCCCGAGCGGAGCGCGGCCCTGCCGCGGCGCCGCTACGCCCAGGAGTTCGAGGAACTGCGGGACCGGGCGGACGCCCACCTCGCCGACACGGGCAGCCGCCCGCGCGTTTTCCTGGCCACCCTGGGGCCGGTCGCCGCGCACACGCCGCGCGCCACGTTCACCGCGAACCTGCTGCGCGCCGGCGGGATCGAACCGGTCGGGGGCGACACCACCGAGGGAGCCCAACAGGCCGCCGCCGCGTTCGCCGACAGCGGCGCCGACGTGGCGTGCCTGTGCTCCAGCGACCGGGTGTACGCGGAGCGGGCCGCCGACGCGGTGGCGGCACTGCGCGAGGCGGGCGCGCGGCGCGTGCTGCTGGCGGGCGCGCCCGAACACAACGAAGCGAGCGGCGCGGACACGTTCCTGTTCGCCGGCTGCGACGCGATTAGCCTGTTGACAGAGCTACACGACACGCTGGGAGTGGCGCCTTGATCCCGGACTTCAGCCGCATCGGTCCCGGTACGACCGCGTGCGAGGACACCACAACCGCCCGTGAGACGTGGGAGCGGGAACTGCGGCGGCACACCGGTGCCGGTGCGGGGGACGCGACCCGGGACACGCCCGAGGGGATCGGGGTGAAACCGCTGTACACCCCCGAGGACAGCCGCGGGCTGGACTTCGTGGACACCTACCCCGGCTTCCCGCCGTACGTGCGCGGCCCCTACGCCACGATGTACGTGAACCAGCCGTGGACGGTCCGCCAGTACGCCGGGTTCTCCACCGCCCAGGAGTCCAACGCGTTCTACCGGCGCAACCTGGCGGCCGGGCAGAAGGGGCTGTCGGTGGCGTTCGACCTGGCCACCCACCGCGGTTACGACTCCGACCACCCGCGCGTGTCCGGGGACGTGGGCATGGCCGGGGTGGCGATCGACTCCATCCTCGACATGCGGGAGCTGTTCGACGGCATCCCGCTGGACCGGATGACGGTGTCCATGACGATGAACGGCGCGGTGTTGCCGGTCATGGCGCTGTACATCGTGGCCGCCGAGGAGCAGGGTGTGGCGCCGGAGCAGCTCGCCGGAACCATCCAGAACGACATCCTCAAAGAGTTCATGGTCCGCAACACCTACATCTACCCGCCCGGGCCCTCCATGCGGATCATCTCGGACATCTTCGCCTACACCGCCCAGCGGATGCCGCGGTTCAACTCCATCTCCATCTCCGGCTACCACATGCAGGAGGCCGGAGCCACGGCCGACCTGGAGCTGGCCTACACCCTGGCCGACGGGGTGGAGTACATCCGCACCGGACGCGGCGCCGGCCTGGACGTGGACGCGTTCGCGCCCCGGCTGTCGTTCTTCTGGGCCATCGGCATGGACTTCTTCATGGAGGTGGCGAAGCTGCGCGCGGCCCGGCTGCTGTGGGCCGAGCTGGTCGGCGGTTTCGAACCCGCCAACCCCAAGTCGCTGTCGCTGCGCACCCACTCGCAGACGTCGGGGTGGTCGCTGACCGCCCACGACGTGTACAACAACGTGGTCCGCACCTGCGTGGAGGCGATGGCCGCCACCCAGGGGCACACCCAGTCCCTGCACACCAACGCCCTGGACGAGGCGCTCGCCCTGCCGACCGACTCCTCCGCGCGCATCGCCCGCAACACCCAGCTGCTACTGCAGCAGGAGTCCGGAACCAGCCAGGTGGTGGACCCGTGGGGCGGGAGCCACTACGTCGAGCGCCTCACCCACGACCTGGCGCAGCGCGCCCGCGCCCACATCGACGAGGTGGAGCAGGCGGGCGGCATGGCGGAGGCGATCAGCGCGGGGCTGCCCAAGATGCGTATCGAGGAGGCCGCCGCGCGCACCCAGGCCCGGATCGACGCCGGACGCCAGCCCGTCATCGGGGTGAACAAGTACCGCCCGGACGAGCACGACGACGTCGAGGTGCGCAAGGTGGACAACAGCCGGGTGCGCGCCGAGCAGTTGGAGAAGCTGCGCCGCCTGCGCGCGGAACGCGACGACACCGCCACCCGGCAGGCGCTGGACCGGCTCACGGCGGTGGCGGCGGGTGAACCCGGCGGCGCCACCCTGGAGAACAACCTGTTGGCGGCCGCGGTGGACGCGGCCCGCGCGAAGGCCACGGTGGGGGAGATCTCGCAGGCGATGGAGAAGGTGTTCGGCCGGCACTCCGGCCAGGTCCACACGGTGCACGGGGTGTACCGGGAGGAGGCCGCGGGTTCCGGCGGCGACGGGGACGGCAGCGCGGACGGGAGCATGCGCGCGGTGACCGAACGGGTGGAGCGCTTCGAGGAACGCGAGGGGCGCCGCCCCCGCATCCTGGTGGCCAAGATCGGCCAGGACGGGCACGACCGCGGCCAGAAGGTCATCGCCACCGCGTTCGCCGACCTCGGTTTCGACGTGGACATCGGCCCGCTGTTCCAGACCCCCGCCGAGGTGGCGGCCCAGGCAGCCGAGTCCGACGTGCACATCGTGGGTGTGTCGTCGCAGGCCGCCGGGCACCTGTCCCTGGTTCCCGCGCTGCGGGAGGAACTGGCCGGGCTCGACCGGGAGGACATCATGATCGTGGTGGGCGGTGTCATCCCGCCGTCGGACTTCGACGAGCTGTACGCCGCGGGAGCCACGGAGATATTCCCGCCCGGCACGGTCATCGCGGAGGCCGCCGCCGGGTTGCTGGACCGGCTGGACGCGGACTCCGGGCGCGCCTGATGCCGGCGGGGATCGACGTCGACGCCTACGCTGACCGGATACTGGACGGCCACCGTCCCACCCTGGCCCGGGCGATCACCCTGGTGGAGTCCCGCCGCCCGGAGCACGCCGAGCAGGCGCAGCGCCTGCTGATGCGCCTGCTTCCGCACAGCGGCGGTGCGCACCGGGTCGGTATCAGCGGGGTTCCGGGTGTGGGGAAGTCCACGTTCATCGACGCCCTGGGCAGCCGCCTGACCGGCCGGGGCCAGCGGGTGGCGGTGCTGGCCGTGGACCCCTCGTCCAGCCGCAGCGGTGGCAGCATCCTGGGGGACAAGACGCGCATGGCCAGTCTGGCGGGAGACCCGGACGCGTTCGTGCGCCCGTCCCCCACGGCGGGCACGCTCGGGGGTGTGGCCCGCGCGACCCGGGAGACCATGGTGCTGATGGAGGCGGCCGGGTTCGACACCGTGCTGGTGGAGACCGTCGGGGTGGGCCAGTCCGAGACGGCCGTGGCCAACATGGTGGACTGCTTCTGCTTCCTCACCCTGGCCCGTACCGGCGACCAGCTGCAGGGCATCAAGAAGGGGGTGCTGGAGCTGGCCGACGTGGTGGCGGTGAACAAGGCCGACGGTCCGCACGGGCAGGAGGCGCGGGCGGCGGCGCGCCAACTGTCCCGGGCGTTGGAGCTGTTGCAGCCGCCGCACCCCTCGTGGCAGCCGCCGGTGCTGACCTGCAGCGGCCTGACCGGTGACGGGCTGGAGGACGTGTGGAACGCGGTGACCGAGCACCGCCGTGTCCTCAGTGACGCGGGGGAGTTCGTCAACCGCCGCGCCCGGCAGCGCGTCGACTGGATGTGGGAACAGCTGCAGGCGCGGCTGATGGACCGGTTGACGCGGCACGCGCGGGTGCGTGACCTGCTGCCGCGGTTGGAGGCCGAGCTTCGCTCGGGGGAGGTGACGGCTACGCTTGCCGCGGAACGGGCACTGGACGCGTTCGTCACTGACCCGGGGGACTCGGACGGCGAACCTACTGGGGAGTAGCGCAATATGGCGTGAGGTTGGTCACGCTTTGCCTCTGTCTGATATGACCTATATGGGAGAAAATATCTTCCGCGATGGCATTCCCGTCGGCCGGATAGCCTAATACCGTGTGTGGCCAGAGACTTACGGAAGCCCAGCGGGAGCCGTGCCTGTCGACTCTCCGGGCACCCTGTTCGCCAGGCCAGGCGTGCTGGGGCCGGGGTCGCGGGCATAGCCGACGGCCTCCGCCATGCCGTTCCGTACGGTTGAACACTTAAGGGGACCCCGCACCGTGTGGGGCTGGGAGGAGTGAACGTGCACAGGCTTGGGCTGAGCACCCGGGTCGAGAACCACAGCGTGATCGTCAAGGTCGAAGGCGACCTCGACATCGCCACTGCGGGCGACCTCCACGAACATGTCCTGTCCGATGTCGACACGCACGGCCCGTGGATGATCCTCGACCTTTCGGAGCTGGACTTCATGGACTCCAGCGGGCTGAACGTCATCATCAACGCCTACCGGGCCGTCACGGAGCGGGGCGGAAGCCTCGCGCTCGCGGCTCCCAACGAACGGGTCACCAAGGTCGTACGCCTGGTCGGACTCCACCGCCAGGTTCCGGTACACAACACCGTCTCCGCCGCGGTCAACGCGATGGAGGCCCTGGAGGCCAAGCAGCAGGCCGGTTAGTTCCGTCGGCGGCGCCACCCGTCGCCAACGCTCCCCTCAGCGCTGGACACCACCACCCTCGAAGCCCGCAGCGCGGGCGCCGCCCCGGAGCCCGGCCCGTCGGACCCCGTCGGTCAGTGAAGGACCGGTTGCCGAGGTGCGCTCCCGCCGGCAGGCCGCCCCGCGGGGCACCGTGCCGGTCGCCGGGCCACGCCCCGGTCGCGGCCCGGCGACGGGGTCAGCACCACAGGCGGCGCATCGTCCCGTGGTTCTCCGCGGGACCGACAGTGATCTCGGCGATGCTGGGGTCGCCCCGGTCCGTCTCCGCGGCGACCCGGACGAGCCGGGTCTGTCCGCCGGGAACCCCGGCCGTGTCGCCTCCCGTGCACTCCCAGGTCTCGATGATGCGCCGTACCCGGTACATCTGGCCTCGCCAGGTGAACAGGGCCGGATGCCCGCTGGTGGTTTTCCGGACGTCGATCGGTTCGTTGTAGAGGCTCACGCGGTCAGGGTATCGAACACACGTTCGAGTTCCCAGTAGGTGCGCCACACGTCCGGAGTCCGATTGCGCCCCACTTTACGGCGGCGCGGGCCCGTGGCGCGCAGATTGCCACATCCGTCACACGCGCGGCGTCCCGACCGCCCCCCCGGGCGTGTCGCGTCCCTCCGGACGCCGCCACTGCCCGGCACCGACCGGCCGGTACGCCTATCCTGGGGGTCGGCGTCACAGAAAGCGGGATGGGCAGCATGACGGAAGCAAGCGGGAATCAGGAGGCCGCGCCCCGGGTGAGCACGGCTCCGGTGCCGGAACGGCTGCTGTCGGTCGCATCCCGGCTGTTCGCCGAGCGCGGCTTCGAACGGGTCTCGGTGCAGGAGCTGGTGGACACCGCCGGGGTCACCAAGGGTGCGATGTACCACTACTACTCCTCCAAGGAGGACCTGCTCTTCGCGGTGTACCAGCGCGTGCTGGCCATGCAGACGCGTCGGCTGAACGAGTACGCGAACGCCTCCGGCCCGGTCGAGGAGCGGCTGCACGCCGCCGCCGCGGACGTCGTCCACACCACGGTGCGCAACCTGGACGACACCGTCATCTTCTTCCGCTCGCTGCACATGCTCTCGCCCGACCGGCAGAACGCGGTCCGCAAGGAGCGCCGCGCCTACCACGAGCGCTTCCGCGAGATGGTCCTCGAGGGCCAACGCACGGGTGTCTTCCGCACCGACGTCCCGGCCGAGCTCGCCGTCACCCAGTACTTCGGCGCCGTGCACCACCTCGGCATGTGGTACAACCCGGAGGGTCAGCTGAGCGGCGCCGACGTCGGCGCGTACTTCGCCGACCTGTTCCTGGCGGGCCTGCGCCCGTAAACCGCCGCGGGCGGTTCGCGCACCGGAACGCCCGGCCTGGGCGTGGGAAGGCCGGACCCACCGTGCCGCGCCGCCATCGACCTTCTGGGCTCCGGGGACCTACGTTCCCAGGCGCCGGAGCTCGTTGGCGAGGTCGTCCAGGAACGCGTCCACGTGGGTGGGGTCGTACCCCGGTCGCGCCCGTGTGGTGGAGAACCGGGCCCGGTCGACGTCGGCGGACGTGAGGGTGGCCTTGTGCGGGGCGCCGCTCAGCAGGGCCTCCAGCGTTCCCTCCGCGCGGCGTAGGAACGCGTCCACCTCCTGCTCCTCGTAGCCGGTGGTGGCCCGGGTCGCGGGAAACGCCATATCCCGGATGCCCGAGGGGGTGATTCCGGCGGGTGGGCCTGGTGGCGGACCGGCAGAGGCGGGAGGAGCGGGCGGCCGGACTCCCGGTGGCGCTGGTGGGGCCGGTGGACCCGGTGGTCCCGGTGGGCCGTGCTGCGGCTGGTAGTGGGGAGGAGCCGCGGGGCCGGGGGGTCCACCAGCACCGGGCGGGCCCGCCTGCGGCGGTCCGGTGTCGGCGCTCAGACCGAGCGCGCGCAACTCGGCCGCGAGGAGGTCGAGGAAGGCGTCCACCTCGTCCTCGTCGTAACCGGGTCCCAACCGTGTGGTGCGGAACCGGGACGCCTCCACCTCCTCGGCGGTGACGAACCGTTCGGTCCGGGGGCCGCCGTGCAGCGCCGCCAGGGTGGCTTCCACCTGGTCGAGCAGCGCGTCGACGTCCTCCTCCTTGTACCCAGGACGCAGGCGCACCGTGTGGAATTGCTTGTTGCGGATGTCAGCCGGTTTCAGGGCCATACCACTATTGTGCAGACGGGCGGTTCCGACGCGGCCCCGCACCTCCGTCCCGGGTCCCGCGCCCCGGTGTGCCGGGAGGCGTGTTCCGGTCCGGACCCGGCGGGCCGCGCGGTCAGTGGAGCAGGTCGGGCCGGTAGTGCCGGAGGTGGGCGAGCAGGGGGTTGGACCGGTCGGCGCGGCCGGCGGCAGTGAACGAGACAGTGACCAGTTCCTGGCCCGTGTCGGGGTTACGCGGCTGCCTGGCGCGCTCCCCGCGCAGGTGGGAGGGGGCGCTGCCGGGGAACCAGCGCTCTCCCCAGCCGATGAGGACCTGGGAGCGGACTTTCAGGCTCGTGGCCTTCCCCAGGGCCACCGCCGTGTCCACCGACACGTCCCTCATGGTGGAGTACATGCGGGAGCGCCTGTCCACAACGGGGCCGACCCGGACGACGTCGGCCCACCTCAGCCGAGTTCACGTACCCGGCGCGGTCGCGCAGTTCCGCCCCGGTGGGGGAGGCCACGACAGTGGTTCCGGTGAACATCCGGCGCGTCCTGCGGACCAGTACGGCCAGGACCGCCGCGGCAACGGCCAGGCTGAACAGGAGCCCCAGCGCGAAGGCGCTTCCGAGGTCCGGGGTGAGCGCTGAGAAAACCGGCGTGCTGAAGAGCAGAACGACCAGGACGCACCCGGCGAGGCCGGGCAGCCAGGGGAGCAGCTGGCGCGCGTGGTCGCGGAACCCCGCCCCGGGCGACATCGGCGTGGCCGACGGGTGCTCGGGAGGGGGCCACTCGTGCCCGCCCTGGTGGTGGGGCGCCTGACTGCGGTGGTGCTGGTAGTGGTGGGGAGAACGATTCATGGCAGCAGGATAGGGAACCTCCGGCGGCCGCCGTTCCCCGGTGCCACGGCCGACCGGTGCCTGGGGGAACGGGAGTCAGTCCCGTCGCGCGTAGTGGGCGAGCCCGGAGGCCAGCGCGGCGCCGGCCCGCTCGCGCCACTGGCTGTCGGTGATCTTCTCCGCGTCGTCCGGATCGCGCATGTTGCCCACCTCGAGGAACACCTTGGGAACCGTGGACAGGTTGAGCCCGCCCAGGTCGGTGCGTTCGTCGATGCCCTCCTCCCCGATGTAGTCGGCGTAGGGCTGGTCCGCCTCCTCGCGGAAGGTGGTGCGGACGTCCTCGGCGAGCTGGCGGGACGGGCCGATGATGTCGGCGTTGGTGGAGTACCCGTCGATCTCGCCCGGGGTGATGACGTGGAACCCGCTTCCTCCGGAGGCCCCGTCGGCGTGGATGGAGACGGCGGCGTCGGCGTCCGCGTCGTTGCCGATCTCGGCGCGCTCGTTGACGCACGGGCCGACCCCGTCGTTGTCCTCACGGGTGAGGACGACCTCGGCCCCGTCGGACTCCAGCTCGTCGCGGACCACACGTGCCAGGTCCCAGGTGAACTCGTGCTCGTGGTACCCGTCCGCGGTCTCGGCGCCGACCGTGTCGCAGGACTTCTCCCCAGGGCCGGAGGGCACCTGCTCGGCGATCTCCTCGGCCGCGTCAGCGTTCCCGCCGTTGTGCCCGGGGTCGACGACGATCGTGGTTCCGGACAGTGGCCCCTGCTCCGTGGGCGGGGCGGTGCTGTTCCCGTCGCCGCTGTCGGGGCTCTCCCGGGAGTCGGTGGTGGGTGGTTCGGGACTGGAACCGTCGTCTCCGGCGACGGCGGAGCACCCCGTGAGGGCGAGGAGCACCGCCCCGGTGAGGAGAACGGGGGGAGCGAACCGGCGGGTCGGAGTGTGGGTGTGACGCATGTGTGCTCTCGGGGAGGGGACGTGAGGGTGGGAAAGGGGGGTGGGGAACACAACCTAACGGTTCCGCGGGAACATTTCGCGGGTATAACGCGTCATATCTTGAGATCTGTTGTCCCGTTGTCCCGATGGGAACGAACCCCCGCGAGGTGAGAACGATGCGCAAGTCCAACCGTGCCGCGGCCGGTGCGGCGGCGTGGCAGGCCGCCAGCGAGAGCGTGCGTCCCGGTAAGCCCTCCCTGCGGGAACGCGCCGGCGCCCTGCCGCGGATGCTCGGCGCGCGGCTGCGCGGCCGCTACACCGAGGTCCCCGCCTCCCGGCTGTTGCTGTTCGCCGTGGCCGTGCTCTACATCGTCTCTCCCATCGACCTGGTCCCCGAGATCTTCATCCCCGTGCTCGGGCTGGCCGACGACGTCGGGGTCGCCGTCTGGCTCACCAGGAGCGTGCTGACCGAGACCGAGCGGTACCTGACGTGGGAGCGGCACGGTCCCTACGTCCAGGGCCATGTCGTGGACTGACCCGCTGGACCGTCGTTCTCCCCTGGCCACGGGAACAGGTCCCCGTTGGCCGGGGGGTGGTCGCGCGCTGTCCGTCCCACACGCGTATGGTTTCTAGTTGCAAATAGTTCGCAACTAGTGGGACAGGCATGACGAAGCATCGACTCCTGATCGCGGCCGGCGCGTCCGTGGGGCTGCTCGCCACAGGATGCACGGCGGGTTCCGGCGGGGGCGACGACGGCGACACCCTGACCTACGCGCTGGGAGACGAACCCGAACAGCTGAACCCGGCGCTGGTCAGCGAGCATCTCGACCCGGTGACGGAGATGGTGTTCACCGGCCTCACCGCGCACGACGCCGACAACGAGGTCATCCCCGCCCTCGCCGAGGAGTGGGAGATCAGTGACGACGAGACGCACTACACCTTCACCCTGCGCGACGACGTGACCTGGCACGACGGGGAGCCGTTCACCGCCGCCGACGTCGTCTTCACCGTCGAGGGCATCCGGGACGGGGACCTCTCCACGAGCAACAAGTTCGCCAACGTCACCGACGTGGCCGCGACGGACGAGCACACCGTGGAACTGGAGCTCTCCGAGCCCACCCCGGCGCTGCTGGACAGCCTGTCCAACGGCATGCTCCCGGAACACGTCCTCGCCGGCAGCGGTGTCGACGCCCCCGACTTCGGCGCGAACCCGGTCGGTACCGGCCCGTTCGAGCTGGAGACCTGGAAGCACGGGGAGTACGCCGAACTCTCCGCGAACGAGGACTTCTACGGCGGTTCGCCCGGCCTGGACGGCATCACCGTCTCCTACGTCCCCGACGCGGCCACCCGCCTCATCCAGGTGGAGAACGGCGACGTGGACGCCGCGTCGCTGGCCCCGGAACAGGCCGACGAGTTCGAGGAGGGCGACGGTCTCCGCGCCGAGGTGTTCCCCACCGCCGACTACCGGGGCGTGATGTTCAACATGGACGGCGACCGGTTCGCCGACCCCGCGCCCCGGAAGGCGATGAACTACGCGGTGGACCGCGAGGCGATCGTGGACAGCGTGCTGCACGGGTACGGGTCCCCGGCGTCCGGGCCGCTGGACCGCAGCCGGTTCCACACCGACGCCGCCGACTACGGGTTCGACCCCGACCGGGTGGCGGAGATCATGACCGACGCGGGCTACGAACGCAACGAGGACGGCATCTGGGCCAAGGACGGCGAGCCCGTCGCGTTCGACCTCACCACGTTCGCCGAGGACGACCTGCGGGCCGCCATGGTCGAGGTGCTGGCGACCCAGTTCACCGAGCAGGGCTTCGACGTGACGGCCGACCCCCAGCCCCGCGACGCCGTGGACTGGGACAACTTCGACGCGTTCCTCATCGGGTGGGGAACCCCCTACGACCCGGACGGTTCCCTCTACGGCCCGTTCCACTCCTCCGAGGCACTGGACGAGGGCGGCTCCAACTACGGCAGCTACGCCGACGACGCCGTGGACGAGGCCCTGGAGCAGGGGCGCAGCACCAACGACCCCGACACCCGCGCCGACGCCTACGCCGACTTCCAGGAAGCGCTCGCGGACAACCCGCCCTACGTCTTCGTGTCCTACCTGGAGGCCGTCAACGTCGTCCCCGACGACCTGGGCGGAATCGAGGAGCGCACCCTGGCGCACCACGGCTACGGGTTCTTCTACAACGCCCAGGACTGGTCCTACGGTTCCGCCTGACCCGCCGGGAAACCCACCGGTGTGAAAGGAGAGCGCCATCCTGGCCTACACCGTCCGGCGCGCGGGGGCGGCCCTCGCCCTCGCCGCCGGGCTGTCCGTGTTCTGCTTCCTGCTGCTGGACCTCGCTCCCGGTGACCCCGCCCGGGCCGTGTTGGAGGCCCGGGCGGGCGGGCGCCCGGTCGGCACCGACGCCATCGCGGCACAGCGGGAGGCGATGGGGCTGACCGACCCGCTGTGGCAGCGCTACCTGGACTGGCTCGGCGGGCTGCTGCGCGGAAACCTCGGCGTGTCCTACATGAACGGGCGGCCCGTGGCGGACGAGATCACCGACACGCTGCCGTGGACACTGCTGCTCACCGCGGTGGCGATGCTGCTGAGCTTCACCGGCGCGGTCGCCGTGGGCCTGGCGGCGGGGCTGGCCCGCAGCGCCGCCCTGCGCCGCACCGTCGACACGGCGATGTTCGTGCTGGGCGGGGTCCCCGGTTTCGTGAGCGCGCTGCTCATCCTGTTCGTGTTCTCGGTGACGCTGGGGTGGTTCCCCTCGGGAGGGGTGGGCAGGCCCGGCGCGGAGGTGACCCCGGCGGCCGTGGCGTCCTCGGTGGTGCTGCCCGCCACGGCGCTGGCGTTCGGCCACCACTTCGGGGTGTACGTGCGGCTCGTGCAGACGGGGGTGGCCCGGGTGCGCGGCGCCGAGCACGTCACCAGCGCCCACGCGCGGGGAGTGGGGGCGTGGACCGTGCGCACGAGGCACATCCTCCGCCCGGGCCTCGTGCCGTTCGCGGCCCGGTTCGGGGTCGGCGCCGCCCAACTCCTCGCCGGCGCCTACACGGTCGAGCTCATCTTCGCGTGGCCGGGCATGGGGCGGCTGGCACTGGACGCGGCCCGGAGCCAGGACTACCCGGTGCTCCTCGCCGTGGTGCTGCTCACCGGCCTCATCGTGATCGCCGCCAACCTCTTGGGGGAGATAGCGACCGCCCGCCTGGACCCCCGCATCCGGCTGGTTTCGCAGAGTTAGCGAACAGCGTGCCGGACGGGGACCGGCACTGTGTGCGGCCCTCCCGGCGGTCCGGTTCCGGACCGCCGGAAACGGGAAGCGTAAAGTATGTAATTGCGAACTTTTTGCGAGAGAGCGTTGGAGGGAACGCGTGGCAACCGCCGGCCCGCGAAGGGCAGCCGGCCCATGAGCGGCACCACCGCCGACGCCGGCACCACGTCAGCCGTCCTCCGGCCGGGCCCCGGCCGGAGGGCCGCCGCGCCCGCGGGAGCCCGCCGCGCCGCGCTGTGGAGCGCGGCCGGGGTACTCGCCCTTCTGGGGACAGCGGCGGTGTTCGCGCCGTGGCTGGCCGGGACCGGTCCGGTCGCCACCGACACCACCGCCACCTCGCTCCCGCCCGGTTCGTCCGGGCACCCGTTGGGCACCGACCCGCTCGGCCGGGACCTGTACTCCCGCATGCTGTACGGGGCGCGGTACTCGCTGCTGGTCGGGCTGCTGTCCGGGGCGGCCACCGTCGCCGCGGGGACCGTGCTGGGCGCCCTGGCCGCGGTCGGACCGCGGTGGTTCGACGCGCTGGTCTCCCGTCTGGCGGACGCGCTGCTGGCACTGCCGATGATCCTGGTGGCGTTCGCGTTCGCCGCGGTCGCCGGTGCGTCGGTGACCACCGTGGTGCTGGCGATCGCCGCCACCGCCTGGATGCCGGTGGCGCTCGTCGCCCGGGCCGAGGTCCGTTCGCTGCGGGAGCGGGAGTTCGTCCGCGCCGCCCACTCGCTGGGACTCTCCCGGACACGGGTGTTCGCGCGCCACCTCGTGCCCAACGCCCTCCCTCCCATCGCTGCCATAGCGGCGTTCGAGGTGGGCCACGCCATCCTCACCGAGTCGACCCTGAGCTTCCTGGGGGTGGGCATCCCCCCGAACACACCGAGCTGGGGGAACCTGCTGACGGAGGCGCGTTCCCACCTGCTCACCGGACAGTGGTACACCGTGGCGTTCCCCGCCGCGGCGATCGTGGTCACGATCATCGCGGTGAACGTGCTCGCCACGAACCTGGACCAGCGCGCCTTCGCCGAAGGGGGAACGTGGTGACATCACCAGCCGGTCGCACACCGGTGCTGACCGTGTCGGGACTGGACGTCCGCATCGCCGCCCAACCGGTGGTCTCCGGGGTGGACCTCGAGCTCGCCCCCGGTTCGGTCACGGCACTGGTGGGCCGCAGCGGAAGCGGGAAGAGCCTCACCGCGCGGGCGTTGGCGGGCCTGCTTCCCGCAGGGGCGGCGGCGAGCGGCAGCGCCCGGCTCGCCGGCGACCCGCCGGTGGAACTGCTGGGCCTGCCGGAGCGCCGGATGCGCCGGCTGCGCGGGTCCGCACTCGGCTACGTGTTCCAGGAGTCCCGCGCGAGCCTGAACCCGACCGTGCCGGTCGGACGCCACCTGCGCGAGACGGTGCGGGCGCACGGCGTACCGCGCCGGAACAGGCGGAGCACGGTGCTGGAGGCGCTGCGCCGGGCGGGGCTCGACGAGCCGGAACGGATCTGCGGCGCCTACCCCTTCGAACTGTCCGGGGGCCAGGTGCAGCGTGCCGCCCTCGCCCTGGGGTGGGTGCTCGGCCCGCGGCTGCTGGTCGCCGACGAGGTCACCTCCGCGCTGGACCCGGTGACCCAGGCGGGGGTGCTGGACGTCCTGCGCGCCGACGCCCTCGCCGCGGGGCGGGCGGTACTGCTCATCACGCACGACCTCGCCGTCGCGTACCGCTGGGCGGACCGGGTGGCGGTGCTCGCCGAACCGGGCGGACAGCCGGGAGCGCGGCGGATCGTGGAGAGCGGCCCCGCCGCTCGGCTGTTGCGTGCGCCGGCCGACCCGTTCACCGCGGAGCTGGTACGGGCGAGCGGGCTCGCGCCGGCGGCCGGGGCGGTGCCCGCCGCCGCGCGTGCCCGGCGGGGTGGCGACCCGCGCGGGGCCGGAACGCGGCCGTTGGCGGGGGAGCGCGGATGAGCGCGGTACTCGCGTGCCGGGACGTGACCCGGGTGCTCGGCCGCCGGCGGCGGAGAGTGACCGCGTTGCAGGGGGTGAACCTGGACGTCGCCCCCGGGGAGTCGGTGGCCGTACTGGGGCTGAGCGGGTCCGGGAAGTCGACGCTCGTGGGGGTGCTGGCCGCGCTGGACCGTCCCCAGCGGGGAGAGGTCCGGGTGGACGGGACGGACGTGTGGTCGCTCTCGGAGCGTGGCCGCCGCGGCGTCCGGCGGCGCGTCGGCTGGGTGCCGCAGGACGCGCTGGGCTCGTTCGACCCGCGCTACACGGTGCGTGAGGTGGTGGCCGAGGGACTGCTCGCGCGGCGTTCCGCGGCCGGGGGGCCGGACGCGGACGAGCTGTGCGCGCGCGTCGGCCTCGCCGACGGCTTCGCGGAGCGGATGCCGGCCTCCCTCTCCGGCGGCGAGCGGCAACGGGTGGCTGTCGCCCGGGCACTGGCCACCGATCCGGAGGTGCTGCTCGCGGACGAACCCACGAGCGGGCTGGACGTGCTGGCTCAGGAACACGTGCTCGAGACGCTCACCCGGACCGGTCAGCACCGTTCGCTCGTGCTGGTGACGCACGACCCGCGCGTGGCCCGCAGGGTCGCGGACCGGGTGGTGGTCCTGGAGGGGGGTCGGCTGGTCGCGGACGTCGCCGCGTCCGAACTGCTCTCCAGTGGCCTCGCCGCCGTGGAGCGGTTGGTGGCGGCCATGCCGCTGGAGCGCGACCTCTGATCCGGTTTCCGGTGCTGGGCGGGACGCTGGGTCAGCGCCCCGCCCAACCAGCGGGAGAGCGACTCCCCCGCGGCATCCCCCCGGAGCCGGCACGATCCGGGGAGTTCACTCCGTACGTTGACTGGGAATGCCAGTCAACAGCGCGCGGACTTCGGTCTCGCGGTAACGGCGGTGCCCGCCCAAGGTCCGAATCGAGGTGAGTTTTCCTGCCTTTGCCCAGCGTGTGACGGTCTTGGGGTCCACGCGGAACATGGTGGCAACCTCGGCGGGGGTCAGCAGGGGCTCCGCCTCGGGCGTGCGAGTTGACATGTGTACGGCCTCTCCTCCTGGATCTGTGCGCCGATCCTGCGCCTTATCCTGGCACTTGGCCCGGATGTCCAATATTGCCCTCTAGGTCTATATTGGCATCACCCGAGGTGATAGCGCGACCACTTAACGCAACTTTGTCGGGTGGGAGGCCGCAAAGTCGCCCATGTGGTGCATCACGCTGAGTGATTCTAGCGATACGTTTAGTGGCTTGTGGCGTATTCGGTCAAAACTTCGCTCTCCGGCCCCGTTTTTCTTGATCCGACGGACCGGAAAGAGTGACCGATCCGGTCCGAAACGGGGATCGCGGTTCCGGATTGGCGCAACCGCCCTGCGGAGCGGTTGGTAGCTCCGTCCTCCCTCGTCGGCCGCTCTCCTGCGTATTCCGCCTCAGCGGCGCACGGCTGCCGGTGTAGTGGGTCCACTACGTATTCGGTGCACTACATCCTATAGCTGGGTGTGTGATCTGTTATGCCCATTTTCGGCGAAAATGACGCCAACTGTGAAGATCATATGGACATATCCGTCACGACGATGGGGGCGCGCCCCCGCGAACCCGGTCCTGTCGGGGCATCCCGCGCGGTCAGTTGGCGCGCTCGAGTTCCTGGACCGCCTTCCACCGCTGGGTCACCCGCCGGTACATGGCCATGGTCAGCTCGTCCTGGCCGGTCTCCAACCCGGTGATAGCGGCGTCCACCTCGGCCACCGACTCGTCGTCCCGCAGCTGTTCGTCGTCCAGCAGGTGCACCAACCCGCCGTAGTCGAGCTCGAGCAGCGCCTCCGGGTGGGCGATCCCGTTCAGCCAGTCCTCCAGCTGTTCCACGGAACGCAGCGGGGTGCTGTCCCCCAGGCTCTCGCCCAGCACGTGGATGGCGCGCTCCAACCGGCTCATGGCCGAGGAGAGCTCGGTTACGTAGAGCAGTGTCCGTGCCGGCGCTGACTCGTAGACACCGCCGTTGACCTCGGCCCCGCCGGTGGGCCGTTGCCCGTAGCCGCCGGCGTCGCCGCGCGGCAGCGCCTGGTCCTGTTCCGTCCCCAGCACCAGGCACCGTTCCTTGGAGTCGAACGGGACGAACCACGGCAGCGGCACCGTCCATGTGCTCGTGAGGATCTGGGTGCGCAGCGGCCTGCCGCGTTCCCGCCACCGCTGGAACGCCGACTCGGCCGCCTCGGTCTCCGCCTCGGGAATGAACATCGGGCACAGTTGCGTCGGCGTCTCCGAACGGAACTCGCGCAACCCCAGCCACGAGCGCAGCCGGGTCTGCCACGGGCAGATGTAGAGCTCGTCGCCCGCCCGCCGCACGTAGGCGTTCCTGCTCTCGTACCGGGGAGCGGGAATGGGCGGGGTGGCCACGAGCCGCCGCAGGCTTTCCCGGTGTTCGGCCGCTACCGCGTTTACACGTCGCGGACGGTCGGGAGAATCCGCGTAAGCGCGCCAGTACGCCTGGTCCTCGCTTGAGAACGCAGTTATCGGGTGGTAAACGCGGAGGTAGGCGGTGTAGGGAAGCACGATCGCATCGTGGCATATATCGTGGCCCGTGGCACTGCGAGCCGGAAAGGCGCGTCGGTGGCGGCGCGGGCTGGTTCCCGGCCCGTCCGGGAATCCGGTGCGCGTCCAGGGGCCTGCCGGATCCCGTCAGCGCCTCCGAACCGGGGGCAGCCCCGACGGGTGCTCGGGAGTCGGCGGGAGTCCCGTACCGGCGTGACCGGGGCTCGCCTGTGGCCCGTGCAGTGGTCCCCGGAGAAGATGGCGAACGTATACGTGCAATCACCAGGCTGACGCGGTATACCCATGTCACGGTTCCCGTGGCATGCCGCACGGGTCGATCGGCGTGGGTGGCGTAGGCAGGTTGCTTCCAAACCGGGTACGGTTGTACCCGTACGTACGCTGACGCCTGTCGTCAGTGCGGTGACGGCCGTCAGCCCGCAAGTGCGGTTTTGCTAGTGATCTGGGGTCAGAGAACCCAATCGTTGAGGGGGTCGAGCCAATGGGGCGCGGCCGAGCCAAGGCCAAGCAGCAGAAGGTCGCCCGGCGGTTGAAGTACAGCGCAGCCGGCCACACCGACCTTGATCGGCTGCGGTCGGAGCTGGGTGTCGCTGAGAAAGACGGTTCGTCGTCGGCGGATCCGTACGCGCCGGCGGAAGACGTCTATGCGGACCCTTACGACGAACTGATCGACCGTTATGCGGATTTCGCGGATGTGCCCCCGCGCGGTGAGAACACGACGACGGAAACGGTGGAGGAGTCCGACGCGTCGGATGGTTCGCGCTGAACCGTCGCTGTGGATCGCCTGTGGGGCGTGAATGCCGCATAACCGGATATAGCAGACAGACATAGCCGACTCGATCCGCTGAGGTGGCTCGGGTCGGCTTGTCTCTGTACGGGGGCGCCGTACACCCCCGCGGCCGGGGGCGGACTCAGGCATGTGTTCCCTCCAACCGGACCTCCCCGGCACCGGAGGCGACCGAGCCGGCCAGCCACGCCGGCACCCCCCGTTCGTTCAGCGTCCGCACAGCGCGGTCGGCGTCGTGCGCGGCGACCAGCGCGACCATGCCGACGCCCATGTTGAACGTGGCCTCCATGTCCTCTGGCGAGATCCCGCCGCGCTGGGCGAGGAACGAGAAGACCGGGCCGGGTGTCCACGTGCCGCGGTCCAACCGCGCGTGGAGGTCCTCCGGGAGGCAGCGGGCGAGGTTGGAGGCCAGTCCTCCTCCCGTCACGTGCGAGAACGCGTGCACCTCGACCTCGTCGACCAGTGCCAGGCAGTCGGGAGCGTAGATCCGCGTGGGGGTGAGCATGGCCTCACCCACCGGACCTCCCAGCTCGGGCGCGTACGTGTCGAGGTCCATTCCGAGGTCGTCCAGGATTCGCCGGACCAGCGAGTACCCGTTCGAGTGCGGGCCGGAGGAGGACATCGCGATGACGGCGTCCCCCGCCCGGACACGGTGCGGTCCGAGTACCCGGTCCCGGTCCACGATGCCGGTTCCCGCCGCCGACAGGTCGTACTCCTCGGGTTCCATGGCGCCGGGGTGTTCGGCCGTCTCCCCGCCCAGGAGGGCGCACCCCGCCTGCCGGCACCCCTCGGCGATCCCGCTGACGATCTCGGCGACGCGTTCGGGAACCACCGACCCGCAGGCGATGTAGTCCGTCAGGAACAGGGGCTCGGCACCGCTGACCACGAGGTCGTCGACCACCATCCCCACCAGGTCGATGCCGACGGTGTCGTGCCTGCCCATCGCCTGGGCCAGTAGCACCTTGGTGCCGACCCCGTCGGTGGAGGTGGCCAGGACCGGCGTGCGGTAGCGGCTGAGGTCGGGCTGGAACAGGCCGGCGAAGCCGCTGGGGTCGGACACCTGCTCCGGTCGCCGGGTGCGCGCCACGTGCTGCTTCATCAGGTCGACCGCGCGCTCGCCCGCCGCGACATCGACCCCGGCGGCCGCGTAGGCCGACGGGCTGTTCTCCTGGGAACCTTCTGCCACGCGAAACCTTTCCGATGCTTGGCTGGTGCTGCCGCGGCCGCGGCAGTCGACACGGGACGGGTGCGCCGCGGCGGCGCGGGGGAGCGCTACTGGTGGGCTCCGGAGGCCAGTGAGTCCTTCTCCGGCCCGCCACAGGACTTCTCCAGCAGGTACTTGTCCTGCAGGGTGGGGTCGACGTCGATCGGGTACTCACCGTCGAAACAGGCGCGGCAGAGCTGGTTCTTCGGTACCTGCGTGGCGGCGACGAGCTCGTCCAGCGCGATGAACGCCAACGAGTCGGCGCCGATCGAGTCGCGGATCTCCGGCACGGACAGGTTGCCCGCCAGCAGCTCGGACTTGGTGGCGAAGTCCACGCCGTAGTAGCACGGCCACATGATGGGCGGACTGGAGATACGGACGTGAACCTCGGCCGCCCCGGCCTCGCGCAGCATGGTGACCAGGGAGCGTTGCGTGTTGCCGCGCACGATGGAGTCGTCCACGACGATCAGCCGCTTGCCCGCGATGACGTCGCGCAGCGGGTTGAGCTTGAGCCGGATGCCGAGCTGGCGCAGTGACTGGCTGGGTTCGATGAACGTGCGGCCCACGTAGGAGTTCTTCACCAGCCCCTGGGCGAACGGGACCCCGCTGCCCTCGGCGTAGCCCACGGCGGCGGGTGTTCCCGACTCGGGGACGGGGATCACCAGGTCCGCGTCGACAGGGTGCTCCCGGGCGAGCCGTTTCCCCACCTCGACCCGGGCGGAGTTGACGTTGCGTCCGGCGATGGTGGTGTCGGGGCGGGCGAGGTAGACGTACTCGAACAGGCACCCCTTGGGTTCGGCCGGCGCGAAGCGGCGCGAACGCACCCCCCGGTCGTCCACGGTCACCAGCTCGCCGGGCTCGATCTCGCGCACCGGCGCCGCGCCGACGATGTCCAGCGCGGCCGTCTCACTGGCGGCCACCCAGCCGCCGCTCTCCAGCTGGCCCAGGACGAAGGGGCGTACCCCCTGCGGGTCGCGCGCGGCGTAGAGGGTGTTCTCGTCCATGAACACCAGGCAGAACGCGCCGCGTACGTGCGGCAGCAGCGCCATCGCCGCGTCCTCGGTGCTGGCTTCGGGACTGTTGGCGAGCAGCCCGGTGAGGATCTCCGTGTCGGTGGTCGCGTCGCGCTGGCCGGCCGGCAGCATCGCCGCCAGCTCCGCGGTGTTGATGAGGTTGCCGTTGTGGCCCAGGGCGAGGCCGCCGCCGCGCGCGGTGTGGAACGTCGGCTGTGCGTTCTCCCACACGGACGATCCGGTGGTGGAGTAGCGGCAGTGGCCGATCGCCACATGGCCGTGCAGCGACTCCAGGGTCGCCTCGTCGAAGACCTGGGAGACCAGTCCCATGTCCTTGTAGACGACGCTGCGTTCCCCGTCGCTCAGGGCCATGCCCGCGGACTCCTGGCCGCGGTGCTGCAACGCGTACAGTCCGAAGTAGGTGAGCTTGCTGACTTCTTCGCCGGGAGCCCACACGCCGAACACGCCGCAGGCGTCCTGCGGACCGCGGTCGGTCGGGGCGGTGCCGGTGCTGGGTCGGCCGTCGGATTGCGCCACGTCTCCCAGCGTAGTGGCTGCCTGCCGGGAAAACACCAGGCGGGTTACCGGGACGGCCACAACGGGAGCCACGGGGCCAGGTCCGCGCGGTTTCCGCTGGCCTCCACACTCCCCTCGGCGCGGGCCTGCTCCCAGGAGAGGCGGCCCGTGGCGAGACGGACCCAGGTGAGAGGGTCGGTCTGCACCGTGTTGGGCGGAGTGCCGCGCGTGTGGTGCGGCCCCGCGATGACCTGGACCGCGCTGAACGGCGGCACGCGCACCTCCACGCTGCGCCCCGGAGCGCGCTGGGCGAGCTCCGCCAGGCTGGAGCGCACGACAGCGCGCAGCGCCTCCCGCACGGGCTGCTGCCCGGCCTCGTGGGCGCGTACGACCGCCGAGGCGCACGCCGACAACGCCGCGGAGGGGTCGTTCCCGGTCTCCGCGGAGTGCGGCTGTTCCGCGGCGCTGTCCTCGCCCAACGCCGCGAGCTGGGACCGCAGCGCCGACAGCAGCGCCGCGTGGTGTCGCTGTGTTGCGGAGGACCTGGCGGGCATGGTCCCGAGGGTAACTCCTGTTCGGCGGGCCCCGCCGCCGCGGGGTTATGCCGATGGGGCCGTCGAAGACAGTTGCCCTGGGCGGCCTACCCGTGGAAACTGGCTTCGGACGGATTTATCCGATCCGATCGGTGAACGCCGGATGTCGGGCGTGTGGAGGAGGAGATGGGTGGCTGCCCAGCAGGGGTGTCCGTGCGCATGGAGCGGGCGGACGGGCCGCCCGTACACGCCCGGTGGCGGGGCGCGTCGGTTCCTACGAGCGGTGCGCTGCCCAGCGACGGTTAGGATGAACACGGCACCATGCCGGGTTTCGGTTACTGGTGCGCTGAAAACCGGATTATGAGGGAAATGTTCCCGGAAACGCCGCAACAGGCTCGGGCGGGCACTGTGGTGTCCGCCGCTACCCGTGCCCGAGGAGTGGTACGGCCGGACAAGCACCGCACTCCGGGAGATAGATGTGCGCTTGCGCCTGACTCCGCGTGATGACAGCTACTACGAGATGTTCGCCGACTCGGCGAACAATCTGGTCATCGGGGCGCGTCTGCTGGTCGAGCTGATCAGCGACGGTGCCGACCGTGACGCCATCACGGAGAAGATGCGTGCCTGCGAGCACGCGGGAGACGACAGGACACACGCGATCATGCGAAGACTCAACGAGAGCTTCGCCACACCGTTCGATCGGGAGGACATATACCGGCTGGCTTCCTGCCTGGACGACGTCATGGACTGCATGGAAGCCGCCGTGGATCTGATCGGCCTGTACGGACTGGACCGGCTACCCAAGGGGATCATCGACCAGGTCGAGGTGCTGGAGCGCTCCGCGGAGCTGACAGCAGAGGCCATGCCGCGGTTGCGCTCGATGAAGGGCCTCACGCGGTACTGGATCGAGATCAACCAGCTGGAGAACCAGGCCGACCAGATCTACCGGCGGCTGTTGGCCCGGTTGTTCAGCGGTGAGTACGACGCCCTCACCGTGCTCAAGCTCAAGGACGTCATCGAGGAGCTGGAGACGGCGGCCGACGCGTTCGAGCACGTGGCGAACACGGTGGAGAGCATCGCCGTCAAGGTGTCCTGAGGCCGTCTCTCGCTCGTGACGCCGGTGGGACGGGACGGTGCGCGCCTTCCGCCGTGAGAAGCCACCATGGGAGGCGGAACGTACTAGGGTCCGTTTGGTGGAGAGAGGGGAAGCGAGTGGCTGAGCAGTACCGGATCAACGTTCCCGGGGACGCGCTGCGGGAGATCGTCGGCAACATCGACTGGCTGACGAACCAGGCTCCGGAGGAGCAGGAGGAGATCTCCCGTCTGGTGGTGGTCATCGAGGCCTTCGGGTTGAAGGGCCAGCTCCTCCCGCTCTCCCTCAAACAGGCGCAGCTCCTCGCCGCTCCCGGTCTGTGGGGCATCCGCCGCCACGACTACGAGAACTACATGGCCCAGTTCAAGTCGCTTCTCATCGACCACGGGCGGGTCGACCTCGGCGTGTGACCCCGGCCGGAGGCGGTGGCGTCCCCGGCCCCGTGCCACGCTCCGGTCTCCTGGCGTTCGGTACGCACTGTGGAGCCAGTGCCAGGCTCAGCCGCCGAGCCTGGCACTGGCTCCACAGCCGTTGCGGCGGGACCTAGCCCACGCGGGGAACACGGGTCACCGTGTTGGTGCCGTCCCCGTTCCCGTAGTCCGAGCCGTCGGTGTAGATCCGCACCCGGTCGCACCGGAAGTCGGCGGTGGTCGGCGTGTTCTCCCGCAGCACACGCGCGGTGACGTCGGGGTTCTCGGCTTCCACGGTCTCGCTCGCCTCCCGGGCGTCGGCGCCGAGCAGCTCGGGCCACTCCTGTTTGCCGTCGCACTGGGAGCTCTGGTGCCGGGGCATGGTGAGGTGGTCGCCCGCCACGGCGGCGCTGGCGGCCGGTGCGCCCGCGGCGAGCGTGGCGGCGGTGGTCAGCAGGAAAACGGCAGCGGTGGTGCGGCCCATACGGAAACGCCTTTCCTCCACGACAGTGAACACCGTGAATGTATCACTCTGTGCTCATGTAATGTCACGGAAAATGACTATCCGAGGGATGGGCGCCCACACCCGGTAGCGGTACCGGAGGGGACCGGCGGGCCGGCTACCGGAGGCGGAGGCGGGGGCGGCGCACCGCCGGCTTACCCGAACCGGCCGGTGATGTAGTTCTCGGTCTCCTTCGACTCCGGTTTCGTGAAGATCTTGTTGGTGTCGTCCATCTCGATGAGCCTGCCCGGCTCACCGGTCCCGGCGAGGTTGAAGAACGCCGTCCGGTCGCTCACCCGTGCCGCCTGCTGCATGTTGTGCGTGACGATCACGATGGTGTAGTTCTCCTTGAGCTTGGAGATCAGGTCCTCGATCGCCAGCGTGGAGATCGGGTCGAGTGCCGAGCACGGCTCGTCCATGAGCAGCACCTCGGGTTCGACCGCGGTGGCGCGGGCGATGCACAGGCGCTGCTGCTGTCCGCCGGAGAGGCTGGCGCCCGGTTTGCCCAACCGGTCCCTGACCTCCTCCCACAGGTTCGCGTCCCGCAGTGAACGCTCGACGATCTCGTCGGCCTTCTCCTTGCCGAGCCGCTTGTTGTTGAGCTTCGCCCCGGCGATGACGTTGTCGTAGATGGACATCGTGGGGAACGGGTTGGCGCGCTGGAACACCATGCCGATCTCGCGGCGTACCGCCACCGGGTCGACGTCGGGGCCGTAGATGTCGACGTCGTCCAACATCACCTTGCCATCGACGCGGGCGTTGGGCGCCACCTCGTGCATCCGGTTCAGGGTGCGCAGGAACGTCGATTTGCCGCACCCGGAGGATCCGATGAACGCGGTCACGGACCGCGGCTCGATCGTCATCGAAACGTCCTCCACGGCCAGGAAGTCGCCGTAGTAGACGTGCAGTCCGGAGACGTCAATTCGTTTGGCCACGGGAGTAGTTCCTCCGGTTCTCACAAGTGGGTCTGGATCTCGTTGTCAGGAGGCGCTCAACGCCGGGTCTTCGGCGCGAAGAACCGGGACACCATCCGCGCGAGGAAGAACAGCAGCATCACGATGAGGATCAACGTCAGCGCGGCGGCCCAGGCGCGGTCGTAGTCCTGTTCGCCGCCCAGGCGGACCTGGGAGTAGATGAACACCGGAAGGCTCATCATCTGGCCGTCGAAAAGGTTCCAACTGATCTTGGAGGCCGCCATGCCCGCGGTGAGCATGAGCGGGGCCGTCTCTCCGATAACGCGTGCCAGAGCGAGCATGATTCCCGTCGTGATGCCGGCCACCGCGTTGGGCAGCACCACCTTGACCACGGTGAGCCATTTCGGCACCCCCAGGGCGTAGGAGGCCTCACGCAGCTCGTCGGGGACCAGCCGCAGCATCTCCTCGCTGGAGCGCACCACCACGGGGATCATCAGCACCGACAGCGCCACGGCGCCGGCGGCGCCGTTCGTCTCTCCGGGGCCGAACAGCATCATCCACAGCGCGACGACGAACAGGCCGGCGACGATCGAGGGGATACCGACCATGACGTCGACGAAGAAGGTGATGGCCTGTTTCAGTCTCCCGCGCCCGTACTCCACGAGGTAGATCGCGGTCATCAGCCCGATCGGGACCGAGATGAGCGTCGCGAAACCGGTGATCATCACGGTCCCGACGATCGCGTGGTAGACCCCGCCGGCTTCCATGCTGGGCAGCACCCCGTTCATGGAAACGGTCAGGAAGTAACCGTCGAACCGTGCCATCCCGTTGACCACCACGGTCCACAGCAGCGACACCAGCGGCACCATGGCCACGATGAAGCAGCAGTAGACGACGCCCGTCACGAGGCGGTCCTTGGCGCGCCGGGAGTTCTCCATGATCCCGGAGGCGACGCCGATGGCCGTCAGGTAGAGCGCGGCGGTGAGCAGCCCGAACGTCACGACATGGAACACGTCCAGGGCGAACAGCCCGCCGCCGACGACAGCGGCCGTCACCGCCAGCAGGACGGGCTCGGTGTAGCGCGGGAGCGAACCGGTCCGCAGCGCGGACGTGTGGGAGGAAGGACCCTCGCCCGCGGCGCCGGTGGAAGCTGGTTGCGTCGTGGTAGTCATCTTAGGAGAACTCCTTGCGCCGCGCGACGACGAACCGCGCACCCATGTTGACGATCAGGGTGATCGCGAAGAGCACCAGGCCGGCGGCGATCAGCGCGGACACGCCGTAGCCGGTGGCCTCCGGGTACTGCAGCGCGATGTGGGCCGCGATGGTCTGGTTCCCGCTCTGGAGCAGGTTGGGGGAGATGACCAGGGAGGGCGAGAGGATCATCGCCACCGCCATGGTCTCGCCGAGGGCGCGCCCCAGTCCGAGCATGGCGCCGCCGATGACCCCGGGGCGGCCGAAGGGCAGGACGGCGGTGCGGATCATCTCCCACCGGGTCGCTCCCAGCGCCAGCGCGGCCTCCCGGTGCGGTTGCGGCACCTGGTAGAAGACGTCGCGGGACATGGCGGTGATGATCGGCAGGATCATGACCGCGAGCACGATGCCCGCGCTCAGGATCGTCCGGCCCGTGGTGGAGACCGGACCCGCGAACAGCGGTATCCACCCCAGGTAGCGTTCCAGCGTCTCGTAGAACGGGGCGAGCTGGACGACGAGGAACCCGATTCCCCACAGCCCGTAGACGACGCTGGGGATCGCGGCCAGCAGGTCGACGACGTAGCCCAGGACCGCCGCGATGCGCCGCGGCGCGTAGTAGACGATGAACAGTGCGATCCCGATGGCGACGGGGGTCGCGAGCAGCAGGGCGAGCCCGGCGGCGAGCACCGTGCCGAAGACCAGCGCGGCGACACCGAACGCCGGGTCCTCACGGGTGCTCGCGTCCCACTTCTCGGTGGTGAAGAAGTTCGCCGTGTTGGCCTGCAGCGAATCTGTCGACTGGATGACGAGGAAGAGGGCGACCCCCGCGAGGATCGCGAGGATCAACACGCCCGAGCCGCGTGCGGCGTTGGCGAAGAAGACGTCGCCGAGGCGGCGGGCGCGTTTGCCCTGTGGCGCTGGAGGCGCCGGTGACGAGTCCGTGGTGGTCATTGATGACTCCGGTGCGGATGGGCCGGATATTCACCCGTGGGCGAGTATTTTCGGTCCATGCCTGACGTGCGATGACAAGGCCTGTTACATTCTGACGCCTGTCCGGGGGCGGTGCGACCATGACGGGCGGGCCGCGCCGCCGGGACCGGACATGCCGAAAGGTGGGACCCGCCCCTGCGGGCGTGTGTCCCACCGGAGAGTGGAGGATGGGTCGTCGTAATCAGGCGCCGGCCGAGATCGAGTCGATGGTGTTCTGCAGGGACTCACGGGTGTCCTCGGTGATCGGCGCGGAGCCGGCTTCCTCGGCGACGGCCTGCTGGCCGTCCTCGCTGACCACGTAGTTCAGGAAGCTCTTCACCAGGTCCGCCGTGTTCTGGTCCTCGTACTCCATGCAGGCGACGTGGTAGCTGACCAGGACGATCGGGTACACGCTGGAGTCACTGCCGGTGTAGTTGAGGTCGATCGCGTGGTCGTTCTCGGTGTTCTCCTCGCGGGGGGAGGAGGCGTCCACGATGGCGGCCGCGGCCTCGGGGGAGTACTCCACGAAGTCGTCGCCGACGCCCACGTTGACCGTGCCGAGGTCCTCGGTGACGTGCGAGGCGTCCACGTAGCCGATCGTTCCGTTGCCGCCCTCGATGGCGGAGACGACACCGGAGGATCCCTGCCCCGCCTCGGCCGGCTCGATCGGCCAGTTGCCGCTCACGTCGTGCGGCCAGGAGTCGCCCGCCGCCTCGGAGAGGTAGGAGACGAAGTTCTCCGTGGTGCCGGACTCGTCCGAGCGGTTCACCGGGATGATCTTCTCGCTGGGAAGGTCGGTGTCGGGGTTCGCCTCCGCGATGCTCTCATCGTCCCACTGGGTGATCTTCTGGTTGAAGATGCCTCCGATGACCTCGGGAGGGAGGTTCAGCGAGTCCACCCCGTCCAGGTTGAACGTGACCGCGATGGGGCTGATGTAGGCCGGGAGGTTGATCGCCTCGGAGCCGCTGCACCGTTCGGTCGCCTGTTCGGTCTCCTCGGAGTCCAGCGCCGCGTCGGACCCGGCGAAGGAGACGGCGCCGTCGATGAACTGGGACCGGCCGGCACCCGAGCCCACCGAGTCGTAGTTCACCGTCGCCCCCTCGCAGGCCCCCTCGTAGGCGGCCTTCCAGGTTTTCATGGCGTTTTCCTGCGAGCTGGCCCCGGCTCCGGAGAGTGTTCCGCCGCCATCGACGCACTCGACGTCACCGGCCGCCGCGGCCTCGCTGTTCTCCGGGTCGACGGCCTGGTCGCTTCCGCAGGCCGAGAGCGCGAGGGTGCCAGCGACGGCGATCCCCGCGAACTGGCCGTACTTGAAGAGCTTCACAGCTCCGTTGTCCTTCCTGTGGACTTCGTCACCTTTGGGCGAGTCCAGTCGAGCACCTCGCCAAATGTGAAGGTACGGAGCGGAAGTGACCAGCTCTCCCAAGAACAGTGAACATGGAGTGAACGGCGAGGCTAGATCGCTGGAAGGACTGGAGTAGCGCCTGTGTATCGCGGGTGAATCGCGCCACATGACCGCATCCGCACGCCGCTGACCTGCTGTTTCTCCGGAATGTGGCAGTTCGGGTGCCTATGGCGCTGTGCCGCGGGCCGGGGCCGTACGGCGGGCCGGGGAAGCGGCACCGGGGGCCGCCCTCAGCGGACGGCGTACATCACGTCCGCGTCCCACACCGTGAAACCGAGCGACTCGTACAGTCCCACCGCCGGCCGGTTCTCCTCCTCCACGTACAGCAGCACCCACGGCAGCCCGCGGTCCCGCAGGTGGCGCAGCCCCGTCAGGAGCAGGGCCCTGCCCAATCCCGTGCCCTGCCACTCGGGAGCCACCCCGATGGCGTACACCTCGCCCACGGTCTCCCCGTCGGTCAGCCCGGCCCCGTCCGGGTGCAGCTTGGTCCAGTGGAAACCGGCGAAGCGGCCGTCGGTGTCCTCGGCGACGAAGAACCCCGCGGCGTCGAACGCGGGCTCGGCCTCCCGCTCCCGGACGTCCTGCAGGGTGAGCCGCCCCTGCTCGGGGTGGTCCGCGAACGCGGCGGAGTTGACCCGCAACCACTCCTCCTCGTCCGCGCCCACGGTGAACGGACGGACGGTCAACCGCGCTCCGGCCCCGGACAGCACCGGTTCGGCCAGCTCCGGAGCGGCCTGCCGGGAGTCCCCCCGCAGCGGCATCCGCATCTTGAGCAGCCCGCGCACCTGCTGCATGCCACTCGACCGGGCCAGCGCCGCGGCGCCGTCGAGCCTCCCGTGCGCCCACACCCGCGCACCCTCGGGCGGGGCGTCCGCGGAGAGGGAGCGCAGCAGCGTGGCTCCGTGACCGCGGCGCCGCTGGTCCGGCGCCACCACGAGCTCGCCGGAGTCGGGCGAGCCGGGGACGCGTTCGGCGAACGCCACCCCAAGCAGCGTGGACCTCGTGGCGTCCTCGTAGAGCAGATGGAACCGGGAGGTGTCGGGCTGCGGGTGCCGCACCCGCAGCAGGGTCTGCTCCGACAGCGGAGCGACCCCGTCGTGCCGCTGCGCGGAGGAGGCCAGCTCGGAGACCGCCCCGGCCTCCTCCTCGTTCAGTTCCGTGGTGATGTGGACGTAGCTCATGCACCAGAGCCTAGTCGCGGGTGTTCCGCTGCGCGGCGTCCAGTGCCGCGCCGGACGAACAGCCTCCGTCGGACGGCACCCGGCCGGGGCCCTCCGGCCGGGTGGCGACGGGGAGGGGACGGCAGCGGTCATGTCGCCCGCACGTCGACCTTGCGGCCGTCGGGGCCGCGTCCGGACGTGCCGCACCCGCTCACGCGAGCGGGTGCGCGGGTCGCGACGAGCGGCCTCCGCCCAGCACCCAGCACCCTGGGTCCGCCGCGGCGCTGAACGTCAGTTCCTGCGGCGGCGTCCCTGGTAGCTGGCGATACCCGTGCGTACCCGGCGCGCGGGTGCCATCGGCGCCGACAGCAGCACGAGCAGCAGCATGAAGAGCAGCAGCACGGCGGGAGTGGCCGCGGAGGTGGCGAGACTGTCGTTCTCGGCGGCCACCGTGGTGTTGCCCTCGTCCGTCTCCGCGCCGCCGTCGCCGTTCTCGCCGGGATCCACGGTGGGTAGTTCCGCCAGGTCCTCGGGCGGGGCCGAGTCGAGGGAGGGAAGGTCGGCGTCGCCGGTCGGCAGCGACGGCCCGTCGTCGGAGAACGGCTGGTCCGGCAGGGAGAAGTCGGGGGTTGTTCCCCGCTCGGGGGAGGGGCCGGAGGGGCGCTGGCCGTCGGGGCTCTCGTCTCCCTCCTCGGAGCTGTCGGGGGTGTGGTCGCCGCCGGAGCCGGAACCCTGTCCGTCCGTCTCTCCGGAGTCCCCCGCGTCCCCGTCCTCGTCGCCGGTGCCGCCGGTCTCGTCGGTGGCGCCGGTCTCGGTTCCCTGGCCCGGGTCGCCGGAGTCCTCGCTGCCCTCGGACCCGTCCCCGGACTCCTCGTCGGAACTGTCCGTGTCCTCGCCGGAGTCCGAGCCGTCCTCCTCGGATCCGTTGTCGTCGGGGTTCCCGGTGTCCTCTCCGGAGTCGCCCCCGGAACCGTCGGAGTCGTCCCCGGAGTCGTCCGAGCCGCCGTCGGAGCCCTCGCCGGAGTCCTCGCTGTCCTCGGACCCGTCCCCGGAGCCCTCGTCCGAGTCCTCGTTGGAACCGTCGCCGGACCCGTCGTCGCTGTCCTCGGACCCGTCGGAGTCCGAGTCGTCCTCCTCGGATCCGTTGTCGTCGGGGGCCTCGGTCTCCTCACCGGAGCCGTCCTCCCCGGAACCGGCCGGGACGGCGACGGTCGCCGGATAGGAGGTGACCTGCTCCCGGTCGGCGTCGCTGACGTCGGAACACGCGGTGCCCTCGGGTACGTCGGGGGCGTAGGTGACGGTGGCGGTGACCGTCGCGTCCTCCTGCGGGGTCCCCGTCACCACCGTCGACGCCGGTGCGGTCGCGGAGTCGAACGGTTGGGCGGAGAACCCGCCACTGGCGCTGATCCCGTAAAGGCACGTCGTGTCCGGAAGTCCGGAGACACGTGCCGTCATCGTGGCGGTCTCACCCGCGGCGACGGAGGAGATCGCCGGGGACAGGACGACCGCGGGTGGGGACGCGGCAACGGAGGGTGCCAGAGCGACCAGGGTCGATCCGATGAACAGGGAGCCGATCGGTACGGCTGCCATTCTCCGCAGGGTCGCTCGGGAAAGCTTCGGGTCCGTGCTGGACATGGGGGCTGGCCTCCTCGCGTCGCCGCTCACGCTGCTGCTGGGCGCGACCGGTGCGGCCCGTGACCGTCGGGGAGCGGTGGGCCGCACCACCGGTGTCCCAGCATCCTAGGAGGTTCCTGGAACGAGGACGAGCCCCTAACGCCGGCGATTTCCGTTTTAGCAGGAAAAAGCCTGGTCTCAGCTTCCGAGGATGCCGCTTTCCAACGGGTCTGGAATGTCCGGGGACGTCCCGGGCGTGGTCTCCTCCTCGTACTGCTGTGACTCCAGTGTCGGAGGTTTCGTCTCGGTGTCGGGGGTGAACCGGTAACCGACGTTGCGCACCGTTCCGATGAGGGACTCGTGCTCCGCGCCGAGCTTCGCCCGGAGCCGGCGCACGTGCACGTCCACCGTCCGTGTCCCCCCGAAGTAGTCGTACCCCCACACTTCCTGGAGCAGCTGGACCCGGGTGAAGACCCGGCCGGGGTGCTGCGCGAGGAACTTCAGCAGTTCGAACTCCTTGAACGTCAGGTCCAGGATCCGGCTGCGGAGCCGCGCTATGTAGGTGGCCTCGTCGATGACCAGGTCGCCCCGGCGGATCTCGTCCGGATCGTCGGCCCTGGCGCCGTTCTGGCCCACCGACAGTCGCAACCGCGCCTCGACCTCCGCGGGTCCGGCGGAGGTGAGCAGGAAGTCGTCCAGGTGCCAGTCGGTGTTGAGGGCGGCGATCCCGCCCTCGGTGAAGATGCCGACGAGCGGACAGTCCAGACCCGTGGTGCTCAGCAGCCGGCACAGGTCGCGGGTGGGCGCCAGCTCGCCGCGCGCGTCGACGAGGACGGCGTCGGTCGGTTTCTGGGTGGGCTCGCCGCCCGAGGCGAGCAGGCTTCCGGCCTCCGCAGGCGCCACGTGCACGGTGTGCAGGAGCAGACCGAGGGCGGGTAGAACGTGGTCCGACGGTTCGTTGGAATTCGTCAGTAGCAGCAGATGACTCATGCGTCTCTTCCCGTCATCCCATCCCGCTGGAAGGGTGATCCACGACGCCGCAGGCGCCATTGCCCCCGGTGAGGATTGTTCGAGTAGATTCGCCTCCGAGATATGCAAGGATAGCTGACCGATGATACGGGCGACCATTCGGTACTGGGCCGCGGCGAAGGAAGCCGCCGGAACGGCGGAGGAACCCTGCACCGGACCGACCCTGGCCGACGCGCTGGCGCGGGTGCGCGCCACCCACGCGGACAACGACCGGTTGCTGCGCGTGCTGGACCGCTCCTCGTTCATCGTGGACGAGGAGCCGGTGGGAACGCGGCCCCACGACGGAGTGGAGCTCGCCCAGGGAAGCGTCGTCGAGGTGCTGCCGCCGTTCGCCGGCGGATGAGCGCGGCCCCTCCCGGTTCGGTTGCGCTGCGAGGAAGGAAGGAACAGCCCATGGGCGTTGCGAACACGGGGAAAGGGCGGGCCAAGACCCGGATCACCATGCTCGGTAAGCCGGACTGCCACCTGTGCGAGGAGGCGCTGGCGACGATCGAACGGGTGGCGGACGAGCTCGGCGTGGGCTACGAAGTGCGCGATCTCACGCTCGCCTCCGAGGAGGACCAGGAGGACTACTGGGACAAGATCCCGGTGACGTTCGTGGACGGGCAGCCGCACGACTTCTGGCGGGTGAGCGAGGACCGCCTGCGCGCGGCACTGGCATCGTGACCGGCCCCACATCCCGGGCGTGTCCGGTGGAAGCAGCGGAGCGCACCTACTTTGTGCGTACTTTCACAAGGGCGTAATCTGTGGCCACAATCCATTCCGGCCGGGGGCTTGACAGATGGGGCGCGCGCTCCTGACGGAGTTCGACGCCGTTTCGGCGCTGGGCCTGTTCGACGGGCGGCCGTCCGCCGCGGGCGGCGCGGCCGGTGCCGCGTTGGCACGGCGGAGGACGGAGGCAGAACGATCCTGTCGAACACCGGGAGCGCCGCGGACGCGGTGTCGGGACCTCGCGCGGGAGAACAGGAGTCCACCGAACAGGGTCCGGGCCCTGCCCTCCGGCCCGACCGAGATCGTCGTAACGACTGCCGCTCAGGAGCGCACGCGTGACCCCCTCGACACCGCATCCCCGGGACAGGGGAATACCCGAGGCGACCGTCGCCCGGCTCCCGGTCTACCTGCGCTCTCTGCAGAGCCTGCACGAGCGCGGAACACCGACGGTCTCCTCCGACGCGCTCGCCGCGTCCACGGGCGTGAACCCGGCGAAACTGCGCAAGGACCTCTCCTACCTGGGCTCCTACGGGACACGCGGGGTCGGCTACGACGTCGAGTACCTCATCTACCAGGTCTCGCGTGAGCTTGGACTCACCCAGGGTTGGTCGGTGGCCATCGTGGGAATCGGAAACCTCGGCCGTGCGCTGGCCAACTACGGTGGGTTCGGTACCCGGGGATTCCGTATCGCCGCCCTGCTGGACGCGGACACCTCCGTGGTGGGGGACAGGGTCGCCGGTATCAGCGTCGGGCATATCGACACGTTGGAGGACGTTGTTGCGGCCGAGAGGATATCGATCGGGGTGGTGGCCACCCCCGCGTCGACAGCGCAGAGCGTGTGTGACCGGTTCGTCGAGAGCGGTGTCACCAGTGTGCTGAACTTCGCCCCGGTCGTGCTCAACGTGCCCACGGGCGTCGAAGTGCGTAAGGTCGATTTGTCCATCGAGCTGCAGATCCTGGCCTTCCACGAGCAGCGGAAGGCCGACGGCCATCTCAGCCCGGGATGGATCGAGCCCCAGGACGACACGTCATGACCGTCAAACCGGACCCGCCCGCGCGTGGCTCACCACGTGTGCGACGGTCAAGAGAACGGAGTGCCGTGGAAGTATCCGCATTGGAGTGCAGATGAGTGTCCTCGCCGTGGGGCTGAGCCACCGTAGCTCGCCCGTGGCGTTACTGGAGCGTGTCGCTCTGGACGACGAGACCCGCCGTAAGGCCATGTCGGAGATGTCCAACGCGGCGACGGTGAACGAAGTGATGATGGTCTCGACGTGCAACCGCACGGAGATCCACGCGGACGTGGCCAGGTTCCACCCAGGCGTGACCACCGTCACGGAGCTGCTCTCCCAGTACAGCGGGGTGCCGCTGGACGAGCTGTCCCCGCACCTCTACGTGCACTACGAGGAACGCGCAGTCCAGCACCTGTTCTCCGTGGCCTGCGGCCTCGACTCGATGGTGGTCGGCGAGGGGCAGATCCTGGGCCAGGTACGCGACGCCATCAAGGACGCCCAGGAAGCGGGCACCATCGGCCGCGCGCTGAACGACCTCGGCCAGCGGGCACTGCGCGTCGGTAAACGCGCCCACACCGAGACCCACCTGGACCACGCCGGCGCCGACATGGTCAACCTGGGCCTGACCGTGGCGCTGCGGCACCTGCGCCCCGAGGCCGGCGGTGCCGCGGCGGCGGGCGCCCTACCGGAAACCGAGGCGGGCGGCTGCCCCGCCGGCGGCGCGGAGGAGGTCGCCGCCGCCGTGCCGCAGCCGCAGCCGCTCACCGGACTGCGGGTGCTGGTGCTCGGCGCCGGCTCGATGAGCGCGCTGGCCGCCAACACGGTCGCCCGGCAGGGCGCGAGCGCCGTCACGGTCGCGAACCGCACCCACGACCGGGCCGTGCGCCTGGCGGAGTGCCTCACCGAGGCCTACGAGCCGATGAGCAGCCACGCCGTCCCGTTCGACGAGGCCTCCGGCGTCCTGTCCGAGGTGGACCTGGTGGTGTCCTGCACCGGCGCCCAGGAACTGGTGCTGTCCGGCGCGGAGGTCTCCGAGGCCCTCACCGGACGTGCGGACTCCCACCCGCTCGTGTTCCTCGATCTCGCGCTCCCGCGCGACGTCGACGCGGGGGTCCGCGACCTGCCCGGTGTCCGCCTGGTCGACATCGAGAACCTGCGGCAGGCCGCCGACGCGGGGGCCGACGACACCTCCGGACGCGCGGGCGCGCTCTCCGTCGTCCGCGAGATCGTCGACGAGGAGGTCTCCGAGTACCAGACCGTGCGTCGCGCCGACCTGGTCGCGCCCACCGTCGTCGCGCTGCGCACGAAGGCCAAGACCGTCCTGGACGCCGAACTGGAACGGCTCGACGGGCGCCTGCCGGACCTCGACGAGAAGACCCGCGGCGAGGTCACCAACGCGATGCGGCGCGTCGTCGACAAGCTGCTGCACCACCCCACGGTGCGGGTGAAGGAGTTGGCGGCCGGTCCGGACGGGGACTCCTACGAGGCCGCGCTGCGGGAGCTGTTCGCCCTCGACCCCGCCGCACCGGACGCGGTGAGCCGGGCGGAGTCCACACACCCCGCGAATGGGGAGGGAAACCCGTGACACCCGCCCCGGCCCGGCTCGGCACCCGCCGCAGCACCATGGCCACCTCGCAGTCGCGCATCGTCGCCGACGCCCTCACCGAGGCCTCCGGAACCCCCGTGGAGCTGGTGGAGATCACCAGCTCCGGGGACACCACGAACGCGAACCTCACCCAGCTGGGTGGCACCGGCGTGTTCGTGAACGCCCTGCGGGACGAGATCGTGGCGGGCAACGTCGACTTCGCGGTGCACTCCCTCAAGGACCTGCCGACCGCGTTCCCCGAGGGCCTGACCCTGGCCGCCATCACCCGCCGCGACGACCCCCGCGACGCGCTGTGCGCCCGTGACGGCCTCTCGTTCGACGAGCTGCCCTCCGGGGCGGTGATCGGAACCGGCTCGCCGCGCAGGTCCGCCCAGCTCGCCGCGCTGCGCGGTGACCTCACCTTCGTCCCGATCCGCGGAAACGCGGAGACGCGGCTGGGCAAGGTCTCCTCGGGGGAAGTCGACGCCGTCGTCCTGGCCTACGCCGGACTCACCCGGGTGGGGCGCACCGACAGCGTCACCGACGTGTTCGGTCCGGACCGCATGCTGCCCGCCCCGGGGCAGGGGGCGCTGGCCGTGGAGTGCACCACCGGCCGCGCCGCCGACGACCTGGGCTATCTCGCGGCGGTCGACCACGGTCCCACCCGGGCCGCGGTGACGGCCGAACGCACCATCCTGGCCGAGCTGGAGGCCGGCTGCGCTGCGCCCGTGGGCGCCTACGCCGAGGTGGGCGACGACTGGCTGCGGCTGAGTGCCGTCGTCGTCGCCACCGACGGCAGCCAGGCGATACGGCGCGAACGCACCACCGCGTTGCGGCCGGACGCGGAAGCGGCCGGTACCGGAGCTGACCTCGGACGGGAGCTGGCCGGCGAGATGATCGGTGAGGGCGCGGACCGTATCGTGGCCGACGCCGCGTCGGGCTGAGACAGCGAGCGCCACCCGCCCCGATCCTGGTCGGGCAGGCGCCGGAAGCGGAGAATTGAGGAGCCAGCACACAGTGAATCCGCACAGTGACAACCAGGAGGAGCGGCCCGAGACCCCGGCCGCGCCCTCGGTGGGCCAGGTCTTCCTCGTGGGGGCCGGACCGGGCGGCGCGGAGATGCTGACGTTGCGGGGCGTCACCGTCCTCGCCAAGGCCGACGTGGTCTGCATGGTCCAGGAGCCGAGCCCGGAACTGGCGAAACACCGCGAGGCGCTGCTCACCCACTGTCCGGCCGACGTCACCGTGGTGCACCCGGACGAGTGCGAGGACGTGGACGCCTTCACCGTGTCCCGCGCGAAGGAGGGCGACAACGTCGTGCGGCTGTACAGCGGTGACCCGCTGTTCGGCTGCGGCGGCGGGCGGCTCGCCGCGGCGTGCCAGCGCGCCGGCGTCGGGTTCGAGGTGGTGCCCGGCCTGTCCGCCGCGACGTCCGTGCCCACCTTCGCGGGTGTCCCGCTGATGCCGGACGGTGTCAGTGAGCTGCGCGTCGTCAACGCCAACGACCCCGACCTGGACTGGGAGCGGATCGCCCACGGCAACGCCTCCCTGGTGGTGATGTTCCCCGACGCGCGGTGGGGCGAGAACACCGCCGGCGCGGCGCCGAGCTTCGACAAGGTGTGCAAGGCGCTCGTGTCGGGAGGCCGGGAGGCCACCACCCCGGTCGCGGTGACCCGCATGGGCGGTACGACGGAGCAGAGCACCGTCGTCTCCACGCTCTCCCGGCTCACCACGGACCTCAAGTCCGCCGACGCCAAGGGGTACCACGTCACCTCCCCGGCCACCCTCATCGTCGGTGAGGGGGTGAACCAGCAGCGGGAGCTGTCCTGGTTCGAGACGCGCCCCCTGTTCGGCTGGCGCGTCCTGGTGCCGCGCACCAAGGAACAGGCGGCGAGCCTGTCCGAGCAGTTGCGCAGTTACGGCTCCGTGCCGGAGGAGGTTCCCACGATCTCGGTGGAACCGCCCCGCACGCCGCAGCAGATCGAGCGGGCCGTCCGCGGCCTGGTCACCGGCCGGTACCAGTGGGTCGCGTTCACGTCGGTCAACGCGGTGAAGGCGATCCGGGAGCGGTGCGAGGACTACGGGCTGGACGCCCGCGCGTTCGCCGGCGTCAAGGTGGCGACGGTCGGCGAGCAGACCGCCGCCGCGCTGCGGGAGTTCGGCATCCAGCCGGACCTGACGCCGCCGGAGAACCAGCAGTCCAGTTCGGGGCTGGTGGACGTGTGGCCGCCCTACGACGCCGAGCTCGACCCGATCGAGCGGGTGCTGCTGCCGCGGGCCGACATCGCCACCGAGACCCTGGCGGCGGGAGTGGGCGACCTCGGCTGGGAGGTCGACGACGTCACCGCCTACCGCACGGTGCGTGCCGCGCCGCCGCCGGCCGCCACACGCGAGGCGATCAAGGGCGGCGGGTTCGACGCCGTGCTGTTCACCTCCTCCTCCACGGTGCGCAACCTGGTCGGCATCGCGGGCAAACCGCACAACACCACCGTTATCGCCGTTATCGGGGAGAAGACCGCCCAAACCGCCGAGGAGTTCGGGCTGCGTGTCGACGTCGTCGCGCCGAAACCGTCCGTTTCCGCACTGGCGGAGGCCCTTTCCGAGTACGGTGCCAACCAGCGCGCCGAAGCCATCGCGGCGGGCAAGCCCGTGCTGAAACCCAGCCAGAAACGCCGCGGCCGGCGGCGCAAGAGTATGTGACCCCGCCTTGCACGGGTGAGCCCCACCAGTACCGACCACTCCAGTGAGAGGAAGAGCCCCCGGATGAGCGCCCGCTACCCGGCAGCCCGCCCCCGCAGGCTCCGCCGCACCCCCGCGCTGCGGCGCCTGGTCGCCGAGACGCGGCCGCGGCCCGAGGAACTGATCCTGCCGATGTTCGTCAAGGAGGGCATCGACGAGCCGCAACCGGTGGAGTCCATGCCGGGCGTCGTCCAGCACACCCGCGACAGCCTGCGCGCGGCGGCGCTGGACGCGGTGGAGGCCGGCGTGGGCGGGCTGATGCTCTTCGGTATCCCGGCGCACAAGGACGAGCGGGGGTCGGCCGCGGACGACCCGGGCGGCGTGGTCCAGCAGGCCCTGCGCGACCTCTCCGCGGAGCTCGGTGACGACGACACCGTGCTGATGGCCGACCTCTGCCTGGACGAGTACACCTCGCACGGACACTGCGGCCTGCTCACGCTCTCGGGCGACGTGGACAACGACGCGACCCTGGAGCGGTACGCGGACATCGCCGTGGCGCAGGCCGACGCCGGCGTCCAGGTCGTCGCGCCGAGCGGGATGATGGACGGCCAGGTCGGCGCGATCCGCGCGGCGCTGGACCACGCGGGCTACACCGACGTGGCGATCCTGGCCTACGCCGCCAAGTACGCGTCCGCGTTCTACGGACCGTTCCGGGAGGCGGCGGAGGGCGCCCCGCAGTTCGGGGACCGCAGCGGGTACCAGCAGGACCCGGCCAACGCCACCGAGGCGCTGCGCGAAGCCGAGCTCGACATCGGGGAGGGCGCCGACATGGTGATGGTGAAACCGGGGCTGGCCTACCTGGACATCATCGCGAGGATCGCCGACACGGCCACCGTCCCGGTCTCCGCCTACCAGGTCAGCGGGGAGTACGCCATGGTGGAGGCCGCCGCGCGCCAGGGCTGGGTCGACCGGGAGCGCGCCGTGCTGGAGAGCCTGGTCAGCTACCGGAGGGCAGGCGCCCGCCAGATCCTCACCTACTGGGCCGCCGAAGCCGCCAGGCTGTTGCGGTAACCGGGAGAACCCGCTCCCGGTCGGCCGCGGGCCCCGGCCGGGAGGAGACCGGCACCGGCCCGCGGACGCGACCGGAGAAGGGGGCAGCCATGGCCAGCGTCGTACCCCGACGCAAGCGCCGGCAGGCGGTGAACAGCAGGCTGGGTGCGGCACTCGGGTACGCGGCGTTGGGGTGGCCGGTGTGCCGCGGCGCCCAACCCGCGGCCAAGGGCCGGTCGTGCGCCTGCGACCGGATCGGTTGTCCCGACCCCGCGGCGCACCCGATGTCGGCGGCGTGGCGTATGGAGGCCAACACCGCGCCGGAGACCCTGAACCGGTGGTGGACGGCCACCCCGGAAGCGAACGTGATCCTGCCGACCGGCAGGGTGTTCGACGTTCTCGACGTCCCCGCGAGGACCGGCGCGGACGCGCTCGCCCGCATGGACTCGAACGGTGTGGTTCCGGGGCCGGTGGCGCGCATGGAGGGACGCCGCTACCTGTTCTTCGTCGCGACGCGCTCCCCCACCGACGAGGACGAGTGGTGGTCCTGCCACCTCGACTGCTTCCCGGAGACCGTCCGGGAGACCCCCGGGCTGCGGTGGCACTGCCGGGACAGCTATGTGCTCGCGCCCCCGTCCCGGCTGCCGAGCGGCGACCACGCCTCCTGGATCCGCCCGCCGGGCGACGGCGCGGCCCCGGTGGCGCTGCCCGACCCCATCACCGTGCTGGACGTCCTCACCGACGTCATGGGCTAGACAGCGCTGGGTGGCTTCTGCGCTGCCGGTGGATCAGCCGTGATCAGTGCACGGACAGCACAGTGTGCGTTCGAGCGGTCGTCCTCGGCACCAATGTCATCTCGGAGGTCTTCCGCCGGCAGCCTGGTGTCCGGGTCCCCGAGTGGTTGGAATCGCTCACCGGCGAGGTCGCCATCACCACGGTCACCCTCGCCGAGCTTCCGGCCGGGGTGCGGCGTCTCATGCGCCAGCCGGAACACCAGGGACTTCTCCAGTGCCGGCATCGAGCTGATCGACCCCTGGGCCGCCTGGCGGTCGGATCCCGCGCAAGAGACGCGGCAGAACCCGGGACGGGGACCGGGTCTACCGATGGCCAGGAGAGCGCTGTCCTTGGTCCCGCCCCGTGATCCGGGAGCGGCCCGGAAACCAGGTCTGTCACAGCGTTGGATACCTGGCGTGTCCGGATCGGCTGTCCGCCCGGCTACTATGCAGGTGCGCTCGTCGGCGATAGGAGTGCCGCGGGTGATGCCGGCGCAGTCACCGCCGCCGATGTCCATCGCGGTCTGACCGCGTCTGCTCGCTGTGCGAAGGGATGCGACGTTCCAGCCCACGGCCAGTACACCTACCTCACCCGGCCGCCGTGGCGAGGAAGGCGTCCCGGGCGTGGCTGGTGGTGTGCTGGGGCCAGAGCGCGTACAGCGGCACGAAACGGGGCGGCTGGAGGTCGAGGACCCGGACCCGCCCCCCGGCCGCGGGTCCGGGAGCTGTGGTGACGAATGCGGCGCAGTCGGTGCCGAGGACGGCGTTGACCGGCGGGGTGCCCTGGATGGGGGTGCGGCGGACGTGGGGCTCGAACCCGGCCTGACGGCAGTGGTCGACGAGTAGGTCGGTGTAGCCGGACCTGCCCGGGTGGCCCCAGACCATGATGGGCTCCTCCGCCAGTTCGGCCAGCTGGACCGTGTCACGCCCGGCGAGGCGGTGGTCCGCGGCCACGGCCACGTGCAGGCGGTGGTGGGTCAGGACGTTGCGGACGAGGCCGTGCGCGCCGGTCATGGCGCGGCACAGGCCGATGTCCAGCTCCCCGTCGACGAGCTGCTGGGTGAGCTCGTGCGGGTAGCGCTGGTTGACCTCGGGGGAGAGCTCGGGGCGGGCGGCGTGGGCCCGGCTCAGCAGGGCGGCGACCTCCTCGCCGGTGACGGCCGGGGTGTGGCCGATACGCAGGGTCTCCGCCTCCCCGCGGCCGATCCTGCGGACGCGCTGTACCGCGGAGCGGGCGACCCCGTGCAGCACGCGCGCGTCCTCGACCAGCGCGTTGCCGGCGTCCAGCACCGTGACCGTGTTGCCGCCGCGGTCGAGCAGGTCGACGCCGACCTCGCGTTCCAGGGCGCGGATCGAGGTGGACAGCGCCTGCTGGGACAGGTGCAGGCGGGCGGCCGCTCGGGTGAAGCTGCCCTCCTCGGCGACCGCGACGAGGTGTTCCAGTTTGTGCAGGTCCAGGCTCACGGCACGTCCTGTTCGTGGTGCGCTGGTCGGTGGTCGCCCGGGGCGAGCCTGGCCGGGGCCGGGCGCTTCCCGGGAGGCGCGTGCGGTGCGGACGGCAGCCCCCGCGTGCCGCCCGCACCGTCCTGCCTTCCCTCAGCGGGTGGTGTAGCCACCGTTGGGGAACATCGTCTGCCCGGTGAACCACCACCCGTCGGTGGCCAGGAACTCGATGATCGGGGCGATGTCCTCGATCCGGGTGAGCTGGTTTCCCATGGCCTGGGATTTGTGGAACTCCACCCGCTCGGGCGTCTCCTGCGGGTAGAAGAACGGGGTGTCCATCGGGCCGGGCGCCACGGTGTTGACCGAGATGCCGCGGTCGGCGAACTCCTTGGCCGCCGCGCGGGTGAAGTGCTCCAACGGGGCCTTGCCCCCCGCGTAGGTGGAGTAGCCGTCGGTGAACGCGGCCAGCAGCGAGGTTCCCAGGCTGATGATCTTCCCGTTGTCGTTGAGCCGCCGTCCGGCCTCCTGGATGAAGAAGTACGCCGCCTTGGCGTTGACGCCGAACATGCGGTCGTACTCTTCCTCGGTGGTCTCCAGGATCGGCTTGCGCAGCACCATCCCGGTCGTGTTCACCGCGATGTCCGCGCCGCCGAACGTGTCCACCGCGGTGTCGAACAGCCGCCGCACGTCGGCCACCCGGGTCAGGTCGCCCTGCACCGCCACCGCGCGCGACCCGGCCTCCTGCACCGCCTTGACGGTCTTGTCCGCGTCGTCGGCCGAGGAGTCGCTGTGGTAGTGCACCACGACCTTCGCCCCGTCGTTGGCGAAGGTCGTGGCCAACAGCGCGCCCAGGTTCTTCGCGCCCCCGCCGAGCACCACGACCTTGTCCTGCAGCTTGCCAGCCATGCCGGCCCCCTCTTCTGTCACTCCGGTGCTGGTCAGTGGCCTTCGTGTGGCCACGGCACCGACGCTAGAGGCCCGGTGTGGTCGGGGGGAAACACGAATGTCGCGTGCTCCCACAAGCACGGCCGATACCCCCAGGGCACCGGTGGGACGGGTTCGCCGGGGGCAGCGGAATCGCTCGTCCGCGCGGCGGTGACGCGGGAGCCGTCAGCGGGCCGGCTGCCGGAACGCGGCCCCGGGGCGGTCGGTCACCCCTCCAGGGGAAGCTCCGTGGCGCTGACGACGATGCCGTCCTCGTCGCTGTACAGCCAGGAGCCGGGGGTGAAGACGGTGTTGCCGAAGGTGACGGGGACGTCCTGGGCGCCCGCCCCGGCCTTGGCGGACTTGCGGGGGTTCGACCCCAGCGCCTTGATCCCCAGGTCGATGCCGGCGAGCGTGGCGACGTCCCGGACGGCCCCGTGGATGACCACCCCGGCCCAGTCGTTCCCGGCCGCGGCCTCGGCGATCAGGTCCCCCATCAGGGCGCTGCGCAGCGAACCCGCGCCGTCGATCACCAGGACCCGGCCCTGCCCGGGCTGGTGCAGCAGCTCCTTCACCAGGCCGTTGTCCTCGTGGCACCGGACCGTGGCGACCGGTCCGTGGAAGGTGGTCCGCGCCCCGAACTGCCGGAACTGGGTCGCGCAGCTGGCGATCGCGTCCCCGTGCGCGTCGATCAGGTCCGCGGTGGCGACGTTGGTGGTCATGGCACTCCTCACGGTTGGCAACGGTGGCCCCAAGTTACTGGCCGGTCCGGTGGCGCGCGCGTCGGGGCGCCGTGGCGCGGGGGACGTCCATTCCACTTCCGCGTCCGTGGAAGGTGTCGCCAGGGCGATTTCATCCTCTGAGTTGGCTGTCGTATCTGCTGGTCATGCGATCCCAGGGGGATCGAGCGAGCGAGTGAAGCAGTCGTTGGGGTTCCCCCAACGCCGGGTAGTTAGGGGTTGCCGGAAAATAACTTGGCCATTTGGCTTCGTCCGTTAGTCGGTGTTGGCCGCGTGGTTGGTGATGTCGGCTGGGGCTCTCAGGCGGGTGTCGGTGGGGTGGGGGATGTGTTCGATGGCGTCCAGCAGTGGGCGGGTTCGGCGGATGATGCGGTGTGTGGGGGCACCCTGTCCGGAAAATAGGGGGCCCACAGCCCTCACATGTGCTGGGTAGTGCTTCACGGCCTGGTCAGGCTCGCCGGTCTGGCACAGGATGGTGCCCTCATCGCCGGGCTGCTTGCCGGGCTTTCTCTCCGAACGGGTGCGCAACGAGCGCGGGGTGGGCTCGGCCGGACCATCACTGGAGGGCGGCTTGGACGAGGTAGTGGAGTCCAGACTCAGCCACTGCTTCAACTCGGCGTTCTCCCGCTTGAGCTGCGTATTCTCGGCCTCCAGCTTCTCCGCGCGCGCGAGTAGCTGCTCAAGCGACGCGTCAGAAGAAGGGGAAGGCATGGCTCGATCATGCCGTTGACCGCTGTTGCGCAGGCGCTTTTTTTCGACATCAGCGACGACCTGCCCGTTATGTCTGAATTCCAGAAATAGCGTGAATAGCTACGTTTTTCCTGGATTCAGCTATCAGTGCAGGTGATGGGAGGTTGTGTTTCTTTCGCTATGATTGTTACCGTTTTCAGTAATTGTTTAATAACCAGCAATGCGAGGGGTTGTCGGGCTGAGAATATTTCGAATATAAGGTTTTTATGTTTTGAATAAATTCCTTTTCTTTGGTCGTGCTTTTGATAAATTACCTATTTACCTATTAAGGATTGTACATGAAGTCCTTTGTGAGACGAGCTACCGCAATAACCGGTATTGTTGTCGGGCTGTCATTCGGGAGCGCCGGTGCTGTCGTGGCCGCCACCGACCATGTCGGTGGCGGGGTATGGTCACACGGTTTTTCCGATGGTGACGTCTACTCGTCATATTACCACAATTCTGTCTGTCATGGGTCCACTGCTGTGGGAACTTACACGGACCGTGATGAGGCCAGTGCTGGGTACACATCATATGCCAGTGCCCCTGAAGCCTGGGCGAACAACCAGACTTACTGGAATAAAACCTGCTGATTCGAGGAGAATAGGTAGACTCGGTTAGACGGTTTCCCTAACTCGCTTTCTGGCAGCATGTGTTGTGGCCGGAACGTCCAGTATTGCTGCTACGGATTATGTCAATGGTAGTGAATGGAATCATGGAATATATGGGTCACGTATTCGATTCCGGTTTAATTGGACTACTGCCATGCGGTCGACTGTCACGGTTTCACCGCTGTGGGAACGACTGCCGTACGAGGTAAGACGGGGCTGGGAATTGGTTCGAGGTAGCTACGGTCTGCGTCGTGGGAAATAACCAGAGTTACTGGCGCAACACCTGTTGATCTTTTTCTATTCAGCGGGCTCGTCGACAGATTATCGTTGGCGAGCCTCCTATTCGTCTCCCAGGACCCTTTGGTGCCGAACCGCATTCTCATATTGGCCTACACGGCCTGTATCGCCTTCGCAACGCTCATCGCCTTCATGCTCGCGGCTACCGCTGAGCAGACCATGTATGTTCTCGAGGACTCGGAACTGGTGTGGATCACGCAAGACGAGGGGGGCCACGACAACGATGAGGTTGCGCGTAGCGTGCAGCAGGTTGCCGACGAGTACGATGCTGCGATTGGCTACACCATTCTGGACACCCACGAGCCATCCTCGCGGGCCCACATGTACCTTGCGGTCTCGGACTCCGACTCCCGGTACGCCAACTGGCTGGAGGAGGGTTATCCGTCCTTCAGCCGGAGCTTCAACGTGGAAACCCACCCCATCGGTGATTTTGGAGAGGTGGGACCCAAAGGCCACTATCTCGTGTTCGGTCCGCCGGAGGCCGAGTCGGCTCTGCGGGAAGCGTTAGCCGAACAGGGGCTACACGAGGCATCGGGAACACAGGTCACCCAGCTGCGGCACTTCTTCGCTGACGGGCGCCTGTTCAACCTCGTGGCCGTGGCGCTACTCACCAGTGCGGTCGCTGTCGGTGCAGGGGTCCTGTTAGCTTCGCGTGGCTACGCGGTCATGCGCCTGCAAGGCCACCCCTATGCGGAAATCTTGCGTCGTGACTTGGCCGGCGTTACCCGGATGTATGCCCTGGCCCTGCCGGTAGCGGCCGTCGCCGTTCTGGCCTTCCTCGGTCTGTACAACGGGTGGAGTCAGATCGGTTTCTACCTGACCTTGGTAGGGACGTTCCTGGGGATCCTCGCGATCCCGTGCCTGCTGGTGCACGCCGGCATGCTCGGCTTGGTCCACACTACAGCTATCCTTCCCGCGCTCAAGGGTCGCCTTCCTGTACGTAGCGCTACCGTGTCGATCTATCTGGTGCGGGTGCCGGTGTTGGTGCTGACCTTGGTGATCGCCACCGGTGTGGTCACCGCTGCCCAGAATGCGCGTGAACAGGCCGCTGGTCTGGAGATCTACGAGCAGTATGGGGACACCTCCCGTCCTGCCCTGAGCGCCAACTACGGTTGGTCGGACGCCGATGCGGTCGACCAGGAGCTGGGGCCGTGGCTGCGAAAGGTCGACAACGACGGAGACATGGTTCTAGTCATCGACGTCCCTCCGTTCGAACTGCTGTCCGCAAACCCTTCCAATGAGCGTGCACCCGGTCCGGACGCCCCGATTCTGGTCGTCAACGACACCTACCTAGACGAGCAGGAAGTGGTCTCCCCATCGGGGGAGCGCTACGGCGCTGGCGAAGATATCCGGGTCATCGTCCCGGAGTCGGCCTCGGCCCACAGCGACGAACTTGTTCAGGGCTTCACGGACAACTGGCTTGGCGTGAACGGCGAATCCGACCGCGAATTTGACGTGAACGTCCTGCCATCCGCTAATGACCAGACACTGTTCACCTACGGTTCGGGCGGCCACAACGGGCCGAGATCCCTGCCGCTCATGCGCGACCCGGTGATTATCGCCCTGCCCAACGGCGATGTGCTTTCCGACTCCGCCTACGTCAGTCACATGAGTAGCCGGGCGACCGTTTTTCCCACACCAGGGGTGGTCGAGGAGTTCCGTGCCGAGAATCCGAAAGTCTCCCGCTACATTTCCATAGTCGAGACGCTGACTACCAGCGCACTGAAGGAGCACGCCAACACGTTAGTCACCCTGCGGACCGAGTCATTCAATCTTGTGGGTGCTGGGGCCGTGCTTGTGCTGACCGCTGTGGCCGCGTGCATCATCCACGTGCGCACCCGGGCCCAGGCCATCTTCGCCCGCCACATCAGTGGATGGGGTTTTCTGTCCACACACCGCAGACTACTGACGATCGAGGTGGCTATCGCGGTGGCCTTCACCGGCTGGGCTACCTGGGACGCCCTCAACGCTCTGGCGGCCGCGAACGACCCGACGGCTCCGACGCCACCCAAGGCGATGAACGTCAGCGGCGCCGAACCGTTCTACGCCGGAGGGATAGCTCTGGTATCACTGCTCATCACTATCGGCGCACTCGTCCTGTTCCATCGTCGTATTGTCCGCGAAGGCGCTTCCCAGGTTTAAGGAGCCCACCCGTGATCCGTACTGCCCAACTGACCAAGTCCTTCGGTGAGCGCACCCTGTGGCAGGGCGTCGACTTGACGCTTCCCTCCGGGCGGATGCTCGCCCTGGTAGGTCCCTCGGGGTCGGGCAAGACCACTCTGCTCAACTGCCTCGGGCTGTTGGAGAAGCCGAGCAGTGGTGACATCCTGCACGGTGAGAAGAGTCTGACCCACCTGGGCGCAGGGGGACGGCGCCGCTTCCGTAAGGCCCACCTGGGGTACCTGTTCCAGAACTACGCCCTGATGGAGAACGCCACGGTCAGACAGAACCTGGATTTGGCTAGGCGCGACCGCGAGCGCCAAGCCCACGCCTTGGAACGGGTAGGTCTGGCCGGGCGCGGGGGCGAGAAAGTGCATCGCATGTCCGGTGGTGAGCAGCAGCGCATCGCGCTGGCCCGTCTTATGGTCAAGCAGCCCTCCCTGGTTCTGGCCGATGAGCCGACCGGGGCGCTGGATGAGGGCAACGGGCGTATGGTCATCGACACACTGCGCCAGATGGCGCACGAGGGGTGCACGGTGGTGGTCGCTACGCACAAGGAAGACGTGCGTGACGGCTGTGACGACGCGTTCGACGTGCACACCCAGTGCCTCTCTGTAGCAGTGTAAGGCGGCCACGCCTACTTGGTCCCAGACGGGACTGTGTGGATCCCGCCTCCGTCACCTTGGCCGTGGCGGGCACCACCCTCCGGAGTCCACATCGCGAGGATCCCGCTTACCGGACAGCCGGGCCACCCGGGTGACAGGGAAGTGGTGGTCGGGACACGCGTTGCCGGTGTGCTGCGCGCGAGTGACACACTGGGAGTGTGGGTACACATCAGACTTCCGTTGAGCTGTTCGACCGAGCCGGTTCCGTCATCCCGGGCGGGGTGAACTCCGCCGTACGCGCCTTCGGCGCGGTGGGCGGGACCCCGCCGTTCATCCGTTCGGCGCAGGGCCCCTACCTGACCGACGCCGACGGCAACACCTACGTCGACCTGGTCTGCTCCTGGGGACCGATGCTGCTGGGCCACGCCCACCCCGCGGTCACCGAGGCGCTGCACGCGGCCGTGTCGGGCGGTACCTCCTACGGCGCCCCCACCGAGGGTGAGGTGGAGCTCGCCGAGGAGATGACCGCGCGCACCCCCGCGGAGAAGGTGCGGCTGGTCAGCTCCGGCACCGAGGCCACCATGTCGGCCATCCGGGTCGCGCGCGCCGCCACCGGCCGCACCAAGGTCATCAAGTTCGCCGGCAACTACCACGGCCACGTGGACGGGCTGCTGGCCTCCGCCGGCTCCGGGGTGGCGACGTTCGGCCTCCCGGACTCGCCCGGCGTTCCCGCGGGTACGGCGGCGGACACGATCGTGCTGCCCTACAACGACATCGGGGCGGTCCAGCGCGCGTTCGCCGAGCACGGCGACGACATCGCCTGCGTGATCGCCGAGGCGTGTCCCGCGAACATGGGCGTCGTCCCGCCGCGGGACGGTTTCAACGCCCGCCTGAAGGAGACCGCGCACGCCAACGGGGCGCTCCTCGTGCTGGACGAGGTCCTGACCGGCTTCCGGGTCAGCGCGGGCGGTTGGTACGGCCTGGAGGGCCTCGCCCCCGACCTGGTGACGTTCGGCAAGGTCATGGGCGGCGGGCTGCCCTCCGCCGCGTTCGGCGGGCGTGCCGACCTCATGGACCTCGTGTCGCCGGCCGGCCCCGTCTACCACGGGGGGACCCTGTCCGGGAACCCGCTGGCGACCGCCGCCGGACTGGCGACCCTGCGCAACGCCACCCCCGAGGTCTACGCGCACATCGACCGGGTCGCCGAGCAGGTGGCGGACGCCGCGGAGCAGGAGCTGAGCGCCGCCGGTGTGCCGCACCGCGTGCAGCGCGGCGGGAACCTGTTCACGGTGTTCTTCACCGACGCCGACGTCGCCGACTTCGACGATGCCCGCGCGCAGGACACCAAGCGTTACGCCGCGTTCTTCCACGCGCTGCTGGAACAGGGTGTGTACCCGCCGGCGGCGGCGTTCGAGGCGTGGTTCTTCTCCGCGGCCCACGACGACGCCGCGGTCGACCGGGTCGTCTCGGCCCTGCCGAAGGCGGCCCGGGCCGCGGCCGAAGCCGGCGAGTAGGGCCGGGTCGCCGGACGCTGGCCGCCACGAGCGCCGCGCACCGCCCCGGCCCGACCCCGGGGCGGGCGGCGCCGGCGGCGTGGCGGTGACACTCCACACACGCGATGGGAAGGGGGCGGCTCGCCCGTTATGACCACGACCACTGTCGTCCATCTCCTCCGGCACGGTGAGGTGGACAACCCCGCCGGCGTGCTGTACGGGCGGCTGCCCGACTTCCACCTGAGCAAGCGCGGCACGCGCATGGCCGAGCTGGCCGCGTCGTGGTTCGACGGCCGGGACATCGCCGCCGTGTACTCCTCACCGCTGGAACGCGCCCAGGAGACCGCCGAGGCGCTGACCGGGAGGTTCGGGATGCAGGCGCGGACGGACGAACGCCTGCTCGAGGCGGCCAACTCCTTTCAGGGAAGAAACGTCAGCGCGCGAGCGTTCACCCAACCGCGGACCTGGGCCAAGCTGTACAACCCGTTCCGGCCCTCGTGGGGCGAGCCCTACACGGACATCGTCGCCCGCATGACCGGGGCGATCACCGAGGCCCGGCAGCAGGCGCGGGGGAGGGAAGCCGTGTGCGTCAGCCACCAGCTGCCGATCTGGGTGGTGCGCCGCGCGGCGGAGAACAAGCGGCTGTGGCACCACCGCCGCCAGTGCAACCTCGCCAGCGTGACCTCGCTGCGGTTCGAGGGGGACGCTGTGGTCAGCGTGAGCTACAGCGAACCCGCCGCCGAGCTCTACGGCTCCGGTTCGGCCGTCGCGGGGGCGTGAACACGCGCCGGGCCGCGGTCGGTGCGGCACCCGTGCGCCGGGGGTAACCTGGCCGGCGGGTGGCGCCCGTCACGACGGCGGGCGACCGGTCCGCTTCTGGCGCGTCCCCCGCGCCGCGTACCAGCATCCGCGAGAGGTGGTCCCGTGGGAGCCACGGTAGAGATGCGCCGTGTGCGCATGGCGAAGAAGAGACACCGCAGACTCGTGGCGAGGACACGCACGCAGCTTCGCGACACCGGCTGACCCCGCCGGTCCGACCGCGAGTTGCGAACGTGCGTGTCCCCCGTCAACGAAACGAGGCGTGTCCCCATGGGCAGTGTTCTTATCGTCACCGGCGTCTCCCAGTACCTGGGGGCGCGGGCCGCCGCCGAGCTCCAGGCCGAACCGGGCGTCAGCCGGGTGATCGGTGTGGACTGGGAACGACCCGAGCACTCGCTCGGCGGTGCCGGCTTCGCCTTCGCCGAGCTGCACGGCGACAGTGTGGGACGGCTGATCCGCGACTCCGGCGCGGACACGGTCGTCCACCTGGGGCTGGCCGCCCCGGACGCCCCGACCGGCACGGCCGGGGCGTCGGACAGCGCCACCGGCACGATGCAGGTGCTCGCCGCCTGCCAGAGCTCCGAGAGCGTGCGCCGGCTGGTGGTTGGATCCGACGCCACCGCCGCTGACGGTCCGCACCCGCGGGACCCGGAGGGAACGGCGGCCGCGGGGGAGCGGCCGTACTCCGCGGGCGCGGACGGCGCGGCCGGGGTGGAGCGCTACACGCGGGGGCTGACCCGCCGCCGCCCGGACATCTCGGTGGCCGTGCTGCGGTTCGCCAACGTCGTCGGCCCGTCGGTGGAGTCACCGCTGCGGCACTACCTCGACCGCAGGATCGTCCCGACCGTGCGGGACTTCGACCCCTACATGCGGTTCATCCACGAGGACGACGGGGTGGAGGCCGTGCGCAGGACGGCGCTCGGCGACCGCGCCGGTGTGTTCGACATCGCCGCGGCCGGGGCGATGTCCCTGTCCCAGTGCCTGCGCAGGGCGGGGCGTTCCGGCGTCGCCGTTCCCGAGCGGGGGTTGCGCGTGTTGGGCGGGCTGTCGCGGCGGGCGAGGGCCGCGTACTCGCCGGAGCGTCTCCGCTCACTGTGCTGCGAGCACACCGTGGACGCCACCAAGGCGGAGCGGGCCCTGGGGTGGACGCCCACCTACACCTCCCAGGAGGCCTTCGACGCGTTCCTCGCCCAACGCGGCGCCTCCGGGGCGCTGCCCGTGCCCGCACCGGGGGCGGCCGGGGTCGCGTGGAGCCCGGCCGGCGGGAACTGAGTCACATGCCGGCGGGCGGGCGCCCGTTCGCGTCGGAGCCGCCGGCGCGGTTCCGCAGCGCTCCCACCGCCAGGGCGCCGGCGAGCGCGCCCGCGGCGGGGATCGCCGCCCGTAGTTTCCCGCGGTGCGCGCGGAACTCGTGGACGGGCCAGCCGCGCGCCCGGGCGTGGGAGCGCAGTTCCTCGTCCGGGTTGACGGCGTGGGGGAAGCCCACCTGGTTCAGCATCGGAAGGTCGTGCGCCGAGTCGCTGTAGGCCGCGCAGGTGCGCAGGTCGAGCCCTTCGTGTGCTGCCAGTGCCCGCACCCGCCGCGCTTTGACGGGACCGTGCAGCAGGTCGTCGGCGAGCCGCCCGGTGTAGACCCCGTCGACGGTCTCGGCGACGGTCCCCAGCGCTCCGGTGAATCCCAGACGCCGCGCGACGGTGGTCGCGAACTCCACGGGCGCGGCCGTCACGAGCCAGACGCGCTGTCCCGCCGCGAGGTGGCCGTGCGCCAGCCGAAGCGCCCCCTCCCAGATGCGGTCGGAGACCGTCTCGTCGTAGATCTCCTCGCACAGGGCGGTGAACTCGCGCGTGTCGTGCCCGGAGAGGAAGGCGAGGAGGGTGTCGCGGGCCGCGTGCAGGTGGCGGAGCCGTTCCCTGCCGCTGATCCGGAACATCGCCTGGCCGAGGGCGCACCGGAGCATGTCGCCCCTGCCGAACAGGTCGCGGTTGGCCAGCCCGCGCGCGAAGTAGTAGAGCGAGGCGCCCCGTACCATGGTGTTGTCCATGTCGAAGAAGGCCGCGCTGCGTTCCGCGGCCGGGGCGCGGCCGGCGGCTGGCCGCTCGGGGGTACTGCCGGTCGAATACGTTCGGTTACTCCCTGCGTGACGGGTGCGGGCCGTCGGCGCCCGGTCGCCGCGGTTCCGACGGCGCGGTGGGTACCGGCCATGTTCTCCGGGAACCGCCCTTTCCGCCCGACGAACACGGCCGTGATCCATGTGAGCTAGCTCACATGTGTGTGGGGCGCTCTCCCGCCAACGCTGCGAGTCCGGGGGAGGTCAGCGCGCCCGTCCCGGTGCCCTGTTCCTGTTCGGTCCTGGCAGTGCAGCATCATTGTCGGGATGGGCGAGGTAGTACTGGCATTCGTGTGCGCGCTGGTGGGGTGGAGCGCTACAGCTGCGCTGGTTGCACGCTGTTACCAGAGCCCGTGCGTGCACATGGTCGTGTGGACGGTGTCGGCGGCGAGTGCCGCCCTGGCCCTGAGCGTCGCCTTCTTCGGCGTGATGTTGGACTTCTCGCCGTTGACCTTCCGCGTCTTCCAGATCGGGGTGGGTCTACTGGGGCCGCTGATGCTGGGGTGGGGAGCCGTCGAGTACGCTCTCGCCTCCCCGCGGATCCGGTTCGGCACCCGACTGGTCGTGACGACGCTGACGGTGGTTCCGCTGGTGATCCTGGCCACCGACCGGTTGCGGGGCCAGTACGGTGACAGCTACCCGGCGATGTCACAGCACTACGACCTCATCCCGGCCACCGCGCTCGGCCTGGTGCACACCTTCGTGGTGGCGGCGTTCCTGGGGTGCGGCGCCACCGTGGCGCTGCGGGCGCGGGAGCGGCCGAGGTTCGCCCGCCACCAGGGAACGGTGCTGGGGCTTGCGGGAACGGCGGCGGTCGTGGAGGTCCTGGTCAGCCGGGTCCAGCTTGGGATCCTTGACCAGCTGCTGCTGCTGGCCGCCGCGGCGTGCCTGTGGACGGCCGTGACGCTGGCGCTGAGACCGCCCCGGGAACGACGGACCCGCCGGCGGGGCGGCCGGCGCGCGCCGGCCGACGACGCCGAGACGGCCGGTGGCGACCCGGACGAGACCGCCGAAGCCTACGACGAGCAGGAGGGCGCCGTGTGGGGTAAACGCCGCAGGAGAAGCGCCGAGGAGGACCGCGAACCGCAGGAGGACCACGACGGGCCTCCGCCTCCCGCCGGCGGGAACGCGCGGATGCGCGGGATCATCACGATCTACACGCTCGCCGAGGGCCGCGGCGACACGTTCGACGACTACGCCGACGAGCTCGTCGAGGAGGTCGCCCGGCGGGAGGCGGACACATTGCTGTTCACCTGCCACACCGTGGGAAACGCGCCCTCGCAGCGCATCACCTACGCCATCTACCGGGACGAGCTGGCGGTGGAGGAGCACGAGCAGCAGCCGCACGTCGTGGAGTTCGCCCGCCAGACCTCGGGGTGTGTCGTGGCCACGAACGTGATCGAACTATCCTTGGCCGGCGGTTCGGCCACCGAGAACCTGCCCGGGCTCCTCATGCCCCGCTGAGTGGTGGCTCGCGTCTCCGGCGCCCTCGAGAGCCGAGGTGACCGTCACACGGTGGTTATCCGCGTGGTGGTCGTCGTAGAGTACGCTGCTTTCGGGTTCCCGAGCTTGGTCGGTCCGCTGTGCCGCCTCGGGCCGGAGAACCAGTCCTGGCGGTCGTCGCAACTTAACGGGAGCGTGCTGGAAACCCGATGCGTAAGTTCCTCGTCCTCCTGGTCTTCGTACTGATCGTTGTCGTGGTCGCGGACCGTGCGCTGCACTACGCCGCGCAGAACGAGATCGCCAAACGCGTCAGTCAGCAGTACGAGATGTCCACCGAACCCGAGGTCACGATCGCGGGTATCCCGTTCCTGACCCAGGCCGTCGGTGGGGAGTACTCCGAGATCAACATCGTGACCGGGGCGCTCACCGTCGAGCAGGTGCAGATGGAGCGGGTGGACATCACCGCCAACGACGTGGAGGCCCCGCTGGGGACCCTGATGAGCGAACCGGAGGCGGTCGCCGGCACCGCCGAGGCGACGGCCCTGCTGCCCTACAGTGAGGTGCAGAAGCGGTTGCCGGAGGGCATCGTCATCGAGAACGAGGACGGGCAGCCCCGGATCAGCGGGGACCTCGCGGTGTCCGGCTACAGCATCCCGGTCTCGGCCGACCTCGAGATCTCCGTCGAGGAGGACACGCTGCGCGTCACCCCCTCGGACGTCGAGGTGGGCGAGGCGCCGATCGACATCGGCTCCAGCGCCGAGGAGCGGCTGTCCGCCGCGCTCCCGGTCCCGCCGCTTCCGTTCGGCCTCACGGTCACCGGGATCGACACCCGGCCCAACGGGGTCGAGGTGGAGGCCGAGGGCTCGGACGTCCAGCTCGTCGGTGGCGACCGGCGACAGTAGCCGCCCCGCGCCCCACGTCCTACGGTGGACGTGCGCGTACCCCGATCCGAGCGCGAAGGACGATGACGGACATGGCGGACACGACGGTTCTGACATCGACGGATATCGGAGCCGACCTCGGGGAACGGGCCACTCTGGTGCAGTTCTCCTCGGCCTTCTGCCAACCCTGCCGTGCCACCCGCCGGATACTGGCCGAGGTCGGTGCCATGGTCGAGGGGGTCGCCCACGTCGAGGTCGACGCGGAGTCCCACCTGGGGCTGATGCGCAAGCTCGACATCCGACGCACCCCCACGGTGCTGGTGCTGGACGCCGGCGGCGGTGTGGCGCGCCGCGCGAGCGGCCAACCCCGCAAGGCCGACGTCATCGCGGCACTGGGGGAAGCGATCCCGGTGTGAGACGGCCCACCCGTGACATCCGGGCCGCCACGTCGTACTATCGGGAACGTGATTTCCGCGACAGAGGTACTTCTGACGAAGCGACGGGCAGTGGATTTCTGCCGCGTCGCCACCGCCCTCTGTCTCGCTGCCCGCTAGAGCGGAATGCCGCGGCGCCCCAGCGCGCCCGCACCCGGTAACCGGACGCATTCCCTACGCCGCTGTCCGAACCCGCTCGCGCAGCTTGGAAACCCGCCATGCAGCTCGCCCAACGGGTGCGGCACCCCGCTGCCCGTCCAGCACTGGCGGACCGCCCCGGTTCCACAGCCAGCGTCCAGCGCTGCCGTCGTGACGGGCGCGAGCGGTCCCGCGATCGCCGAACCGCCGTTCCGCGGCCCTCCGGCCCCCGGCCGGGAACGGGCCCGCACCGCTGACATGCAACGAATCGAGGAGGTTCTGTATGAGCCGCTCTGACGCCCTCGTGGACGCCGACTGGGTCGAGGCCCACCTCAACGACGACAACGTCGTTCTCGTGGAGGTGGACGAGGACACCACGGCCTACGACAAGGGGCACATCCCCGGCGCCGTCAAGATCGACTGGAAGGAGGACCTGCAGGACCCGGTCCGCCGTGACTTCATCGACAAGACCGGCTTCGAGAGGCTGCTGTCGCAGCGCGGCATCTCCAACGACGACACCGTGGTCCTGTACGGCGGCAACAACAACTGGTTCGCCGCCTACGCCTACTGGTACTTCAAGCTGTACGGCCACCAGGACGTCAAACTGCTCGACGGCGGCCGCAAGAAGTGGGAACTGGACTCCCGGACGCTGACCGAGGAGGTGCCCGAGCGCCCCGCGACCGACTACACCGCCCAGGAGCAGGACACCTCCATCCGCGCGTTCCGCGACGAGGTGGTCGACGCGATCGGGACGAAGGACCTGGTGGACGTGCGCTCTCCCGACGAGTTCGTCGGCAAGCTCCTCGCTCCGGCCCACCTGCCCCAGGAGACCTCGCAGCGCCCCGGGCACATCCCCACGGCGCGCAACATCCCCTGGGCCAAGACGGCCAACGAGGACGGGACGTTCAAGTCCAACGAGGAGCTGCGCAAGCTCTACAGCGAAGCCGGCGTTGACCTGGACAACAAGGACATCATCGCCTACTGCCGGATCGGCGAGCGCTCCTCGCACACCTGGTTCGCCCTGCACGAGCTGCTCGGGCTGGACAACGTGAAGAACTACGACGGTTCCTGGACCGAGTACGGCTCGCTCGTCGGCGTGCCGGTCGAGGTAGGGGAGGCCAAGTGAGCGACAACGGATGCGGCGCCCCCACCGGCGGGGTTGCCCTCGCTGACGCGGACGCGGGCGAGCAGGCGGTGATCCAGGGCGTCGTGCGGCGCGACGGTGCGCCCCTCAGCGGGGCCTACGCGCGGCTGCTGAACGCCTCCGGCGACTTCGTGGGCGAGGTCGCCACCGGTGAGGAGGGCACCTTCCGGTTCTTCGCCGCGGACGGGGAGTGGACGGTGCGCGTCCTCGCCTCCCGCGGGTTCTCCGCCGAGTACCAGGTCACGGCCGAGGTCGGCAAGGTCGTCGACCTCCAGGTGGAGGCCTGAGGGCGCTTCTCTCTCCTGTTTTCCTGCTCGGTCCCGCAGGGGTGGCACCGCCCCCTGCGGGACCGTTCTTCGTTCCGGGGGCTTGGGACCCGTTCGGCGGACGGGCGCGGAGCGACACGCCGGAGTCCGACAGCGGACCCGCCCTGCGCCCGTCCGGGCGGCTCACCCGCGGCCGCACGGCGGTTTCCGCGGCCGTGTGCCCGGGGGCCGCTCCCGTTCCCCGGAACCCACCGACGCGGATCGGCGCGCGGACTTCTCCCCAAAGCGGGAATGATGTGTCCGGACAGGGGGTGGCGGGCCATAGGCTTGATTGGGTACCGCCTACTCCCGAAGGCCGTGCGTACCTCTCTTCCGCAGCGATGTGAGTTTGGAACAATGAGCGAACTTCCCCTGCGTGCCCAGTTGGCGTCGGTACTGGGCAAGAGCGCGGCGACCCTCTCCCGGGCCACTGGACGCGGTGACGGTTCCGTCATCGGCGGGCGGGTCGCGTTGAAGGTCGAACCGGGGCTGCTCGCCAAACTGGCCCGCGGCCGCCAACTGACCCTGGTGAGCGCGACCAACGGCAAGACCACGACAACGCGGCTGATCGTGTCCGCGTTGCGGGAGCTCGGCGAGATCGCGACCAACGACCAGGGCGCGAACATGCCGACCGGGCACATCACAGCCCTCGGCAACAGCCCCAACGCCCGATACGGTGTGCTTGAGGTCGACGAGAAGTACCTGCCGCAGATCCTGCGGACGATCACCCCGGCCGTGGTGGTGCTGATGAATCTCAGCCGGGACCAGATGGACCGCGCCTCCGAGATCAACCTGATGGCCAAGAAGTGGCGCGACGCCTTGGGCAAGAGCGAGGCGCACGTCGTCGCCAACGCGGATGACCCGCTCGTCGCGTGGGCCGGGCTGGGCGCCCGGCACACCACCTGGGTCGCCGCCGGGCAGCGCTGGAAGGAGGACTCCTGGTGCTGCCCCGAGTGCGGCGGCCACCTCAAACGCGAGCCCGACCCGCACTGGGAGTGCCCCGAGTGCGGCATGCGCCGCCCGGACGCGACCTGGACGGTGGACGACGAGAACGACGTCGTCGTCCCGCCCAACGGGCAGCGCATGCCGATGCAGCTGAACCTGCCGGGTGACGCCAACCGGTCGAACGCCGCCGTCGCCATGGCCGCGGCCGCCGCCTACGGCATCCACCCCAAGCAGTCCCTGCCGCGGTTGCGCGAGATCCACTCGGTGGCGGGCCGCTACACCTCGGTCTTCACCCGCGGTGTGGAGGTGCGGCTGCTGCTGGCGAAGAACCCGGCGGGGTGGCTGGAGTCGTTCTCGATCCTGGGGCCGCCCGACGTTCCGGTGGTGCTGTCGGTCAACGCCCAGGTGCCCGACGGCAAGGACACCTCCTGGCTGTGGGACGTGGACTACACGGTCCTGCGGGACCGGACGGTGTACGTCATGGGGGAGCGCCGCACCGACCTGGCGCTGCGGCTGGAGACCGACGGGGTCCCGTTCACGGTCGCCGACAGCATCGACGGCGTCATAGACGAGCTCGCGGCCCACCGGCCCGACCTCAGCAAGATCGACGTTATCGCCAACTACACGGCCTTCCAGCAGATCCGCGCGTCGTACGGCCGTGTGCAGTAGGAGGGGGAGCCCGTGAGCGACACCAGCAGCACCCTACGCATCGTCTGGATCTATCCCGACCTGCTCAGCACCTACGGCGACCAGGGCAACGCCCTGATCCTGAACCGCCGCGCCCAGCTGCGCGGCATCCCGACCGAGGTCGTGTACGTGTACTCCAGCGACCCCGTGCCGGCGGAGGGCGACATCTACCTGCTGGGCGGGGGTGAGGACCGTCCGCAGATCCTCGCCGCCGACCGGCTGCGGTCCGACGGCGGGCTGAAGCGCGCCGTCGAGAACGGCGCGTCGGTGTTCGCGGTGTGCGCCGGGTACCAGATCATCGGGGAGAGCTACGGCGACGATGACGACAACCCGCTTCCGGGGGTGGGCATCCTCGACATCCACAGCGGCCGCGGGGAGAGCCGCGCCGTGGGTGAGATCGTGGCCCAGCTCGACCCCACGCTCGGCGGGGGGCGCATCACCGGCTTCGAGAACCACCAGGGCCGGTCGAGGCTCGGTTCGGACGCCGCGCCGCTGTCCTACACCTCGGTGGGTATCGGCAACGACGGGCAGACGGAGGGCGCCTACCAGGGGAAGGTCGTCGGGACCTACCTCCACGGCCCCGCCCTGCCGCGCAACCCGGAGCTCGCCGACCTCGTGCTGCGTTGGCGCGTGGGAACCCTCGAACCGCTGGCGCCGTCCTGGGGCGAGAAGCTCCACGAGGAGCGGCTGACGGCGGCGGTGTGAGCCGTTTCCTCCGCCGGGAGCACGCCACGGGAGCAGGGCCGTGGCGTGTTCCCGGGAGCGGGGAGTGTGTAGTCCGCCGGCACCGCGCCGCGGGGGTCAGAGGAACGCGCCGTAGGCGGTCAGGGCCATGGCCACCATCACGCAGGCCAGGGTCCCGCCGAGGAACACGCGCTGCCACAGCAGGTCGCTGCGCGTGATCTCCGCCTCGGAACGGGTGGACAGCACGTACGGCGCCCCCTCGGGGCGGGACATGAGCAGTCCGGAACCGTTGCGCTGCACCGCGCCGAGGGCGAATATCCGCTCCTGGGGGCGGATGATCCACTCCCGGTAGGTGTAGCCGATGGTGCTCCCGTCCCGGGCGACGGACACCGCCATGTCCTTGGCGGCGGTGGCCAGCTGGGACATGGCGCTGTCGGACGTGTTCCTACTGCGGGGGCCGGTGCCGCGCTCGAACCGGTCGAGGCTCTTCACCGGGGCGTCCACCCACGCGCCGTCGGGGGCGAACATGAGCCGTCCGGTGCTGTCGGCGAGCTGGAACGCCTCGGGGGACTCGTTCTTCGCGATCGTCTCGCGGCGGCGGACGGTACGGGAACCGTTCCGCTGGTTGTTCTCCCGCTTGCGGTAGTGCCGGATCACCTCGGTGCGGTGCCAGACGCACGGGGTGCTGGAGAAGGGGGCGCTCAGCGTGCCGTCCGGCGCGGGTTCGGCCGTTCCGGAGAGCTCCCCGGTGACGGCGCCCCGCTGCGCGGTGGCGTCCGCGAACTGCGCGCAGGTGAGGGTGGGGGTGTCCAGGAGGGCGACGCGTCGGCTCCGGTGCTGCCAGCCGAACCAGGCCAGGACACCTGCCAGGACCACGAGGGCCAACGCGAACAGGAACGGGTTCTCGGCCAGGAAGTCCATCGCTTTCCCCAACGGCTCGGATCGTGCGGCTGCGAGGTGGCACGGCCCTGAGAGCCGCGACCACCCTTCTCCGATGCGTCCGAACGCCGCAGGGTTGCATCCCGGATGCGCTTGTTATTGAATTTTGCCCGGATTGTCTGGATGTGCGGGAGGGGGCCGGAAGAAGCCGGAACCTGCCGAGGCGCGGGACGCTCACGGCACTATCCCCGGCACAGCCGGCACTGTGGCTGTCCAGCTTCACACCGGCTGGTGGCTTGCCTGCGGGCGGTAATGCTTCGGGTGTACGCGGGGACTGGGGCTGGCACGACGGCCCCTCCAGCAGACGCGACCCGCTCCGGGACGGTCACGGTTCGCTCGTCGACCGCTGCTCAGCCTTCGGCTGACACGATTCGGCGTGGTCGGGGGCGGGGAGCGTTGAACGGTCGGGCACGGCCCGGTCAACGAGCCAGACCGTCAGCGCGGCGCCGCCGAAGCAGGCACCGGCAACCGAAGCGGCCGCCCACCCCATGCTGCCGTAGAGGCTCGACGCGGTGACGGCGCCCAGGGCTGAGCCCAGGGAGTAGCAGATCATGTAGGCACCGATGATCCGGCTGCTCGCGTCCGGGTCCCGGGCGACGATGAGGTTCTGGTTGGTGACGTGCACAGCCTGGACGGCGAAGTCGAGCAGCACCGCGCCGAGAACCACGAGCCACAACGACCATGCGGCCTGTCCGATGAACCACCACGAGACGATCAGCACGATCAGCGACACCACCGTGACCACGCCCGCAAGCCCACGGTCGGCCCACCGGCCGGCCCGTGTCGCACCGAGGGTCCCGGCCAGGCCGGCGAACCCGAACAGGCCGATCTGGGCCGGGGAAAGGTGCCAGGGGGCGCCACTCAGGGGCAGGGCCAGTCCGCTCCAGAGCACACCGAAGGAGGCGAACAGGAAGAACGTGATGAGTGCTCGGGTCCGGAACACCCGATCGGTGGCCCCGAGGATGAGGATCGAGGCGACCGCGGCTCCGTACGACCGGGGTGCCTGGCTCGGCCGGTCGTCGGGCAGCGCCGCCCGGACCAGGACGGCCATGGTTACGGCCATGGCGGCCGCGGCCGCGTAGACGGCGCGCCACCCGGCGGCATCGGCGATGAGCCCGGCGACGGTGCGGGCCAGGATGATCCCGACCACCACTCCGGAGGTGACGGTCCCGATGTTCCGGCCGCGCTGCTCGGGAGGGGACGTCGCCGCGGTGTAGGCGACCGCGGTCTGGACGACCACCGAGAAGAGGCCGGCGATGGCCACTCCGGCGTAGAGGACCGCCGCGGTCGTCGAGACCGCCGCCGCCGTGGTGCCCACCGCGATCAGCAGCAGATGCGCCGGGATGAGCGTCCGCCGGTTCAGCCAGTCTCCCAGGGGGACGAGCGCGGCCAGGCCGATGAGGTAGCCCGCTTGTCCGAGGGCCACCACCCAGCCCACCCGTCCGGTTGGGATCGACAGGTCGCTCCCCATGCGCTCAAGCAGGGGTTGGGCGTAGTAGACGTTCGCCACCGACACCCCGCACAGCACGGCCAGTAGCAGCAGGCGTGGCCGGGTGAGGCGCATGGCGGGCGGCGTGGCGGCCGAGGGCGGCATCCGCGCTCCAATCGGTATTATTATGAAACCAATTGGAAGGTAGTCACAAAGGTAGTAATATGCAACCAATTCGTCCGGGGGTTCGCCATGACCACGCCGCCCGCCGGGTCAGGACACCGAGCCGCGCCGTCCGGCGGATGGTCCGACCCTCCCTGCCCCGTCGCGCGCACCGTGGACCTCGTCGGCGACAGGTGGATCCTGCTGATCCTCCGCGATGCCTTCGACGGGAGCCGGTCCTTCACCGACTTCCAGCGCAACCTCGGTGTCGCCAAGAACATCCTGATCGACCGGCTCCGCCGGCTCGTCGAGCACGGCGTCCTTCGCCGACAGACCGCTGCGTCGGGGAGACGCCAGGAGTACGTCCTCACCGACTCCGGTGAGGAGCTCTTCACCGTGATGGTGGCCCTGCGCCAGTGGGGCGAGGCGCACGCCTTCGACACGGGGGAGTCTCATTCCGTGCTGGTCGACGACGACACCGGCGCACGGGTTCCGACGCTGCGCGTGGAGCGTTCGGACGGCGCCGTTCTCACCGGCGGGAACACCCATGTCGAGAAGCTCGGCTGACGACCGGCCGCTCTCCGAAGGAGCGTGCAGGCGGTGTCATCCCCTGAGGGCGGCTCCGGGCGCCGGTGCCATCGGCGACTTTGGCGAAGGCCGTCCTCGGCGGGGGATGCTCGGGTGTTATCCCTTCAGAGGTGATGAGTGGACACGATCGCTTGGCCGCCGGGGTGCTCACCCCTGGGTTGCGATCCCTCCAGGGGTGATGAGTGGACCCGAGGGTAAAGTCGCAGGTAACGCCGCAGTTCTGTGCGGCTCTGCGGCCCGGTTTTGCAGCGACCCAGAAGTAATGCAGCGTCGCAGGTCACAGCGATACGGCACCCCCGGCCATGTGGTTTCTCCCCGGAATCCTTCCGAGAAGGATAATCCACCAAACTCCGGACGCGTGGAAGGGACTATGCCGGTTCTCTCGTGGTTACGGGCCTTTTGTGTGCAAAGGTCATGCTGACGAGCCCGGGCCACGGGCCGCTGCGGCCTCCGGTTGAGGGTTTCCGACGCGTGTAAGCGGAGGATTCGCCGCAGAGTCTCCACAGGAACTTTAAAGCTACGGTTCAGACATGGCGCAGAGCACGTACACCGTGTCCGGAGACTTCGACCTGACAATGGACGAGCTGCGCGTCGTGACGCGCTACGTGGTCCGGCACGCGGAGGACGTCCTGCCGGTCTTCGAACAGGCTGTTCCCGATGATCCGCGTCCCCGTGCTGCGATCGACGCGGCCTGGGCGTTTGTCAACGGTGTCAACAGGACGAAGTCGCAGCGCGTCACTTCCCTCGACGCTCATCGAGCCGCTCGGGCCGCCCCTTCCGAAACCGCGCGACTGGCCGCGCGGTCCGCGGGTGACGCCGCGTCGGCCGCGTACCTGCACCCCATCGCCCAGGCCCGCCAGGTCGGCCACATCCTGCGAGCCCCCGCAAGCGCTGCGCACGTCGGGGAGATGGAGGCGGGCAATGACCCCGCGATCGGGGATGCCCTGCTGGAACGGTCGCGGCAGCGTGCGACGCCGGTACTCATCGACGTGCTCCGCCGCTACCCGCCCCCGGCAAGCGGCAGCAATCGTGTCGCCCGGTTGATGAGCACGCTGGACCATCGCCTGCGTCAGACGGCTGACCACTCGCCAGGACACACCGCAGAGGGGCGTGCCGATGCGCACGGAAGGGAGTGCGATTCATGATCCTCCCGAAGGAACGGGACCCTCGTTTCGTGACGATCCGCCGCGGAGGCACTCTCACCGACGCGGATCACCGCCTCCTCGCTCTATGGGCCGCCACGTGTGCGGAGCACGTCCTCGGCCTCTTCGAGTCGGCCCGGCCTGAAGACCCGCGGCCGCGCCAGGCGATCGAGCACGCCCGGTCGTGGGTTCGCGGCGATGTCAGGATGATGCAGGCTCGCGCGGCGGGCGGCCACGCGATGGGAGCGGCGAGAGACCTGCGCGGGGCAGCGCGGCATGCCGCGTACGCTGCCGGTCAGGCCGGGGCTGTCGCCCACGTCGCCGCGCACGAACTCGGCGCGGCCGCCTACGCGATCAAGGCCGCACGTGCGGCGGCACCGGAAGGTACGAGCCAGAACGAGGCGAGGCGACTCGAGTGCCAGTGGCAGCGCGACCAGCTCCCGGAGGAGATCCGCGAACTCGTACTCGATGACCAGAGGTTGCGCAACGACATCTGCTGGTCGGTGTTCGACTGCTGAAGCCGAACCTCGCACGGCCCCCTTATCGTTGGCCAAACGGTCAAATTTCCCCACCCTGGGGAAGGCCCTCCACCGTTTCTTCAACGGTGCGGACACGTGGTGCGGTGAGGAAACTGCTCTGAGGTTCGTGACCGTTCCTCTCCGATACGTCCGGACACCGCGCCGGGGGATTCAGAGCTGGTTGCGATCCCTCTAGGGGTGATGAGTGGACCTGCTGGCCCAATACTTCGACACGCTGAACAAGTTGCGATCCCTCTAGGGGTGATGAGTGGACCCGAGGGTAAAGTCGCAGGTCACGCCGCAGTTGTAGGCGGCTGCGCGGCCCGGTTTTGCAGCGACCCGGAAGTACTGCAGCTTCGCAGGTCACAGCGCTACAACACCCCCAGGCTGGTGGGCTCTCTCCTCATGGTCCTTCCGGGGAAGGATAGCTCACCACGCCTGAGTGTTCAGGCGAGTGCAGTCCTCACGTCACCGACGTCGCGGCGGGTTCCGCATCCGGGGGAAGCGGCCGGATGCGGAACCCGCGTGGGGGTTACTGGTCGTGGTGGTGTGGGATCGCGGTGTCGGTGTTCTCGTCGCCGAGCCAGGCAACCACGCGCGCGTGCAGTTCCTGGAGGATGTCGCGCAGCTGGCCGGGCCATAGGGCGTTGCCGTCCATGGCCTGGGCGAGTTGCTCCAGTAGGTCGCGCAGTTCGCAGCGTTCCTGCGGGGTGAGGTTCATGGCTGGCCACCCCCGTCGTCCTGGTGGTGGGTGGTGGACCTCAGGGCCTGGACATCCTGGGGCAGGAAGCGGCGGTGCCCGCCCGGGGTGACCAGGACCGGGGCCAGGTGTCCCTGACGCACCCAGGCGTTCACCGTCGAGGTGGTCACGCCGAACACCTCGGCCACATCACTGGGACGCAGTAGTTGAGAGGGCCAGTTCTGGGGGATCGTCACCGGGTCACCCCCGCCGTGCTCTTCTGCTCGCGCTGGGATAGCCACTGGCGCACCAGCGGGGACAGTGCATCGCGGACGTCGTCCAGCCCGTCGTCGTAGACCGGCCGGGCGGGGTCGGGTGTGGTGGGACCACCGCAGGCCGGGCAGTACCGCTCCTCCTCCCACTCCTGGCGGTGGCGTTCGTGCTGGGTCACGTAGGGCCGTACGGGGCTGTGCTCCTTGGGGTCGAGCACCTCGGGCTCGGGAAGCGGGATCCTGGGCATCACGGGTGGAACTGGTGCCGGGTTGGGCGGTTCAGCTTGGCTGTGGTCCCAGGTTCGGTGAGGAACCGCCGAGGGAGCGGACTCTTGCTCCGGAGCACGGGAGCGGTTGCGGTCCCGCACCGGTACCACAAGGGCAAAGGCCAGCAGAGTGAGCAGCGTCCGCAGGAACGTGAGGGGGCGCATAGAATCTGGCACTGTCATCGACTCCTGTTCAGTCGGTGGCCACGCCCCGGAGAGCGGGAACTCTCGCGGGGATCTTTTCAGTCTCGGGCGCGGGCTCATTCGCACTGACTCCCCGCGCCCGAGGCGCGAATTACTCAACAGACATGCGCGGCAGCGCACGCGTTGTTACCGGTGTTCGTAGGGTTCGCAGAAGAGCTGCAGCACAGACAGGACACTAGAGCTGGGTAGGAACACGGTTTCGGCTCATCGGGCAGCTCTCTGTCGCACTACGCTTACTGCTGGATACCCAGTGTCCCTTGTCACACAAGAAAAAACAACTAGCTTAAGCAAGTTTCTTAAACAAGTTCGTGATGTCCTGCTGTGGCATGCTGGCCCTCATGAGTGACAGGGACACACCGACAGGGCCGACGGTCGCGCGTTGGATACTGGCCCGTGAACTCAGGCGGCTGCGCGGAGACCGGTCGTTCAACGCGGTTGTTCGAGCGATCAGATCTCAACCGTCGTCACTGTCGCGGTGGGAATCGGGCCGTGCGGACGGCCAGGTTCCTGGTGTCCACAGTCTCGAACGGTTGCTCGCGCACTATGAGGTCGGACCAGAGGAAACCGCCCGCATCATGGAGCTGCGTGAGATAGCCAAAACACCGGGTTGGTGGCAGGACCATGACGTAGAGCGTCATTACGGAACATTCATAGGTCTCGAAGAGGCCGCTTCTGAGATGAGTACGTTCGAGACCCAACTCATCCCGGGTCTGCTTCAGACAGAGGACTACGCGCGCTCTGTGATCAGAGCGGTCCGGGTGGCGGACCGCGCGTCAGCGAAGGACGTGGAAGACCTGGTCCAAGTCCGCATGCGGCGCCAGGAAGCCTGGCATGAGCGCACAACACCGCACTTGTGGGCGATCATCGGGGAAGCCGCCGTGCGCCAACAGGTCGGCGGTGCTACCACGATGCGCCGCCAACTGGATCAGCTCCTAGACTTAAGCGAACAACAGGAGCGACTGACACTGCAGGTGCTTCCCTTCTCCGCCGGAAGCCACAGTGGGATGGAAATGGCATGCTTCACTGTGCTCGACGTGGAAGAAGCGGGACTGACGTCGGTCTTCGTGGAGGGTCCGACAGCTCAGCTCTTCCTCGACTCGCAGTCAGACGTTCAGCACCACCGACGGATCTTCGCGCACCTGCAGAAAGCCGCGCTCAACACCCCGGACAGCCAGACCCTTATGGACCGGATCAAGGAAGGTTTCGAGTGATGAGCAACGTGGAGTTCCGTAAGTCTTCCTACAGCGGTGGGTCCAACAACTGCGTGGAGGTCGCGGAGACTCCGGCCCTCCACGCGATCCGTGACTCCAAGACGCAGGAACGCGGCCCTCTCACCTTTGACCGGAACGAATGGCGGGCGTTCCTCAACGAGGTGAAACGCGGCCGACTGTAGACCGGGAGAAAAACGGCCCTTCGATCGCGATCGAAGGGCCGTTTCTGTTTTTACGCTTTGCTCCCGGGAGCGTCCGGTATCACTCCCACCGGGGACGTGACCCGAGCGTGCGGCGCGGGCGTGGGGCATCGTCGGGACGACTCGTCGCAGTCGCACGGCGGTGGGTTTCCCTAAGTCCGGGCTACGCGTAGCAGAAGTGCTCAGTCCGGGCGGCGGCGATGCCGTCCACGGTGAATTGAGACTCCGTGGGGACGTTGGTTTCACCAGCGCCAGGGCGATCGGCCCCAGTTCGTGAAGGTATCTGTTGGTCAGTGTTCGACCGCTGAAGCCGAATCTCGCATGGCCCTTATCGCGTTGGCTCCATCGGTCGAACTTTCCTGCCTTAGTGAGGGTCTTTCGCTTTTCCTCAATGGTGTGGACACGTGGTGCGTTACTACCAAGCCCTGACCTTCCCCGCCTACCTCCAGACCGAGGCCTACGCACGATCTCTGATCCGGTACGGAGCCCCATGGCTAACTCCGGACGAAGTCCCTGAGAGAGCCGCGGAGCGCGCCGCATACGGGGAAAAGCTAACCGGCTCACGCACCCCCGTGCTGTGGACCGTTGTGGACGAGACCGTACTGTGGCGACGCTATGGCTCAACCGCGATCATGCGGGAGCAACTGGCCCATATCGTGAACCTGGTCGACCGAGAGCGGCTGACGATACAGCTGGTTCCGGCACAATCCCACCGGCATCCAGGTAATTCGGGATCGTTCACTATCATCACTGGCGAGGGACCTGAGGTGGTGTACGCCGAGATCGTCAATAAGGGCCAAACCATCACCGCAGCATCCGAGGTGGCACGTTATCGCTTGCTCTTCGGATCGCTGCAGGGTACAGCCCTTGGGCCGGACGAAACACTCACAGTACTTCGGAACGAATTAAAAAGGATCGATGATGAACAAGGCTGAGTGGCATAAGTCCAGCTACAGCGGCGGTGCGAACCATTGCGTAGAGGTAGCTGAGGGGCCGGTGACCGCAGTCCGTGACACCCGGAACCGGCAGGCCGGGCATCTGTCTTTCCCCGCTGCCGAGTGGGACGCGTTCCTCACCGACCTGCGCGCCGATCGCCTGTAACAGTCCGCGCCCCGTGGCGATCCAACCCCCATCCACGGGGCCTGATCCGCGGTCGCGCCTCGTTCCCGAGGGCATCCGGCCGACACTCCGATCGGGGACGTGACCCGAGCGGGCGGGGCGTGCGTGGGGCATGATCCCGGAATAAAAGGTGCAGGCGACAGCGGCTTCCACCGAGAACTCCATAACGTTCTTGGAGTCCTTGCTGTAGGGGAGGCCGCTGGCCTGAGAACTGCCCTGAGTACCAAACGAAAAGGCTCCCATGCGACACGCCCCACACTGGCGTAAGTCCAGTTACAGCGCCCCCCGGTCGAACAACTGTGTCGAGATCGCCAACCCGCGGCAGGATGTCGCGGCCGTTCGGGACTCGCAGAACACGAATCTGGAGCACTTGGCGTTCAGCGGTAACGAGTGGGCGGCGTTCCTGCGGGTGCTACGCGACGAGACGCTGTAACCGACCGAAGAAAGGTCCTCCACAACCGTGGAGGACCTTGCCTGGGCATCTACTGCCGTTTCAGGAGGAGAACCGTGGCAGGGGCCGCTTGGGGCCCTCATCCGGCCCTGCTCCTGCTCCGGACCCTGGTGCTCAGTCCGGGCGGCGGCGCAGGTTGATCTCCACGTTGGCGCCGGTGTCCGGGTCGACGATGGTCTCCTGGGCGGCGGCGATGCCGTCCACGGTGAACTGGGACTCCGTGGGTACGTTGCGTTTCACCAGCGCCAGGGCGATCGGCCCCAGCTCGTGGTGGCGGCCCGAGGAGCCGACGGTGCCCACGGAGCGGCCGTCCAGCTCGACGTTGGCTCCGTGCTCGGGCAGGCGGTCCGCCGTGCCGTCCAGGTGCAGCATCACGAGCCGGCGCGGCGGCCGCCCCAGGTTGTGCACCCGCGCCACCGTCTCCTGGCCCGGGTAGCACCCCTTTTCCAGGTGGACGGCGGGCCCGATCCAGCCCATCTCGTGCGGGATGGCCTTGTGGTCGGTGTCCAGCCCGAGGCGGGGGCGGTGCTCGGCGATCCGGTGCGCCTCGTAGGCCCAGATCCCGGCCGGGCGCACGCCGGCGCCGGTGAGCGCCTCGGTGATGGGGGCGAGGGCCGCGGTGGGCAGGAACAGGTCGGTCTCGCCGTCGGCGGACCGCACGGGGGTGTCGTCCAGCCGTCCGCTGACCGAGGCGAGTGCCTCCTCACGCTCCGGGCCGACCAGGGTGAGGACGGCGCGGTCCTCGCTGAGGTCGGTCACCTCCACGCGGAGCATGAACCGCATCGAGTCGAGGAACGCCGCCAGGTCGGCGCCCGCGTCCGGTTCGGTGTGCAGCCACACGGCCTCCCCGTCCTCGAGGACAGCCATGTGGAACCGGAAGTGGCCCTTGGTGTCCATGATGAGGGCCTCGGTCGCGGCACCGGGCTCCAGGCCGTCCAGGTACTGGCTGGTGAGGCTGTGCAGCCAGCTGAGCCGGTCGGGGCCGGTGACGCGCACGACCCCCCGGTTCGACCGGTCGATCCAGGCCGACCCGTACTCCAGCGCCCGCCCCTCCTGGGCGGGCTCGCCGTAGTGGGCGGCGACACCGGTGTCGGGGGCATCGGCGGCGACGGCCTTGGGGCGGGTCAACAACGGCGATTTCATACCCCCAACCCTATGCGCCGGTGCCACCGTCGCGGCAGGAGCGGCACGTGCCGAACACGGTGAGGTGGCGCGCGTCCGCGTCGAACCCGATCTCCTCGCGCAGCCGCTGCACGAGGCCGTCCGCCAGGTCGAGCGCGGTGTCGGAGACGTCCCCGCACCCGCGGCACACCACGTGCAGGTGGTCGGCCTCCTCGGCGAGGTGGTACGAGGAGGAGGACCCGCCGAGGTGGGTGTGGGTGACCAACCCCACACTCTCCAGTAGGTCGAGGGTCCGGTACACGGTGGAGAGGTTCAGCCCGGAGGCCGTTTTCTGCACGGTGGCGCAGATGGCGTCCGGGGTCGCGTGCTCCAGCTCCCGGACCGCCTCGAGGACGAGCTGCCGCTGGGGGGTCACGCGGTAGCCGCGGGAACGCAACTCCTCGCGCCAGGTGTGGTGCGACATACCCCCGATCCTAAGGCCCGCCGGCGGCACGGGGCGGGGTGGTCGGGGCCGGACGGCCTCCCCGCCCGGAACGCCGGCGTTGTCGGGCCTGGTGGTGAGGGGCGGAAAAATCCGTTGCCGCATCCGGCGGCCGGGCGTACTGTCGTTGGTGTAGGCAGCCCAGACGGGAAAGGAGGTGGTCCGGAAGTGAAGACGCAACGGACGAGTGAGGTGTCCGCTCGCTAGGAGCGGCACCAGGAGAGATTCCGGGCCGCTTCTAGCGGTCTGTGAGCGGGCACCCAGATCCCCGGGCGGCCGGACCTTGTCCACCCGGCCCCCGCCCTTGGTGGGCGGGAGCGGCCCCGGGGATCCTTCCTGTCCCGCGGCGTCCGAGCCGGCCCCGCGGCGGGTGGTTACGTCCCCGCCTGTTTCAGCTGGGCCGACATGTAGGACTGCATCTCGTGGCCGCGCGCGGCCAGGTCCCAGGCGTAGCCCAGGGTCTCCCGGTTGTCGCCGAACAGCCCGTACAGCCGGTGGCTGGCGGTGGCCTGCATCCCGGTCTCGGTGCTCAGCACGGCGTCGCTGGTGAGTTCCACCCGGTTGGCGAACACGTTGCCGAGGTAGACCTCGGTGAAGCCCTCCGGGTGCGACAGCAGAACCTCCAGGTGCACGGTCGGCTGGTCGCTGTCGGGGTCCTGTTCCCGCGTCTCGGCGGGGCGCATCCGCCAGTAGCCGTTCTCGGCGGTCACGAACTCGCCCAGCGAGCCGTCCTGGTTCATCCGCCACACGCGGCTGCGGTAGGTCAGAAACGGCCGCCCGTCGTGGCTGAACTCCACTTCCTGGCCGAACTGGAACTCCTCCATGTCGGGGTAGCCGGCGACGCCGACCCCCTCCCAGCGGCCGATCAGAAACGACAGCTTCTCCAGCTCGGGGTGTACAGTACTCATCCTCGACTCCCTTGTAGACCGGTTCACCAGCCTAGGTGTCCACGCCCCGGCCACGTGCCGCGTCCGGGGGCGCTCCCGCCCGGAGGGCTTCCCCCGCACGCTGTCCGTTATCAATCCGTTATTAACGGCGGGGTCGCTTCGGTGGGATAGACCGGGTCCACCAGGACCCAGCGCAGGCGAACGATGGCGGACAGTCCCGGCATCGTGGTCGGGGCCGCGCAAAAAACTGGTAAAGAAGGATCTGGGTCCTGGCCCGTGGGAGCGGCTCGTGGCGAACGGCGCCCACCACGGGGCCCCGAGGGCGCCGCGGTGTGGGAGCGGCGCGGGCAGCTGCCAACGAGACGAACGAGACGAGGCGGTCTGTGATGCTGGCGATCGGTGCGGTCCTCCTGGCCGGTGCGGCGATCCTGGCCCCCGTGGCCGTCACCGCCGTGCGCGGGTGGCTGCGGAGGCGCGCGGCCGCTGACCTCCGCCCCGAGACGATGGCCTCCCGCGCAGGCGAGACCCTCAGCCTCCGGGGCACCGCCGTGCCCGGACCGGCCGGCGCCCTGGAGTCGCGGCTGGTGAGCAGCGAGTGCGTGTGGCACGGCCACGAGGTGCGCCGCCACTACTGGCCGCTGCCCCGGGACGTGGGCGAGGGCGACACGGTCGAACGCACCTACGACCCCATCGCCGAGTACGGCTCCACGGACCCCTTCGGCATCGCCAGCCCCGCCGGAGGCCCGCGCGGACGCGGGCGCCCCGTGCTGGTCGACCCCACGGACGCCGAGGTCGCCGGCCCCGACATGTGCCTGCAACGCGTGGTGCAGCGGCCCCAGCGCGGCGTTCCCGCCCCCGCCGACGACCTCCTGCCCCGCGTCAAGGGCCAGATCGTGGGGCTGTTCCGCGGCGAGACCATCGAGTTCGAGTACCGCGAGTGGGTGCTCCGTCCCGGCGCCCCCATCACCGTGCACGGCGCGCTGGAGGAGCGCGGCGGCGCCCTCGTGCTCACCGCCCCCTCCGACGGGCGGCTGCGGATCGAACAGCACGGCACCACCGCGCCCGAGGCGCGCGGTGGTGCCGCGGGGGCGCTGCTCCTCAGCGCGGCGGCGGGCCTCGCCGCCGTCGCGGGCCTCGTCCTGGTCCTCGCCGGGCTCTGACCGGGCGCGGCGCCGTCCACGATCCACCGCGGCGCCGGCCGCGGCGCCCGTGACGGACAGCGCCCGCCGAACAGGCCCTAAGCTGACGGCCATGAGCCGTTCATTGGTGGTCAAGGTCACATCGGGTGAGGACGCCGCCGAGCGTTGCAACCAGGCGTTCACGGTGGCGGCGACAGCGGTGGCGAGCGGGGTCGACGTGTCCCTGTGGCTGACGGGGGAAGCCAGCTGGTTCGCGGTACCGGGCGAGGCGAGGAAGTTCTCCCTGCCGCACGCCGCGCCGCTGCACGACCTGCTGGAGAGCGTCCTCGCCGGGGGGCGGGTCATCCTGTGCAGCCAGTGCGCCGCGCGGCGCCAGCTCACCGAGGAGGACCTCGTCTCCGGCATCCGCATCGCCGGAGCGCCCGCGTTCGTGGAGGAGGTGACGGCCGAGGGGGTCCAGGCGCTGGTGTACTGAACCGCGGCGCCGCCTGCCACCCGGGCGCGGGTGGCAGGCGGTCCGGGTTCCGTTACCGCGCTCCCTGGCTCTTCACGGCCTCGATCGCGGAGGCGGCGGCCTGGGGGTCGAGGTACTCGCCGCCCTTCGTGCGCGGGGTGAAGTTCTCGTCGAGCTCGTACACCAGCGGGATACCGGTCGGGATGTTCAGCCCCGTGATGGTCTCGTCGTCGACACTGTCCAGGTGCTTCACCAGCGCGCGCAGGGAGTTGCCGTGCGCGGCCACCAGCACGGTCCCTCCCGCCGCCAGCTCCGGCACGATCGCGTCGTACCAGTACGGCAGCATCCGCTGGACGACGTCGGCCAGGCACTCGGTGCGCGGCATCAGCTCCGGCGGCAGGTCGGCGTAGCGCGTCTCACCCACCTGGGAGTAGGCGTCGTCGTCGGCGATCCGCGGGGGAGGGGTGTCGAAGGAGCGGCGCCAGACCATGAACTGCTCCTCGCCGTAGGCCTCACGCGTCTGGGCCTTGTTCTTGCCCTGCAGCGCACCGTAGTGGCGCTCGTTGAGCCGCCACGAGCGCCGCACCGGAAGCCAGTGCAGGTCGGCGGCCTCCAGCGCGATGTTCGCGGTCCGGATGGCGCGTTTGAGCACCGAGGTGTGCACCACGCTGGGGCGCAGGCCCGCGTCGCGCAGCAGCTCACCGCCCTTGCGCGCTTCTTCCTCACCGGCGACGGAGAGGTCCACGTCCACCCAGCCGGTGAACAGTCCTTCGGCGTTCCAGACACTTTCGCCGTGTCGCAGCAAAACCAGAGTCCCCATGGGCGCCAGCCTAGCTGCCCGCCGCGGGCAACACGGAAGCCGCCCGCGGGACCGCGGACCGGGTGGGGGTCACCGCGCCTCGCCGGACTGCTCCTGCGCGCGCGACAGCACGGGGGGTGCCGGGGGATCCCCGCCCCCGTCCTCCGGCTGGGACCGTTCCACGAGGTGGCGGAACGGCTGCAGGTTGCGCAGGCTGTAGCCGCCGGCCACCCGCCACTGCCACTCCCGGCGGATGGAGGAGGCGAACCCCAGCTCCAGGGCGGTATTGAAGTTCTCGTCGGAGTAGGTCAGCGCGCAGCCCAGCAGCCGGTCCACCTCCTCGGCGGTGACCGCCGCCAGCGGGATCCGGCCGACCAGGTACACGTCGCCGACCTCGTCGGCGGAGAACGCCATCCCGTACATGTCCGCGTTCTTGCGCATCAGCCACTGGTAGAACCCGGCGTGGTTCTCGTCCGGCTGGCGGCAGAAGAACGTCTTCAGCAGCATGCTGTGCTCGCCGATGTTCAACCACACCAGCGTCTTGAGCTTGCGCTGCCCCGGCAGGGTGACGAGGAACGCGTCCGGGCGGGGGCGTTCGGCCTCGAGGCCGGCGTCGGCGACTGCGGCCTCGACCGCCGCGGCAGCGTCGGTGTGCGCCTGCGATGACATGTGCGACTGTGACCCCTGGTTCCTCGGTCCGGTTGTCGGCGCCTTCCGGCGGTTACTGGCTGACTGCCGCGGCGAGCGGCTCCTGGCGCAGCGCCCCACCGTAGACGCCGAGTAGTTTGTCCACGGTCGCCGACCAGCTTAGTCGCGCGGCGTGCTCGACCCCCGCACGGCCCATCCGGTCCCGCGACTCCGGTTCGGTGATGACGCGGTGCAGGGCGCGGGCGTAGTCCCGCGGCGCGTGCCCGTCGACGAGCACTCCGGAGACACCGTCGCGCACCGCCAAGGGAAGCCCGCCCACCCGGGAGGCGACGACCGGGGTGCCGCACGCCTGGGACTCCACCGCGACCAGGCCGAACGACTCCGAGTAGGACGGCACCACGGTCGCGGTCGCCGCCCGGTAGAAGTCGGCGAGATCCCGCCGGGAACGGGGCGGTTCCATGCGGACGATGTCGGCGATCCCCAACGTGTCGGCCAGCGCGCTCAACCGGCGCGGCTCGGCGGTGTCGCCCCCGGAGAGGCCGCCCACGACGCCGATTACCAGCCGGCGGCGCAGCCCCGGGTCGCGCCGCAGCAGTTCGGCGGCGGAACGCAGCAGCACGTCGGGGGCCTTGAGGCGCTGCACCCGCCCCACGAACAGCAGCAGCTCGGTGTCAGCGTCCAGACCGATGCGGCGCAGCGCGTCCCGGCGCGAGCCGGGGGTGAACATGTCCAGGTCCACACCGGGCGGCACCGTGCTGACCCGCTGCGGGTCGGCCTCGTAGTGACTGACCAGCTGCCGCGCCTCGTCGCCGGTGTTGGCGATGAGGTGGTCCGCGCTGCGGACGAGCTGGGTCTCCCCGCGCACCCGCGTCTCCGGTTCGGGGCTGTCACCCTCGGCGAGCGCCATGTTCTTGACCCTGGCGAGGGTGTGCATCGACTGCACCATGGGCACCCCCCACCGGCGCGCGACGGCGAGGCCGGCGCGCCCGGACAGCCAGTAGTGCCCGTGCACCAGGTCGTAGTGGCCGCGCTCCTGGTTCGCCTCGGTCTGCAGCACCCCGAAGATGAACGGGCACAGGTGGTGCGCCAGCGCCTCCTTGCCCAGGTCCCCGAACGGGCCGGCCGGGACGTGCCGGACGGTCACTCCGGGGTGCATCTCCACGGCGGGCGGCTGGTCGGGGTGGGTGGCGCGGGTGAACACGTCCACGGCGACGCCGCGGTCGGCCAGACGCTTGGCGACCTCGACGATGTAGACGTTCATGCCGCCGGCGTCCCCGCTGCCGGGTTGCTCCAGGGGGGAGGTGTGCAGACTGATGGTGGCGATCCGTCCCGGACCCTCCGGGGCGCCGGTACTCGCTGTTCGTGTGTCGGTCGCGCTCGGACTGTCCGGCACCACTACTGTCGTCCCCTTCCGTCTCGGGCAGTCTTCGCACCGCCACCTCGAATCCACAACAGCGGCAATGGCGGACAGTGTTCCCATGATGGCGCCAGGGGTGGTGGAGCGTGCGTCCGGGGTCCGCGGCCGGTGGTCGCGGGGCGGCCGGTGCCGGTGCGGGAGGCTGCGGGCCGTTCTCGGGAGTGCCGGCTGGCCGCCGGGGAACCGCGCTCAGTTCCCCCGCTGCTGTCCGGTCCGGGGGTCGCTCCAGCCCTCGGTGAGGAACTCCACAGCCTCCGGGACGGTGGGGTTCCAGGTGGTGAAGCTGTGGTCCCCCTCGGGGAAGGCGGTCCGTACCGTCATGTCACGGTCCCGCAGCATCGAGGCGAAGCGTTTCGCCTCGCCGTGGATGCTGCCCTCCTGCAGCGGGGTGTGGTCGTCCTTCCCCTCGATGAGCATGAACCGGATGTCTTGCACCCCGGGTTCGTCCAGCAGCTGGTCGGGAGCGTGCTGGTCGGTGTCGCTCCCGAAGGTGTTGCTGGGGTCGTCGACCTTGAAGTACCCGGCCCAGCTCACCGCCTGGGAGTACAGCTCGGGGTGGCGCAGCGGCAGGGCCGCGGCGCCGTACCCGCCCATGGAGAAGCCGCCGATGGCGCGCAGGGAGCGGGGGCGGCGGTCGTCCCCCTCGACGGCTTTCACCGCCTTCTCCGTGACGAACGACTCGATGTTGAAGTCCCCGTCGACGTCGTCGCCCCACTCGGTGTCGCTGCCGCCGACCTCCTGGCCGTGCGGGGCGGCCACCACGAACTCCACCCCGCTGGAGCACATCGCCTCGTCCAGTATCGGCCCGAGGTCGGCGTCCCTGAGCGTCAGGTGGCTGGTGGTGGAGCCGTGCAGCAGGTACAGCACGGGGGTGTCCTCGTTGTCCGAACCGGGCGGGCGCCGCACCCAGATGGAGCGTTCCCCGTCCGGCGCGCCCTTGTCCGGCACCTTCACGATGTCCTCGGAGCTGGGCTCGTCACAGACGTCCACCTCCCCGGGGCGGGGTTGGACCGCGGGGGCGGTGGCCCCCGGGCCGGCGCCGCTGGCGCCGCTGGCGTGGGTGGCCATGTCCGGCCGCAGCCGCCCGTCGTGGAAGGTGGCGACGGTTCCCGCCGTGGCTACCAGGAGTGAGGATGCCACGAGAACCGTTGTCGCGCGGGAGAGCGTCGTGAACACACCGGAATCCTCAGGTCAGGAGTGTGGTGCCGTGCCGGTTTCCGCGAGCGCGCGCTCGAAAATCTCGTACATACGCTCCCCGGCAAGCACAAAACGGACATGACCTACTGTAACCGAGGAATCCCGTGTTGTCCGGACAGCGATCCGTGCCCCGTCCTCGGCTGGCCAGCCGTAGGCCCCGGTGGAGATCGCCGGGAACGCGACACTGCGGGCTCCCAGCTCCGCCGCCACCCGCAGGGACTCGCGGTAGCACGAGGCCAGCGTCTCGGAACGGTCCTCGTTCGTGCTGTACACCGGCCCGACCGTGTGGATCACCCAGCGCGCCGGGAGCTTGCCCGCCGTCGTCGCGACCGCCTGCCCGGCGGGCAGGCCCTTGCCGTAACTCGAGGCGCGCAGCGCGCGGCACTCCTCGAGGATCTCGTGGCCGCCCGCGCGGTGGATGGCGCCGTCCACGCCCCCGCCGCCGAGCAGCGAGGAGTTGGCGGCGTTGACGACGGCGTCGACGTCCTGCTCGGTGATGTCGCCCTGCACGAGGCGGATGTCCATCGCTTGGCTCCTCCCGTTGTTCGGCCGGACGGTGGTTAGCGGCACCCCGGGGGCGGGGATGAACCGACAGGATACGGTGTGCTGTTCCCAGTGCGGCCCCGACCGGTGTCGTGGTGATGACGACTACCCAGGTGATGCGTGTGAATATACGGGAGAGTGCCCGCACGCCGGCGCTGCCGAGCGGCGCCGCCCCCCACGACGAGGAGTAGTACTATGCCCCGTAGACTCGGTGTTATGAATCGGCTCGGTGACCTCGAACGCGCGGTGATGGATGTACTGTGGCAACACAACGAGCCGCTGACAGTACGGGAGGTGGGACGTGCCCTGTCCGAACGGGACCTGGCGCACACCACGGTCATGACGGTGCTCGACCGGCTGGCGAAGAAGGGCGTCGTCGCCAGGAACCGCGAGGGCCGCGCGTGGCGCTACAGCCCGGCCGCGAGCCGGGAGAACTACGTGTCGGAGATGATGATCGACGCCCTGGACCAGACCGGCGACCGGGACGCCGCCCTGGCCGCGTTCGTACGCTCGATGAGCGGCAACGAGGCCCAAGCACTGCGCCGCGCGCTAGCGGAAGTCGACGACCCGAGGACCTAACCGTATGGTCAGTGCCGCTCTGCTCACCACCATCGCGGTCGGCTGCCTGATCGCCGCGGCACGGCTCCGCAGGGCGTCATGGCCGCTACGCGGCCCCTACGTCGCCGTCATCGCCTGGCAGGCGCTCGGTCTGGCGTGGGGCATCTCCACCATCGGAGCGCTGCTGGCGTTCGGCCTCGCCCCCTACGGCCAGGGGGTGGTCAACGGCCTGATCGCGCTGGCCCGCGACGCCTTCAGCCACGGTTTCTACCTGTCCGGGCTCGCCGACACCCCGTTCGGCGCCACACAGGTGGCGGCGATCGTGCTCGCCTTCGGACTCGCCACCCTGCTGTTCTACGGGATCGTGGTGTCGACCGTGCACGTGCTGCGGACCCGGCGGCGCCACCACAACCTGCTCACCCTCGTCGCCCGCGACGACCCGGACGTTCCCGGGGCCCGCGTCCTCGACCACCCCACGGCCGCCGCCTACTGCCTTCCCGGGGTGCTGCGCTCGCAGGTCGTGGTCAGCGCCGGCGCGCTGGAGGTCCTGGAACGCAGCGAACTCGCCGCGGTACTCGCCCACGAGCACGCCCACCTGCGACAGCGCCACGACCTGGTGCTGCTGCCGTTCTCCTCGCTCAAACGCGCCCTGCCGCGCGTGCGGCTGGTCGAGACGTGGTACCGGGCCGTGTCCCTGCTCATCGAGATGTGCGCCGACGACCAGGCGCTGCGGGAACGGTCCCGCAGCGAGCTCGCGAGCGCTCTCATGCGGTTCGGCACGGCCGGCAACACCTCGGTGCCCGCCGGCGCGATGGGGGCCGCCACCACCGAACGCCCCGAGGTCGTCACCCGCGTCTCCCGCCTGGTCCACCCCCGCGAGGGCCTCTCCCGGACGGCCGCCGCCGCGGTGCTCGCCTCCGCCTCCGTCCTGATGGTCACAACCCTGTCGCTGTGGCACCTGCCGCTGTGATCAGTCCCGGAATCACCGCGCCCCTCCCGGTCGTTGCCCCGGGTACGGCGCCGGCGGGCACGATCACGCGCCGCCGAACGTTCCTCCGGAACGAGGGGCCGGCCGCCCGGCCCCGCCAGTGACCGCTCGTCCGTAAGGTTGGGAGCCTCCCCGTGGCCGCAGCATCGTTCTTCGGGTCCCTCTGGATACTCATCTACATAGCGATCTTCGTGGCGAGCCTGTACGCCCTCGTCGACGCGGCACGCACCCCCGCCGAGGCGTTCCCCGCCATGGACAAGCAGACGAAGAAACTATGGCTGATCCTGCTCGGCGTGGGGACCTTCATCTCGTTGAGCGCCGTCCTCGCCGGACAGCGGATGTTCGTGTTCCTGGCCCTCATCGCCGCCCTGATCTACCTCCTCGACGTCCGGCCCGCCGTGAGCGGGATCAGGCGCTCCGACGGCCGCTGGTGACCCGGGCCGCGGCGCCGCCACGAGCGCGCTGCACACCGCCAGCGCGTCCCGGTAGGCGGGGTCGCCGGTGTAGTCCGAATGGCCCGCCACGTCGGGATACACCGCCTCCCCGGCCGGGACGTCGTAGCAGCGCGGGTCCGGGAGCGGCGCCTCGACGGCGACCGTGCTGAGCCGCCCCCCGCTCCGCACCCGGACGGGACCCCCGATGCTGTCGGTGCGCCGCCACAGGTTGCGCCACTGGGCCACCCCGTCGGCGACGGAGGCCAGCGCGCCCGGGTGGAAACAGGCCGGGAAGTAGCGCGTGTAGAGCCGGTACAGCGGTGAACCGTGCGTGAGCAGCGCGACCCGGCGGGAACACTCGTCCGGAAGCTGCCACACCGCGGCCGCGGCCAGCACGGAACCCTGCGAGTGCCCGGAGAGCACGACCCCGGTGCCGTGCGCCGCCAGGTGCTGCACCCGCGCCGTGAGCTGGGGGACGGCGCGTTCCGCGTAGGACGGCGGCGCCAACGGGTGGGCGGAGCGCGGCCAGAACGTGCCGACGTCCCACAGCATCCCCACCGCCCGGCGGGTGGGGCGGTTCTGGTAGGCGCTGCGCCCCAGCCCGGCCAGAACGGCCAGGAACAGGCCCCCCAGCCACGACCCCACGGTCACCAGGAACGTGACGGCCTCCTGCAACCCCTCACCGGCCCGCGCGAGCGCGGACACCGGTCCGCTGACGACGCGTTCGGCCCCGAAGGCCGTCGCGGTGATCTGCCCCGTCAGCGCCGCGTACACACCCAGGAGGATGAGCGCGACAGCGGGCGACAGGACCGCGACCAGGCACGGCGGCAGGGCCTCGGTCAGACCGCCCCACGCGCGGGCGCGCGCGATCTCGCCCGTGCGGCGCGCCCGCCGGTCCCGGCCGTACCGGGCGGCCACCACGTCGCGTTCCCGGCGGGTGCGCACCGCCAGCACCACCGCCAGCACCCCCGAGAGCGCCAGTACGATCCCCGCCTCCAGCGTGAACGCGAGCTGCAACCACGCGTAGGCGGTGGGCGGGCGCAGCGCCAGACACGCCTCGCCGCCGGAGGAGGGCGGGAAGCAGCCCCCCAGCCACCCGGCGGTCTGGTACACCACGGCGGCGGAGAACACCCCGCCGAGCAGCGCCCCCAGCACCGCCGTCGCCGGACCGGCCGTCCCGCGCAGCGGGATGTCGTCGTGCGTCCGGTGGCGGGCGTGCAGCAGGAGCGCGGCGGTGAACAGCACGACCCCGAGCACGCACTGGAACGCGAACACCGCGTTCAACGCGGTGGAGTGCCCCGGGAGCTCCCCGGACGCCTCCCAGCCCGGGCGCGGCCAGAGCGCGTAGGCCAGCACCCCGGCGAGCAGCACCAGCACCACGGTGCGTAGTAGAGCGCAGGCGAGGTCCGCGCGGCGGTTCCAGCGCTCGTCGGTTCCGGGGACGAGGACGCTGCCGGTGCAGCAGGCGAGTGCCGCCGCCAGCGCGCACGCCAACCCCGCACCGGCCGCGGGCGCACCGCGGGACAGGTCGTGGGCCAGCGGCGGTACCAGCAGCAGGACCGCCACCGTCCCCAGCGCCACCGCGACGTGCGCCGAACGCAGCCGGCCCATGACCGCGCTGTTGCGCCAGAAACCGGGGTGGGAGAGGGGAGCGGTCGCGTGGTGCGTGGGGGTGGCGTCGGCCGACGCCACCTCGTAGACGCTTCCGGTGCGCCGCGACAGCAGCCACAGCAGCAGCACCGCCGCGAGCGGCAGTACCGTGCCGGCCGCGAGGGACCGCCCGGGTGTGGCCAGCGGCGCGTCCGGACGGGACAGGAAACCCAGCCAGGGGCGGAGTTCGGCGCACGCCCGCCCGGCGCCGCCGCACTGCCAGGCGACCAGGTCCATGCCCACCCCGGCCGCCGCCAGGGTCAGCAGCGCGGTCAGGCTCAGTGCCAGCAACCGCACCGCCGTCCCGTAGGCACCGTCGGCCATCCGAGAAGCCAGCGGGGACTGGGGGCTCGTGTGCCCGGGCCGCATCCAGTAGGCGATGTTGACCAGCATGAACGGGAGCAGCAGCAGCCACAGCGCGCGGGAGGAGCGCCCTGAGGTCAGGTTGCCCCACGTGTAGATCTCGCGGGGCACACCGGACAGGCTGCGGGTGTCCTCGGGAGGGCGCCACCGGAAGAACCCGGCCAGCCCGTCCCCGGCGACGCGTTTCGTGGACTCGACGTCGAGCAGTTCCTCGGGGTCACCGCCGCTGACGCCGTGTATCCGCAACACGGCAGCGCGCTCCGCTCGCATGCGCGTGATTCTCGCATCCGGGAGAGCTGTCCACACCCCCTGCTATCGCAGCAGTTCGTCGTTGGACACGGCCCACGTGTTGCACGCTCCGGGCGCCTGCTTCTCCATCCCCGTGTGCAGCCACAGCCTGCTGTTGTCGGGGTTGCCGTGGGTGCGCTCCCCGGGCGGGGCGTCCTCCTCGTCGGCCGTGGCCGCGGCGTCCTCCAGCACGGCCTCCCGGTCGGCGTCGTCGAGGGGGTAGCTGACCTCGACCGCGCCGAGGAACGCGCCGGACAGGCAGTTGGCCTGCAGCTCGCTCTTGCGCGTCCAGGCGCTCTGCTCCGCCGGGTCGTCCTCGCGGCGGCGCTGCTCGTGGTAGTACTCCAGCAGCCCCGCCTCGCCCTGCACGTGGTGGGCGTACTCGTGGGCGAGCAGCGAGGCGTAGACGGCGCTGTTCTCCTCCCCGCCCCACTTCTCCGCGACGTCGGCGGTGCCGATGTAGACCGTCTGGTCGGTGCGGCAGTAGAACGCGCCGGCGGAGGAGGGGTAGTCCCGGCAGGGGCTGGTTCCGGGCTCGGTCCAGAAACCGCGGCCGGGTGGCTCGAACGAGATCCCCGCCTTGGCGAACTGGGCCGACCAGGTGTCGTCCAGGCAGTCGGCGACGGTGGTCAGGAAGCGCTCCATCGAGCCGGGGTCGTCCACCTCGAGGTCGGGAGCGGGGCAGGGCAGCGGGGAGAGGCGGCCCGTGCTGTACAGCGGGTTGGTCACCAGCGCCCGGGCCCCGGAGGGCCGCTGCGTGTCCGCCTGTTGCGTGGGAGAGCCGGAACCGCCCTTCGGACCCGCGCCCGCCTCCGTGGCCTCCTCTCCATCCGGTCGGCCGTTACCGGAGGACGCGGTCCACGCCAGCCCGGAGAGGGCGAGGACGAGCACGCAGAGGGCGGCGTAGAGCGCCGCGCGGCGTCGTGTCGGAGTCAATCGACCAGGTCCCTCCCGGCCTTCCAGGTGTCACAGGCAGCCGGGTCCCTGCGGTCCATACCGTGCGCTGTCCACAGCTTCCCGTTCTCCGGGGAGCCGTGCGTGCGCTCCCCGGTGTCGTAGTCCCCGCGGCGCTGCGCGTCGGCGAGGACGTTCTCCCGCTCCGCGGCGCCGATGGGGTAGGAGTCGGCGACCGTCCCCAGGAACGCGCCGCCGAGGCAGTTCGCCTGCAGTTCACTGCGCCGCGTCAACCGCTCCTGCTTCGTGTCCTCGGACTCCTGGCGCCGCTGCTCGTGGAAGTAGTCCAGGATCCCCGCCTCGCCCTGCACGTGGTGGGCGTACTCGTGGCTGAGCAGGAACGTGTACGTCTCCGGGTCCGTACTCTCCCCGGAGTTCTCCACGATGTCGTCCACGCCGAGGTACAGGCCCTCGTTGGCCTGGCAGTAGAACGCCGCCGTGTTGCGCATCGGGTAGTTCCCGCACGGGCTCTTGCCCGAGGCGTACCAGTAGATCCGGTCCGGCGGCTCGAACCCCGCCTCCGTGTGGGAGAACTGCTCCCGCCACGCCTCGTCGAGACAGTCGGTCACCCGGTGCAGGAACCGCTCCATCGACTCCTCGTCGTCCGGGTCGAGCCCGGGCGCCTCACAGGTGACCTCCGCCAGCTGCCCCGTGGTGTACAGCGGGTTCGCGGTGAGGACCTCGGAGCCGCTACCGGTGCCGGGTGGCGGCCCCTCGGAGCTGCCGCCGCCAGCCCTCCGGTCCACCGGCTCCGGAAGCGGCTGCTCGGGGGAGAACAGAGTGGAGAAACTCACGAACCCCGCCAGGCCGACCGCTGTCAGCCCGGTGAGCACGACCACCGTGATTCCGATGTCGAGGCGCGGGCGCGGACTGCTCCTGCGGGAAAGGTTCGGGTGCGCGAGCCGCGCGCTCCCCTCCTCACCCGTGGCGGCACGCTTGCGTTCGGCCATGAGCCCGCGTCACCTCCCGGCGTTCGTCAGTCCCCGCGTGGAACCCACCACCGGAGACGATTATGGCGGTTATTGCCGACACGTGCTGCCTCGGGTGGTTCCCGGGTGGCTCGTGCCGACGGTTCTCCGGGTAGGCTCGCACCCCATGTGGTGGGTTGGCCTCAGACGTTCGGCCGCGGGCGCGGCCCTCCTCCTCGCGGCGACCGCCTCCGCGGCCGGGGCGAGCGCCGCGGGAGCGTCCCCTTCCTCCGGAGAGAGCTCCGCTCCCGAGTCGCACTCCTCCCTGCCCCAGTCGGACCGGGAGGGGGAAACGACCAACGACATCTCGCTGGAACTCGACGGTCAGGGCGTCCTGCACGCCGAGGAGACGATCTCGTTCGGCGACGACGCCCCCGACACGTTCACCCGGACGTTCGTCACCCGCCAGGCCTACGACACCAACCACGACCGGCGCTACGAACTCTCCGACATCGCGGCCGCGGGATCCGGGGGGAAACCCGTGCCGGTGGTCACCGAGGAGAAGGGCCGCAAGCTCACCGCCACCATGGACGTCGCCGACAGCGACACCGTGGTGCTGCGCTACGAGGTGCGCGGGGCCGTGGACGGCGTCGGCGACGGGGTCGAGACGGAGTGGGCCGCCGTCGGGGGGTACAGCTCCGCGGTGGCCGAGACCACCGTGACCGTGGAGGCCGACGCCCCACCGGTCGCGCTCTCCTGCACGGCGGGCGAACCGCGCAGCTCCATCTACTGCACCTCCTCGGACATGGGCGGACACCAGGCCCTCGTCGCGCGTTTCCTGCAGACCGACCTGACCCCCGGCGAACGGCTGGAGATCGTGGTCAGCTACCCCTCCGGGACCGCACCCGCCGAGCCCCTGCTGGAACGGAAGTGGTCGCTGACGTCGGCCTTCGCCGTCACCTCCGCCACCGCCAGCGTCTTCGGCCTGCTCCTGGTGGTCCTGGTCGGCGGACTCGTCGGGCTGATCCGGCTGCGCGGGCGGGACGAGCGCGCGCTGCGCACCGAGGCCTGCGCCGGGGACAGCGCCCCCGTCACCTCCGACGGTGCCGCTCCGGGCGGGATGCGGTTCCACCCGCCGGACGGCGTCCACCCGGGCCAGATCGGGACGCTGATCGACGAGCAGGCCGACATCGTGGACATCACCGCCACGGTCGTCGACCTCGCGGTCCGGGGGTACTTCACCATCCACGAGCTGGAACACGAGCACTTCACCTCGGTGGACTGGCAACTGGAGAAGCGGCCGGGGCCGTTCGACGACACACCCCTGGCCTACGAGCGCCTCCTGCTGGACGCGCTGTTCCACGGCCGGGACCGGGTGCGACTGTCCGACCTGGGCAGCGGCGAGTTCCCGAAGCGGCTGGCCCGGGTGCGCGAGGAGCTCTACCGGGACATGGTGCGGCTGCGGTGGTTCTCCCGCCGCCCCAATCTGGAACGCAACCGGTGGGCGACGGCGGGCATCGCCCTCACCGCCGCCGGGGTGGCGCTGACCGTGCTCCTGGCGATCTACACCCAGGCCGCGTTCACCGGTCTGGCGGTGATCATCGCCGGGGCCGCGGTGACGGTGGGCGCGCAGTACATGCCCGCCAAAACCCGGCAGGGCAGCGTGGTCTTCGCCCACACCATGGGGTTCCGCGCCTACCTGCTGGGCGCCGACGCGGAACGGGTGCCGGCGGGGTGCCGGGTGCAGCTGTTCTCCCACTACCTCCCGTACGCGATCATCTTCGACAACGTGGAGCGGTGGGCGAACGTCCTGGCCTCGGCGGGGTCGGACGAGATGGGCGAGGACGCGCTCCCCTGGTACGTCGGGCCCGCGCAGTGGCGGATGGCGGACTTCGCCGACTCCATCAAGTCGTTCACCGTCACGCTGACCGGCGTCCTGTCCAACACCCGCCAGTTCCCCGCGCTGGGGTGACAGCGTCCGCTTCGATCGGAGAGAGGGACCCGAAGAGTACGGATGTGGGACACGGCCGTGGAAGCACTGAAGTGGTCCGCGGCGGCCGCGATATGGCTGCTGGTGGTGGTGCGCGTGTACCAGGCCGTCGGCGGCCCGGTGCCGCGCGTGCTGCGCAGGTCCGCGCGGGCCGCGGACGAGCTTCCCGAGCACCGCGTCAACGAGACGCGGTCCCGGTTCCGCGAGGCGTTGCGGCAGGGCCGGGTGGAAACGTCGTTCCCCGCGGGAACGGCGCGGATGCCGTTCGCCAGCGTCCAGGAGATCGCCCGGGAGTACGGTTACCGGTTCCGCACCGATGTCATGCCGGCCAACGGCGGAGGGAAGCGCTGGGTGTTCCGGCTCGAGCTTCCCTCCCTGCGGGAGGTGCGTGAGGCCCCCGAGATCGCGGACCTGCGGGAGCGGGAACGTGAACGCTGGCCCGAGGACCCGTTCACCCGCCGGTGGCAGGACCGGCACACGCTTGCGGCCAACCGGGCCCAGCGCGCCATCAACCGCTGGAACGGGTTGATGCTGATTCCCGGGCTGTTCCTGGCGCTCTTCTCCCCGGGGTTCATGCTGTCCGGGGTGTCCACAGCGGCGTTCGTGGTGCTGCTGGCGGTGGGGTGCTCCATGGTGGGGAGCGCCGTCGTCGCGATCGTGCGGCTGGCGCGGCGCAAGAAGGCGCACGAGACCAAGGGGAGAACGCTCTACCACGAGCTCGGGAGCGCTCTCGTGTGGCGCCGGCTGCACCCCGACCGGACCGGGGAACCCGCGGCCGGGAACGTACGAACCTAGACTCCGCGGCGGGAGCCGCGGCATCACCAGCGGAACAACGGAGGAAGGACGACGATGCGGGCGGTCGCGCAGCGGGTCAGCCGGGCCAGTGTGACGGTGGAGGGCGAGGTGGTCGGTGAGATCGCCGAACCGGGACTGCTGGCGCTGGTCGGCGCCACCCACACCGACACTGACGCGGAGGCCCGGAAAATGGCCGCGAAACTGTGGAAGCTGCGCATCCTGGACGGTGAGCGGTCCTGCTCGGACATCGGCGCCCCGCTACTGGTCGTCAGCCAGTTCACCCTCTACGGCGACACCCGCAAGGGACGCCGCCCCACCTGGCACGCGGCGGCCCCCGGCCCGGTGGCCGAACCCCTGGTCGACACGGTCGTCAAGGAGTTGCGGGAACTGGGCGCACCCGTGCGGACCGGCGCGTTCGGCGCGCAGATGTCGGTGGAGCTAACCAACGAGGGCCCGTTCACCGTCCTCGTGGAGGTGTGACCCGGTACCGGACACGCGGGGGAGCGTCCGGTACCGGGTGGGGACTACTCCGCCGTGGCGGTGACCGGTTCGAACTTGTAGCCCAGGCCGCGGACGGTCACGATGAACTGCGGGTCGCCCGGGTCGTGCTCGATCTTGGCGCGCAACCGTTTGACGTGCACATCCAGGGTCTTGGTGTCCCCGACGTAGTCGGCGCCCCACACCCGGTCGATGAGCTGCATCCGGGTCAGCACCCGGCCGGCGTTGCGCAGCAGCACCTCGAGAAGCTCGAACTCCTTGAGGGGAAGCTGGACGTCCTCCCCCCGGACGGTCACCACGTGGCGCTCCACGTCCATGCGCACCGGGCCCGCCTCCATCGTCCCGGGCAGGTCCTCCTCCTCGTCGTCACCGCGGCGCCGCAGTACCGCCCGGATGCGGGCCACGAGCTCGCGGGAGGAGAAGGGTTTGGTCACGTAGTCGTCCGCGCCCAGCTCCAGGCCGACGACCTTGTCGATCTCGGAGTCCTTGGCCGTGAGCATGATCACCGGCACGTTGGACTTCTGCCGTAGGGTGCGGCACACCTCGGTCCCGGAGAGTCCCGGAAGCATCAGGTCGAGCAGCACCAGGTCCGCTCCTGTGCGGTCGAACGTCTCCAGCGCCTCCGTCCCGGTCTGGGCCACCGCGACCTCGAACCCCTCTTTGCGCAGCATGTACGACAGGGCATCGCTGTAGGATTCCTCGTCTTCGACGACGAGTACGCGCGTCACTGTGCTGCCTCCCGATCGCTGTTCTCGCCGGGGCGGGGACGCTCCCGGTCCTGTGGTCCGGGAAGACGCAGTGTGAACGTCGACCCCGAACCCTCCTTGCTCCACACCGTCACTTCCCCACGGTGGTGGGTCATGATGTGCTTGACGATGGCCAGGCCGAGGCCGGTGCCTCCCGTCGCCCGGCTGCGAGCGGCGTCCACCCGGTAGAACCGCTCGAAGATCCGCTCCACGTCCTGCGGTGAGATGCCGATCCCCTGGTCCGCGACGTGGATCTCCACCGTCTTCTCGTTGGCCGCGGCCGACACGGACACGCGGGTGCGCTCCGGGCTGTAGGCCACGGCGTTGGCCATGAGGTTGCGCACCGCGGTGGCCAGGAGGCTCTCGTCCCCCAGGGCGGTGAGGTCCTCGGCCCCGCTGATGACGACCTCGATCTCCTTGGCCTCGGCAGCGGTGCGCACCGAGTCGTAGGCCTCGTCCAGCACGCTCTGTACGTCGACGCTTTCCGGGTTGGCCATGGGCTCCGCGCCCTGGATGCGGGAGAGGGTGATCAGGTCCTGGATGACACTGGTGAGCCGGTTGGTCTCCTGCTGCATCCGGCCGGTGAAGCGCCGCACCGCATCCGGGTCGTCGCTGGCGTCGGATATGGTCTCGGCGAGCAGCGACAGCGCCCCCACCGGGGTCTTAAGCTCGTGACTGATGTTGGCGACGAAATCCCGGCGCACCGCTTCCACGCGGCGCTGCTCCGTCTGGTCCTCGGCGAGGACCAGGACGAGTCCGGTGCCGCCGAGCGGGGCGACCCGCACCGCGAACGAGGTCACCTCGGGGCCGAACCGGCGCACGGCGACCTCGATCTCGGTCTCGCGGATGACGCCGTCGCGGCGCACCTGGCGAGCGAGGGCGAGCACGTCGCTGATGACGAGTTCGTTGTCCCGCACGATGCCGTACGCTCGGGCAGCGGGGCTGGCACGCAGTACCTGGTCCGCCGAGTCGAGCACGACAGCCGAGGACGGCAGCGCCGCGAGCACTTCGGCGATCCCCTGGGGCAGTTCGGTCCGCGCCGGGAGGTCGGCCTCATGGGCACGCCGTCCCGCTCGGCGCCGCAGTGCCGCGCCGACCGCAACACCGACCAGGAGTCCGAGGAACCCCGCGATCGCAGCCAGAAGTTCTGATTGCACACTCCGATCGTAGGACGGCGCTACCCCTCGTTAATCGATTGGGCAGGCGCGACAACCGGTATTTCGTAAATATTCACCATTACTTCGGAATTGATTCAGTTAGCATCTGGGACGATTTGAACTATGCGCGACAGCTACCACGAGGAGCTCGAAGCCCTCAGTGAGCGCCTCGTCGAAATGACGAGGCAGGCGCGGCACGGTGTCGCTCGGGCGACGACCGCGCTGCTGGACTCCGACCTGAACGCAGCACAGGAGGTTATCTCCGGGGACGAGGAAATAAACCGGCTGGACGACGAGATCGAGGCCAGCGCCTTCGATCTGATGGCGCGCCAGCAGCCGGTGGCGCGGGACCTGCGCATCATCATCACGTCGCTGCACATGGCGGGGGACCTGGAGCGGATGGGCGACCACGCCGTCCATATCGCCAAGATCGCGCGCCGCCGGCACCCGGACTCCGCCATCCCGGCGGAGCTCCGCTCCATCGTGCTGGAGATGGGCCACCAGGCCGAGCTTCTGGTGATCAAGGCCGGCGAGGTGATCACCGAGGGGGACGCGGCCAAGGCCCGGGAACTGGACACCGACGACGACCAGATGGACAGGCTCCGGCGGCGGTTGCTGACCCGGATCCTCGACCCGAGCTGGCAGCACGGCGTGGAGGCGACGATGGACGTCACGCTCGCCGGCCGGTTCTACGAGCGGTTCGGCGACCACGCGGTGCACGTGGCGGACAACCTGGTCTACATGGTCACGGGCGAGAAGCCGGAGGAGTCCGAGAACGAGGTGTGACGCCTCACTCCAGTGAGGAAAGTCACAGTACTCCGATCACGGGGGCGGGCGTGTCGCCCGGGCTTCACGGAGGGCAGTACGGCGGTGTCGCCGTATTTCCGTACCGTCTGCCCCTGTTCGTTGTGCTCACCCTGGGTGTTCGCCGAACTCCGGGGCGACCGGGAATAACTCCCTTCCGTCCGTGGTTAGGACGGGTGCCGAAGTATCGCCGGTATCCTTTGTCAAGGTCTAAAATGCCGCATTGACCTGCGCGTTCGTAAACCGAATAGGTACGTTAAGACATCGAATCGTGGTACCCTTGATACCGGCGGAAGGGGTACTTGTCACATGGCTTTCAAGGTCGGCGACACCGTTGTCTACCCCCATCATGGGGCTGCCCGTATTGAGGCTATCGAGAGTCGCGTCATTAAGGGCGAGGACCGAACTTACCTGGTTCTGCGGGTGGACAAGGGTGATCTCACGGTACGTGTGCCAGCCGAGAACGCCCAGGAGGTCGGGGTTCGTGACGTGGTGGGCCAGGAGGGCCTGGACCGGGTCTTCGAGGTGCTGCGCTCACCGCACGTGGAGGAGCCCACCAACTGGTCGCGGCGGTACAAGGCGAACCTGGAGAAGCTCGCCTCCGGGGACGTGAACAAAGTAGCAGAGGTCGTGCGCGACCTGTGGCGGCGCGACAAAGAACGGGGTCTTTCCGCTGGAGAAAAGCGCATGCTCGCCAAGGCAAGGCAGATTTTGGTGAGTGAACTCGCTCTCGCGGAAAAAACGAACGAGGACAAAGCCGAGGCACTTCTCGACGAGGTTCTCACGGACTAGGAAAAGCCAGAAGAGCACACGTTCATGGCGAAAATACCTCGGGTGGGCGTCGGGACCGACGTCCACCCTTTTACGGCCGGTCGCGTTCTTTTTCTCGCGGGTCTGGAATGGCCGGGGGAAGAGGGGGTCGGCGGACACTCCGACGGTGACGTCGTCGCCCACGCCGCCTGTGACGCTGTGTTCTCCGCGTGCGGCATCGGGGACCTGGGGTCCCAGTTCGGCACGAGCGACCCCCGGTGGGCGGGTGCGGCGGGAACCGACCTGCTCGCTGAGACCGGGCGCCGCGCCGCCGCCGCAGGGTTCACAGTGGGCAATGTGGCGGTTCAGCTCATCGGGAACCGGCCGAAGTTCGGGCCGCGCCGCGCGGAGGCGCAGCGGGTGCTGAGCGCGGCGCTGGGGGCGGACGTCACCGTGACGGCCACGACGACCGACGGTCTCGGTCTCACCGGCCGGGGCGAGGGGATCGCCGCCGTGGCGACCGCGCTGTGCGTCGCCGGCGGCGAGTGACCCGCCCCCGGGTGGAACGGTTTCCCGTCTGAGGTGAGGGCGTGCCGCGCGGGACTCACTCCGCGGGCGGGGTGGGGCCGCTGCGTACCCGGCCGGACGGCGGCTCCTCGGGGAAGTCCGGCATCGGCGGACGGGGCGGTTTCCGCGTCACCGGCCGTGTACCGATACCGGCCGACACCCTCTCCTCCGCGCCGGAGGAAGCCTCACCGTCCGGTTCCGGCTCCCCGGCCGGCTCCGGAGCCCCGTCGGCGTTCTCGGGCGTGCCGGGGGTCGCGTCCCCGGCTGTGATGTCGGCCTCGTCGCTGGTGGGGTCCGCTGGCGGCGGATCGTGCACGAACCCCTCGTCCGCGGCGGCGCTCCCGTCCGGAACGGGGTCCGCGCCGTGCGGCGCCTGTCCGTCCGTTTCCGCCTCGGGTTCCGGTGGCACGCCGGCGTGCCCCGGGTGCGCTGCCTGCTGCGGGGTGCGTTTCGGCAGCGGTTCGGCGTCCGGAACCGGCGCGCCCGCCGTGGTGGCTTCCGGTGCCGCCCCGGCTGTGTCCTCCGCCTCCGCGGCTTCCGTGCCGCCGGCGGCCTGCGTGTCCTCGGTCCCCGCTGCGACGGGTTCCGGCGGCTGGCCGACGGACGAGACGGGCGAGGGGTCGGACACCTCCGCCGGTGCGGTCTCCGCGGGGGAAGCCTCCCGGAGGTCCGTCTCGGCACCGCCCGTCTCGGGAGCGGGACCGTCCGGGGCGCTCCGCGGCGGGACCACCTCGACACCCTCGTCGCTGCCCGTGCCGCGGTCCCCGGCGTCCCGCGCCTCCGGGATGGGGGCCGTGTCCGCTTCCGCGGCCCCGTCGGTCCGGGGCGGGTCGGACTCCCCGCGCTCCGGGGGCTCCGGCTCGGACATGGGGACGATGTCCCGGTCCTGGTCGTCGCTCTGCCCGTCGCCGTCCTGGGCGGGGACGGGTTCCCGCCCCCGCTCCTGTGCGGTGGTGACCTCCCCGCGCAGGTACATCAGCACCCACAGGAAGATCCGGAAGGCCACCAGCAGCGCCAGCCACGGCGCGGCGGCGGTGACCACCACCGCGATGCGCCAGGCCAGGTGGTGGTCCGTGGCCTGCAGGACACTGGCGCCCGCCGCGACCAGGATCAGCGCGAGAATCAGCACGTCGACCCAGATCCGGCGGCGCCGCGGAGCGGCGCGGAGCAGGTAGCTGGTCCAGAACGACATCAACAGCAGGAGGGTGAAGCCCGCCGGGTACAGGTGGGCGTAACGCGGCTCGACGTTGCCCTGCAGCGCCACCTGGTAGATGCCGTTGTAGGAGAGCAGCACGGCGAACGCGGCGATGATCAGCACACCGAGCCCGGTCAGTCCGATGGCGGCGGCGCCGGATCGTTGTCGGGGTTCGGCGCCGCCGGTGCCGGCGCTGGACGGTCTCGTGGAGGTTTTAGCGGCCATTGTGCGCAGCAGGGTAGCCCAGGAGATGCCACGAACACGAGATCGCACGCGGTATCGGTGGAAAACGGGAACGGGCGGCGCGTCGGGGAACGCCCGGCAGCGCCCGTGGAACACCTGCTCACCAGGTGAGGTGGGAGGTTTCGGGCATGGCCGATCGTGGTCAGCGGTCGTGCCCTTATTTCGGGTTCCGTGAACGGTGACGGGCGTGAAACGGCTACCCTTGGCAACGTGAGTCTGCGCTTCTACGACACTCGAACCCGCACGGTCCGCGACTTCACCCCGCTACGCGAGGGGTGTGCGTCGCTGTACCTGTGCGGCGCCACGGTGCAGGCGCCACCGCACATCGGCCACATCCGTTCCGGGGTGAACTTCGACGTGCTGCGGCGGTGGCTCATGTACAGGGGCTACAGCGTCACCCTGTGTCGTAACGTCACCGACATCGACGACAAGATCATCAACACCGCGCACTCCGAGGGGGTGCCGTGGTGGGAGATCAGTGAGCGCAACCAGCGCGCGTTCACCCACGCCTACGACATCCTGGGCTGCCTGCCGCCGACGGTGGAGCCGCGGGCCACCGGCCACGTGCCCGAGATGATCGAACTGATGCGCACCCTCATCGACAGCGGCCACGCCTATGAGGCCGGGGACGGCTCCGGCGACGTCTACTTCGACGTGCGCTCGTTCCCGGACTACGGGGCCCTGTCGAACCAGCGCCTCGAACAGATGCGCGGCGCGGGGGACACGGACACCGACAGCGGCAAACGCGACCCCCGCGACTTCGCCATGTGGAAGGGCGCGCGTCCGGGGGAGCCGAGCTGGGACACCCCGTGGGGGCGGGGGAGGCCCGGTTGGCACCTCGAGTGCTCGGCGATGTCCACCAAGTACCTCGGCGGCACGTTCGACATCCACGGCGGCGGGCTCGACCTGGTGTTCCCGCACCACGAGAACGAGATCGCGCAGTCCCAGGGGGCGGGCCACGGCTTCGCCCGGTACTGGCTGCACAACGGCCTGCTGACCACCAGCGGCGAGAAGATGAGCAAGTCCTTCGGGAACTCGCTGCTGATCCCGCAGATGGTGCGCAAGGTACGCCCGATCGAGCTGCGCTACTACCTCGCCCAGGCGCACTACCGTTCCACGATCGACTACTCGGACGAGGCGCTGTACGAGGCGGCCGCGGCGTTCCAGCGCATCAGCGGCTTCCTGACCCGGGCCGCCGAGATGGTCGGCACGGTGGAACCCGCGGCCGAGGTGCCGGAGGAGTTCGCCGCGGCGATGGACGACGACCTCTCGGTGTCCCAGGGGCTCGCGGTGGTCCACAACCATGTGCGGGACGGGAACGCGGCGCTCACCGACGGCGCCAAGGACCGGGTGGCCGAGCTCGCGGCGCGGGTGCGGGCGATGCTCGGCGCCGTGGGGCTGGACCCGTTCAGTGAACAGTGGGCGGGCAGCGGCGACAGTGGCCTGCGCGAGGTGGTGGACGCCCTCGTGTCCGTGGCACTGGAGCAGCGCCAGGCCGCCCGGTCACGCAAGGACTACGCGGCCGCCGACGAGATCCGTGACCAGCTTCTCGCGGCGGGTATAGCGGTCGAGGACACCCCGCGCGGGCCGCGCTGGGAACTCAGACGCGGCTGACGAGCGGGAATTCGCGGTCCCGCGCGACAGCGAACCAATGGGAGGGACGGCGTAATGCCGGCCAAGAGAAACAAGAAGGGCCCCACAAAGGGCAGCGGCGGCAAAGGGAAACGCGCCCTCCAGGGGAAGAAGGGCACCCTTCCCGCCGAACAGCGGCACTGGTACCCGAAGAAACAGCACGCGAAAGCCGTTAAGCAGGAAAAGAGAGCGGAGCAGAAACCCGCCCCGGACAGAACCGCGCCCGCCGGCCGTCGGAATACCGCACCGAGCGGAAAGGACGGTCCGGAACTGCTGGTCGGACGGAACCCGGTGGTGGAGGCGCTGCGTTCCGGCGTTCCGGCGACGAAACTGTTCCTGGCGAACAGCCTGGAGCAGGACGCGCGGGTGACCGAGGCGGCCCGCCTCGCCGGCGAGGCCGGGGTGACGGTGCACGAGGTGCGCCGCGCGGAGCTGGACCGCCAGTGCGAGAACAGCGGACAGGAGAAAGCGGCCCACCAGGGGCTGGTGCTGCAGGTGCGGCCGTACCGCTACTGGGCGGCCGAGGACCTGCTGGAGTCGGCGCGCGAGTCGTCCACATCGCCGCTGGTGGTGGCGCTGGACGGGGTGACCGACCCGCACAACCTGGGGGCGGTGGCGCGTTCCGCCGCCGCGTTCGGCGCGCACGGGCTCCTCGTTCCGGAACGCCGCGCGGCGGGTGTGACGACGGCGGCGTGGAAGACGTCGGCGGGTGCGCTCGCGCGTCTCCCGGTCGCCCAGGCCACCAACCTGTCCCGCGCGTTGGCGGGCTACAAGCAGGAGGGGGTGTTCGTCGCGGGGCTGGACTCCGAGGGGGACACCCGGCTGGACGAGCTGCCGGTTGCGAGCGACCCGCTGGCGATCGTGGTCGGCTCGGAGGGCAAGGGAGTGAGCCGGCTCGTCCGCGAGACGTGCGACGTGGTCGCCACGATCCCGATCAGCGGTGTGGAGTCGCTGAACGCGTCGGTCGCCGCGGGGGTTTCCCTGTACGAGGTGAACCGCCGCCGCGCGTTTGGGCAGTAGCCGCGAACCTGTACCATGCCTGTAGGGCCAGCGGCGCCCGGCCGACGTAGCTCAATCGGCAGAGCAATCGCCTTGTAAGCGATAGGTTAGGGGTTCGATTCCCCTCGTCGGCTCTTCTGCTGACATGGTTCCAGATCACGGGCGAAACGACGGCGGCAGTCCGGGGTGCTCCCGGGTGGCCGCCGTTTTTGTTGGTGTGGTCGGCCGGGGCACGTCGTTCCCTGCGTTTCCGCGGACTGAGGTCTATCCCCGCGTGCGCGGGGCTCACGTTGGCCCACAGCTCGTAGTACTGACTCACGGGGGTCCATCCCCGCGTGCGCGGGGAGCATCGTGGTCATGTCGCTTGAGACATACGCCCGTGTGGGTCCATCCCCGCGTGCGCGGGGAGCATACGTAGTCGAGCTGCTGCTGCTCGATGTTGGAGGGTCCATCCCCGCGTGCGCGGGGAGCATACATACTCCAAGCGACCAGGAGCTCAAACATCGGGTCCATCCCCGCGTGCGCGGGGAGCATCCTCTCTGACCTGGTCTTCTAGGTCGCGCGCATGCCCGTGTGTGCAACTTCTGGATATTCGGACATAGTACGCACACCCCTCACAAACGGACCACTGTCAGGCGGCGCGGCATCCACCACCGCGGCGAGGCCAGGAGACCACAACTGTCCTTACCGCGCACGCCCTGCCGACCACACCTCCGCGCGATCCCGGTGGGGTACCGAGGCTGAGAACGCGCCCCTACTCCCGCCCGTGTGTGGACCCGCTGCCAGCACAGCTCACAGGTGACCTCACCCGGCCCCATCCCCACATACGTGGGGCTCACTCCCGAGTTGCCCATGTGGTGCACCACGACAGCGGTCCATCCCCACGTGCGTGGGGATCACGGCCACCACCTGCGATAATGCGTGGCGTTATTCTTTTGTGATTCCACAGGGCCGGTATTCCGGCGAATGCGGTCAAGATCTGACCATACCGTTCCATCGGCCTGCACACATTCCCCTGAGAACACGAAAGTCTGGCCGCCCCTGGACGCAAGATGAAGGGGAAGAACGCCCGGGGGCGGAGTGTTCCCCCCATTACCTTTTAGGGCAGTTCCGCAACGGAACTCCCGGCCTTCGGCCCGGCATGACTGCTCCCCCCTGTCACCCATGATCCGGGGGGTGGTGTCACTGGGACCGAAGGCACCGCCAGACCGCTAATAGAAGCACGATCCGCCCTGGGCAGGATCTTCGTAATGTGGATGCCGGCAGACGGTGCCCGCCACGGCCGGGAAGACACATCATCAGCCAGGAGCACACGTGGCCGACACCCCCGATGACATCGGCGTCTACCTCGGCCTGGACGTCGGTAAAGGCGAACACCACGCCCGCGGCGTGACCCCCTCCGGAAAGACCGTGTTCGACAAGCGCCTGCCCAACAGCGAACCCAAACTCCGCCAGATGCTGGACAAGCTTTCCGCCAAGCACGGCACGGTGCTGGTCGTCGTCGACCAGCCCGCCTCGATCGGCGCGCTTCCGCTGGCTGTGGCCCGCGATGCCGGCTGCGCGGTGGCCTACCTGCCCGGACTGACCATGCGGCGTGTGGCCGACCTGTATCCCGGCGAGGCCAAGACTGATGCCCGTGATGCGGCGGTGATCGCTGATGCGGCCCGGGCAATGCCCCACACCTTGGGCGATGTGGCCCCTGATGACGAGACCACCGCCGCGCTGGCCATGATCGTAGGCCACGACGACGACCTGGCCGCCGAGGCCACCCGCACCCGCAACCGGCTGCGTGGGCTGCTCACCCAGCTCCACCCCGCCCTGGAGCGCGTCGTGGGCCCCGGATGGACCACCCCGCGGTGCTCACGCTCCTTCAGCGCCACCCCACACCTGCGCGTCTGCGCGAGGCCGAACGCGCTGGCCTGCTCGAGCTGATCCGCCCCGAGGCCCCTCGGATGGCCCAGCGCCTCATCGACGAGATCGTCGCGGCCCTGGACGAACAGACGGTCGTAGTGGCCGGTACCGAGGCTGCGGCCACCGTGATCACCAACCTCGCTTCCTCCCTGCACACCACCCTGCAGCAACGCAGCGCCCTGGCCACCGAGGTCGAGACCCTGCTGGAGGCCCACCCTCTTGCGAGGGTCCTGACCTCGATGCCCGGAACCGGGGTCAGGACCGCAGCCAGGATCGTGATCGAGGTGGGCGACGGCTCGGCCTTTGCCAGTGCGTCCCACCTGGCCTCGTATGCCGGGCTTGCGCCCGCCACCCGCGCTTCGGGCACCTCGATCAAGGGCGAACAGCCATCGAAGAGGGGAAACAAGCAGCTCAAACGCGCGCTCTTCCTCTCCGCGTTCGCCTCGCTGTCGCATCCGCCCTCACGGTCCTACTACGACCGAAAGATCGCCCAGGGCAAACGCCATAACCAGGCCCTGCTCTGCCTGGCACGTAGACGCTGCGACGTCCTGTTCGCGATGCTGCGCGACGGAACGTTCTACCAACCGCCCACCGCTCTCGCCGCTTGACAAAACCATAGAAGCACCCCCCGGGCGCTGGGAGATAGTGGCAGCACCCAGGGAAGGGGGTGTGCGCCGCCACGCACACCCCCCGTTGCGCGCCCGGGCCAGCGCGATGTCCGTCGAGGAATCACGCGCGTGGTTGGAGCGCCGCCTACAGACACTCGAATGAAGGAAGACGATTATGCTTGCCGCATCCCACCTAAACTTCCGTAAGTCCAGCTACAGCAGCGCCAAGGGCGAAGATTGTGTGGAAGTCGCCGACACCGGGGCCAGGGCTGCGGTCCGCGACACCCAGAACCGGGGCGCCGGGCACCTGTCGTTCTCCGCCACGGAGTGGAAGGCGCTCCTCGACGAGGTCCGCGCCGAGAACCTGTAATCCTTGCCCCGTGACGTCCCCGATCAGGGAACGAACGCAGTCAGCCCCTCGGCCTCGGCCGAGGGGCTGTTGTTGTGTCGGAGGTACCCTGGCATGACCACAAGCGCCTACCGCCCGTTGTGGTTCACTGGGCCAGAACTGCTGGTGTCATCAGGGGCCGGCCCACCCTCCTCGCGATGCTTCCCGAGGTCAGGAGCGGTGTGCTGTGACGATGAGGGTGCCCAGCAGGTCGTTCTCCGGGGCGGGGTGGATCCGGGAATCAATACTGGTGAAGCCGTGCTCGCGCAGGATGGTGGCCCACGTTTCGGGTTCGTAGGACCATCGGTAGATCCAGGTGCGGCGGCCGGTGAACCCACCGCCGTACATCCCCTGTACGCCGTAGCTACCGGGCACGGGTGGCGCGTGGGAGAACACCAGCCGCCCGCCCGGGGCCAACCGGTCATGGATCAACGGCAGCAATAAGTCAGGATCGGTGAACCACAGCGCGCCCCAGATCGAGTAGATCGCGTCCCAGCGTTGGGACGCGTCAGCGAGGTAGGTACACACGTCGCCCTGGAGGAACGTGGCACCAGGCAGGTGGCCCCACCTGCTCTGGGCCTGTTCGCACTGCAGAGGTGAGACGTCGACCCCGGTAGCATCGAGCCCTTTGGACGCTAGGGCGGCGACGGCATTACCGCGACCGAACCCCAGTTCCAGAGTGGACAGCGAGTCCCCCAGGAGCTCGTCGCCGGGACCGTGCCCTTCGTACTGGCACCAGCCGAACGCGTTCTTGAGGGCGTCCTCGGGGAGTTCCTCAGCCACGCCTGCGGCGTAGCGGTCCCAGTAGCGCGACATCCCAAAGATGTCCGTGGCGGCTGCGGACTCGGTCATGTGTGTGAAGCCTTTGTGACGACGGCGGAGCCCACACACTAGCGTCAGCGCGTACGTGGTAATTGGAAGACACACAAAATCGGGGCCGCACCCCGCAGGTGCGTCCCCGAGGTGATGGAAAAGGGGTCAGTGACAGTCGCTTCCCGGGAAGCACGGGGTGCACTTGGCACCGTCACGCTCCCACAGTGGCCAGTCGACAGCGAAGCCGTTGTTCTCGATCACGTGGGCAGTCTTCATGACCGATCCGTCGTACTTGAACTCAATCTCGGGCGTGTGCTCCAGGAACCCGCCGTTGAAGTGCCGAGCACAGAACTCGCGGTAGTTGACAGTGTCGAGGATGAAGCCGTGAACGGCGATGTCGATGAGCGGACCACATCCCAAGCCCAGGTGCTGGCCATACTTTTCCATAGCGGTGATCAGGTAGGACACAGCCTGACCGAAGCACCGTTCGGCCATCACACTGTCCCAGGGGTGATCTCGGGTAAGCAGCGCGATCTCGCGTTGCCACACCTGTGGAGACACGAACTGTCGAGGGTCACGGGTAGCGGTAAGCGCATCCACGTGTGCCGTCATGGTTCTGATTCTCCTTCCTCCCAACGGGCCGGTCCCGCAGGGCGTAGTTCCAGGAGAAGCCACCGGCCACAGGCGAAACAATGCAGCTGTGGCAAGCACACATTGACCCGTTCGGCAATATTGCTCACCAACCCGCACGGGTACATTCATGATCCCCACCCCCTCCTTGGGAGATGGACGTGACGGTTACCCGAGCCACCCGTGCCCAGATCGCCCGCGAGGCCGCTCGTATCCGGGCCGACCAACAGCGCATCGGCGCTCCCGTGTCCGCGATCATCAACGAGATCACCCGAACCTTGCCCATCACATTTCTGGAAGCATGGCGGTTGGCCTACGGGTGGCCGCGCCGCCACGTCGTCGAAGCTGTTGTCGAGGTCTATCGGTCGGAGGGGCTCGCGCCTCCAGGGATCACTACAGCGATGCTGTGCCGATGGGAACACGGGCATGCCCGTCCCGGACCGGAGTACGTCCATGCCCTGGCACGCGTCTACGGGGCGACGCCGGATCACCTCGGTTTTCCCGCTCCGAGGCACGTGTCGGGGTGGTACGGTCACTACACACCGCAGCGGCAACAGGAGCCTTTCATGCCTGCCGAGTATCCCGAACTCACAGCCGTCGCCGACAGCGTCGCGCTGAACGGTCCCGGTGCGGGTGCGGATGACCTCGCGAAACATGCTCTGGACTTCTACAGCCAGCGCTACAGCGATTACCCGCCTCGTGTTCTTGCTGGTGAAGTTGCCCGGTGCCGTTCCCTCCTGGTGGAACAGCAGAGCATCGATTCCCGGCGTGTATTGGGATGGCTGTCCGCGTTGCTGGGGAACCTCTCCCACCACACCGGAGACGCGGCGAGCGCGCTCATCCACCTCGGCACCGCTACCCGGCTCGGTACCGAGGTGGGGGATACACACTTGGCCGGGTGGGCTCTGGGAGCCCAGTCCATGGTCACAGTGGGCCAGGACCGGCCGGAAGAGGCATTGGACCTGGCTGACCGGGCGGATACCTATGCCGACACGTCGCTGCGTCGGGCACAGGTGGATGCGTGGTGCCGCCTGCGTCCAATGGCGGCGCTTGGTGACGCGGAGAGGCTCGCGCGGACGGTCGCCTCCGCGCGGCGGCATATGGACACCGCCGAGGAGCAGCCGGGACGGTTCGGGTTCGACAGGGCGGAGTTCGAGTTACACCTGGCCGAGGCCCTGGTGAGCGGGGACCCTGGTGCATCCGCTTCTCACGCGGAGGCATCTGCCGGGTTGAAGCGTGCGGGCACGCCGGGATGGGCGGCTGCCACAACGGTGCTGGCACGGTCCCATGCCGCTCGGCGCGAGACTGACGACGCCTGCGCACTGGCCGAGGACGTTCTCGACGCGGTGCCGAACGAGCGGATGCGCTCGACCACCCGCAACCGCCTGAACACTCTGCTGGCCGAGCTCGAATCCCAGCGTGTTCCCGGGCAGCAGGTGCGTGACCTCCGGGATCGACTCGCCTGAGACCACGGGGCATGGTGCGTGATCCGAACTCGGAAACAAAGAGAGATCCTGAACCTACCCAGTCTCTAAGTAGGGTCCCTGCTACTTCGGGACAGCTATCGCTTATCCGGCTCCCACTCGCCGGGAGCCTGCGGTTTCCCAGGACACTACACCGCTCAGAGCCACACGCCTTGTAAGCGATAGGTTAGGGGTTCGATTCCCCTCGTCGGCTCTTCTGCTGACATGGTTCCAGATCACGGGCGAAACGACGGCGGCAGTCCGGGGTGCTCCCGGGTGGCCGCCGTTTTTGTTGGTGTGGTCGGGGCGGTACCTGCTCGTTGTCGGTGCCGCGGTTGTCGGTCCGGAGCGTGCCGCACGGGTGTGGTCCTTCCCTCCGGTGAACCAGATGTCCGGGCGGTCGCGTAGTGCCAGGTAGATCGCGTGTCGGGTTGGTCTGCTCGGTCGGGGCGCGTCGTTCCCTGTTTTCCCGCGGAGTGGAGTCCATTCCCACATGCATGGGCAGCATCAGATCACCGCCCCCGATGGAGAGCCTCTCCAGGGGTCATCCCCGCGTGCGCGGGGAGCATCCGCCCCTCGGATAGTTCGGGTGATGACCGCGGGGTCCATCCCCGCGTGCGCGGGGAGCATCGTACCGCCGGGTTCACGTGCCACCGGAGCGCGGGTCCATCCCCGCGTGCGCGGGGAGCATCTCTCTGACCTGGTCTTCTAGGTCGCGCGCATGCCCGTGCGTGCAACTTCTGGATATTCGGACATAGCACGCACACCCCTCAAAAACGGACCACTGCTAGGCGGCGCGGCATCCACCACCGCGGCGAGGACAGGAGACCACATCCGTCCTCACGACGCACACCCTGCCGGACACGATCACGCGCGATCCCGTTGGGACACCGAGGCTGAGAACGCGACCAGACTCCCGCCCGTGTGTGTACCCGCTGCCAGCACAGCTCACAGATGACCTCACCCGGCCCCATCTCCACATGCGTGGGGCTCACAGCGCTGCCGGGGCGTCACCGCGGCCTCCGGCAAGCCCGCCGTGCCATGGGGCGACGGCAGCGGCCACTGCCGTTCATGGAGGTCAGTGGCCAGCGCCTCTGCTGGTGGTGCCCGGGAGCGCCTCGGTTCAGCGGTGGCTCAGGACGTTGACCACCCGGCCGTTCGGGTCGACGGCGAAGAACCGGCGCACACCCCACTCCTCGTCCTGCAACGGGTGCACGATCTCCGCTCCGCTGTCGAGCACGGCCGCGTACACCGCGTCGACGTCCTCCACCTCAATGCTGATGTCGGGCCGGACGGGCGCGGTCTCGTCGCGGCTCATGAGAATGACCTGCGCGGTCGGGTTGGAGGGGGAGGCCAGCGTCATGACCCAGCCCAGGTTCATGACCTCCTCCAGCCCCAGACGGCCGTAGAAGTCGCGGCTCTCCTCCATGGCTTGCGACCCGATGTCGGGTACGACGCGGCGGACGGACACCAGTGGCTCCTCTCGGCGGACGGAAGTACGTGTCACCGGACCCTCGCAGACGGCTGTGACATGTTCCCGCCGCGACCCGCGTCCGCGACAGGTGCCGGAGCCGGTGAACGGGGCCTTCCGAGGGAGCGGACCCCCGTCGGGCGCCTCACTCGACGGTGATGTCGGCGGTGCTCTCCCGCCCGTCGGTGACGACGACGCCGGTCACCTCGCCGGTACCCCCGCCGCTCCCGTCCTCGGGGCAGTGGGCGGTGAGGGTGTACGTCGCTGGAGGCAGGGGCCAGTGGTAGCGGCCGTCGGCGCCGGTGAGCACGCCGATCTCCGGCACCGGCGGCGCCGGATGGGAGGTCGCCTCGGGTGAGATCCCGCAGTTCTCCAGTGGGTCCCGTCGGTGGTGGCGACCCGGCCCGACACGCCCCCGTCCCGCTGCGGTCCCGGTGGGGAGCCGGGTGCGCCCGGCTCGTGGGAGACCGGCTCGTCACCCGCCGGGGGAGGAGAGCTCGGACCGCCGCCCGCTGGGGACACCGCTGGGGAAGCGGTGGGGTCGGGTTCCTGCTCGGCGCATCCGGCGGCGGTGCCTGTCAGCACGCACGCCGCGACGGCCGCCGGTGTCAGCCACGGTCTCATCGCACCTCCCGGTGCCTCATCCTGTGCTCCTGGGACCGTCCTGGGCAACGGGGAGGTGGGAAGCCGCTGGTGACCGAATCGCGGCGGGGAGCTGATCACCACGGTGGGGCGCGGTCGGCCGTGTCACGGGAGCGGGCGGGTCTGGCCGAGTGCTGGCGCCGACCGGCGGGACCCCTGTCCTCGTGGGGCGCTGCCCGCGGAGAGCTGTGTAGGATCCGTGCTTATGGACACGGCGTTGTTGATGGGGTTCGCGGCGGCGGCGTTCGTGCTGAGTATCGTGCCGGGACCGGACATGATGTTCATCGTCGCCCACGCGGCCACGGGCGGCCGGCGGGGCGGTCTGGTCGCCGCCGCGGGCATGTCCACCGGTGTGGTGGGACACACCCTGGCGGTCGCTTTCGGTCTCGGCGCGGTCATTCAGGCCGCCCCGGCGGCTCTGGACGCCGTGCGGGTCGTGGGCGCGCTTTTCCTGGTCTACCTCGCGGTCAGCACGTGGCGGGCCAGCCGCTCCCACCAGGAGAACCCGCCCGAACCCCGGAACCAGTCGCTGGGCAGGGTCTACGCGATGGCGGCGTTGACCAACCTGGCCAACCCCAAGGTGGTGCTGTTCTACCTGGCGTTCCTGCCCCAGTTCCTCACCACGGGAGCGGGCAGCTGGCCGGTCACCGTCCAGCTCCTGACGCTCGGCGCCGTGCTCCTCGCCGTCGGCCTGGCCGTGGACGCCTTCGTCGGCGTGCTGGCCGGGACCCTGTCCGAACGTCTGCTGTGGCGGGGCAGCGCGTTCCGTCGCTGGCTGGACCGCACGGCCGCCGTCGTGTTCGGGGGACTCGCCGCCCGTATCGCCCTCGACGCCCGGTAGCCCGCCGTCCACGCGTCACACGCGTCCGTTGACGGGCGGGGCTCGTCGCCGCGGGTCCGGCTGCGGTCGTCGGACCCACCCGCCGGCCTGTCGGCGTGTGCTACCGGGTGTCCGTGGGAAGAACGCCGCCGGTCAGGCGGCGCGCCCGCTCTAGGGGGTCGGGCACGCTCCGGAGCAGCAGCGCTGTGATCGTGCCCTCGTAGATCACCACGATGTCCGCCGCCGCCTGTTCCGGTTCGGCGGCTCCGGCCGCGCGCGTGAGCTCGGTGAGGCGCCGCCGCAGGTGCGCCTTGTGTTCGGTGATCGCGGCGAGCGCGGGGTGCTCGGCGTCGGTGATCTCGACAGCGGCGTCGACCTGCGCGCAGCCGCGGTAGCCGCCCTCGGCCGCCCACCACCGCTCCAGGGCGTCGAAGAGCGCCACGACGCGGTGCCGCGGGGTGGCAGCGGCGGCGATGGCGGCCTCCCAGTCCGCCCGCCAGCGGCGGTCGCGGTCCTCGAGGTAGGCGGCCACGAGCCGGTCCTTGCCTCCGAACTGCTTGTACAGCGTGGCCAGGGCCACGTCGGCGCGCGCGACGACCGCGTCGATACCGGTGGCGTTGATGCCGTGGGCGTAGAACAGTTCGCCTGCGGCGGCGAGAAGGCGTTCGCGGGCCGATGGTTGAGGTTGCTGATCAGGTGCCACCGGACTAGTATAACGGTCGTTCTGGTAGAACGATCGTTATACCTACGGTCGGGTTCCGTGCCCGTGGACAGGAGGAGTGCCGTGTCCGAGCTTCTGGACAGTGAGGTCGTGCTCGACGGCGTGCGACTGGCCTACCGCGACCGCGGCGCCGGTGAGCCCGTGGTGTTCCTGCACGGCACCCCGTCGCACTCGTTCATCTGGCGCGACATCGTTCCCGAGGTCGAGTGGGCCGGATACCGGGTCGTGCTGTTCGACCTGCTGGGCTACGGCCGCTCGGAACGGCCGCTGACCCGCGACACCTCGGTGGTCGGGCAGGTCCGGGTCCTTGAGGGGCTCCTGCGGCACCTGGGAATCGACCGGTTCTCCCTGGTCGCCCACGACATCGGCGGCGCCGTCGCCCAGCTCCTGGCCACCGCCCACCCTCGGCGCGTGCGCCGGCTGATGCTCGTCGACACGGTCAGCTACGACTCCTGGCCCTCGCAGACCTGGCGGACGATCATCCGCGACCACCTCCCTGGCTACGCCGCCATGCCGGCGCGTGACTTCGAGGAGATGCTGACCGGTCAACTGCGGATGACCGTGGCGGACCCCGACCGTATGAGCGGTGAGGTGCTGGAGGCCTACCTCGCGCCGCACCGGTCGGCGCTGGGGCGGATCTCGTTCTTCGAACACCAGGTCCGGCACTACGACTCCAGCCCCACACAGCGGGTCGCGCCCGCGCTGGCGCGGTTGACCATGCCGGTGCGCCTGCTGTGGGGAGCCCAGGACACCTGGCAGCCCCTCGCCTACGCCAGGCGGCTCGCCGCGGACATTCCCGGCTCGGAGCTGGCCGTGGTCGACGACGGCGGCCACTTCCTCATGGAGGACCAGCCGGCGCGGGTCCGCGGTGAGGTCCTCGACTTCCTGGCGTCCGGGGACGAGGGGCGACCGTAGGCCGCTCCGGGTGCCCGCCGCGCCATCCCGTGCGTCGCTGGTGCGGCAGGTGCGGTTCCGGCTGTGGTCGTCCGTGCCGTTGCCCGGCGGTTCATGCGGGTAGTAGCCCCGTCACGTCGGGAATCGCTACGACACGCCACTTCTGGGCTGTTTGCCCGTTTTGATGGGTTTTTCGTAACGAACGTGCATACTCCTTCGCGTGTGGGTTAGTAGTGCCACGCCGCGTGTCGGTGCCGAATCAACGAACGCGGCGCCGCCGCAAGGCAACGTTCGGCACAAGAAGACGGAAAAAAGTGGCAAAGTGATGACACACTGCCGACCTCGTATGGGACCGATATGTCATGCGCCATCTGCGGGGAAACGCAGGACCATGTACCGTGCCCCAGATCCGGGTGCGTGAACTCCGCCGCGCCGGCGACGGAAGCGGAACCGTTGCTGGTGCGCGTCATGGAACTCACCGACCTGCCCACGGCGGTCGCGATGCACAAGACACAGCTCCCCACCGGTTTCTTCGTGGAACTGGGGGAGCGCTTCCTCAGCCGCTACTACCGCACGTTCCTCACCAGCCCCGCCGCCGTCGCACTGGTCGCCGACGTCGGTGGTGAGACGGCCGGATACCTCGTGGGATGCACCGACGAGTCGGCGCACCGCCGCCACGTACTCCAGCTGGAACGGTGGAACCTCACCATGATCGGCGTGTCCTCGCTTCTGGCACGGCCGGCACTGACCGCGCACTTCGTACGCACCCGCGCGCAGCGCTACCTGCGCCAACTCCGCCACGCCGGTGCGGCACCGTCACCCGACCCCGCCCCCACCGAGACGTCCGTGCGCACCGGGATGCTCAACCACATCGCCGTGGACACCCAGTACCGGGGGGCGGGGATCGGCGCGACACTCGTACGCAGCTTCGTGGAGATCGCCCGGACGCACGGAACCGGGCGCCTGCAGCTCTACACCGCCCGCGACAAGGAGAAGACCCAGCGGTTCTACGAACGGTTGGGCTGGACCGGCCACGAGCCGCTGACCGACGTGGACGGCAGGCAGTGGGTCCCCTTCTCACTGGAGCTCTCGTAACAAGGGGCCGTATCCCGGAGGGGAACCGGGCGTCGGTACGCTTCGTCCCATGGCAAGACCGTGCCGGACGAGCGACGGGAGCCCCCGTGGACGGTGAGACGACCAAGGAACTGTTCGGATGGCTCGTCATGACGGCCTTCGGCGCCGGATTCGCGGGCTTCGGCGGGTGGTACCTGCGGCGGCTGGTGTGGCTGCGCAGGAACGGCCTCCGCGTCCCGGGCCGCGTGGGCGGGCGGAACTGGTCGCTGACCGTGGACACGGACGGGCCGACGAGCGTCAGCGCCAGGTCCAGCTCCCGCTACCGGTTCCGCACGGCGGAGGGAGAGGAGGTCAGCGCCGCGCAACGGTTCGCGTTCTCCCACAACATGCTGCGCGAGGGCCAGCACGTCACCGTGGCCTACAACCCCGCCAACCCGCGGGAGTCGGAGATCGTGGAGGCCAAGTCGCAGGTCATCAGCGCGCTGCTGTTCCTGTTGCTGGGCGGGTTGTTCCTCGTCATCGGCCTACTCCTGGTCGCCGCCACCCTCACCCCCTGACGGCGCCTCCGGCAGCGCCGCCCGGAGCTCGGCCAGCAGCCCGGCGACACCGGCCGGGCCTCCGACCACGAGGTCGGCGCGTTCGGCCAGGGCCGCCACCTCCTCCGAGGCGCTGCACACCGTGACACCCGCGACCCCCTGGCCGCGCAGGTGCTCGACCGCGTCGAAAGCGGCGAGGTCGGCCAGGTCGTCCCCGGCGTACAGCACGCTGGTGGCGCCCCACTCGCGGACGAGGGGCTGCAACGCCGCCCCCTTGTCCATGCCGGGCGGGCGCAGCTCGAGTACCAACCGGCCCGGCTCCACCACCAGACCGTGGCGCTGCGCCAGCTCCTCCAACGACGGCCGCACCAGAGCCAGCGCCGCCTGGGGGCCGGCCGCGTTGCGGGTGTGCACCGCCAGAGCCTGCCCCTTGTCCTCCACGCTGGTGCCCTCCGGAGCACCCACCCGCTCCAGCAGCCCGGGCAGTTCCCGACGGACCCGCTCCACCCCGGGCGGCGGCGCGGGGGTGGTGACGGCGCCGCCGTCCCAACGCTCCCGCCCGTACTGGCCCAGCACGGTGACCCCGCCGATCCCGGCGAGTCCGCCGTAGTCCACCGCCGTTCGGGCGGGGCGCCCGGTGACGACGGCCACCCGCCCCACCCGCGGGGACAGCCGTGCCAGCTCGGACACCGCCCCGGGGTGGGCGCGCGCGTCACTCGGGTCCGCCACGATCGGCGCCAACGTGCCGTCGAAGTCGAACGCGAGCAGGGCCGTTCCGGGAGCGGCGGTCAGCCGGTCGAGCCCGTCGGCGCCCGCGCGCGTGCGGGGGCGGGGCAGCGCCACAGCGTAACTCCTCGGGTCGGGGCGGGCGGGCGGGCGTGGAATCGGTCGCGGTTCCACGCTAGCGGCAACGGCGGCGCCGGGAGCGCTTCGCCCCTCACTGTTCCGGAACGCACTCCGCGCGGAGGTGCTCCAGCAGCTCCCCTTCCCGCTGCCGCGGGTAGAAGTGGCCGCCGGGAAACTGGAGGAACCGGAACGGCCCGGTGGTGGTCTCGCTCCACCGCCGCACCTCCGCCGCGGTGAACAACGGGTCGCGACGCCCCCGGAGGGCGGTGACCGGTGCCGCCAGCGCCTTCCGCTCGGCGGGGCGGTAGGTCTCGCACAGCCTCAGGTCGTTGCGGAGCACGGCGAGGACGGGAGCCAGCACGTCCCGGTGCCCGGAGAGCTCCCCGTCGGAGAGCGTGTCGAGGTGCTCCATGAGGCGGTCGTCCGGTGCCAGGTGGAACTGTTCCCGTGTCCCCGGCAGGTGCGGTGCCCGGTAGCTGGAGGCGAACAGGCGGCTGGGGACGGCGCCGAGCTCCGAGACCCGGTGGGCCAGCTCGAAGGCGAGCAGCGCCCCCATGCTGTGCCCGAAGAACGCGAACGGGCCGCGCAGCTGTTCGAGGAGCGGGTCCAGCAGGGCCTCCGCGACCGCCGGGACCGACGCGGGCGGCGGTTCCGACCAGCGCGCGCCCCGCCCCGGAAGCCGCACCGACAGCAGCTCCACCGCCGGGGCGAGCGCCGGCCCCCAGTCGGCGAACGGCGGGGACAGGGAACCCGCGTAGGGGAAGCACACGAGCTGGAACGGGGCGTCGCTCGCGTTGTTGTCCGGACGCAGCCACGCGCTGGTCATCGCCACTCCGCCACGGTGAGGGAAGGGGTGTCGAGGAGGTCCGCCAGCAGGGACCGGTACCGCCGGGTCCACTCCCGGACGGTCCCGGTGGTGAGGAAGTCGGTGGAAAGCTCCCAGAAGAACCGGAGGCCGTCCTCCGGGGAGGCGGTAGCTCCCAGGTCGGACCGGGCACCCGAGGTGGTCACCTCCGTGACCGTGGCGTCGGGGCCGCCCAGGTCCAGGGAGCGGGGCTCCGGCGGGTTCAGCACGAACCAGGTCTGCGGGAAGCGTTCCCCGCCGGGGTACTCGTGCAGCCGCAGCCACTCCCGCAGCAGCGGCAGCGGGAGCGCCTGGTGCTCGACGGCGCCCAGCACCGTCCGCCCCGTGGCGCGCACCGCGTCCTGCACCGTGCTCGCGGGGTCGAACCGGACACGGAGCGGCAGCGCCGTCATGAGCATCCCCACCAGCGGTTCGAACTCCCGGCGCTCCCGGTTGGCGAAGTTCCCGATGACGACGGCCTCGTCCCGCCCGGTCAGCAGGGTCAGCAGCCGCGCGAACACCGTCAGCAGGACCGTGTACACGGTCACCCCCGACGACCGGGCGCACTCCTCCAGCCGGTCGGTGAGCGCGCGGTCGAGCGGCATCGGGCACACCGCCCCCGCCCCGGACAGCTGGTCGGGGCGGGGGCGGTCACCCGGCAGCGGCGTGTCGAGGGCGGCTCCGGCGAGCTCCTCGCGCCAGTAGTGTTCCAGCCGCCGCCCGTGCGGTCCCTCGAGGAGCTGGTTCTGCCACCGGGCGTGGTCCACGAGCCGGGTGGTGAGGGGCGGGAGCGGACCCGCGTCCCCGGGTTCCGCGGTGTACAGCGCCTCCAGCTCACGGAGCAGGACGCCGACGGACACCGCGTCGGTGACCATGTGGTGCTGGACCAGCACCAGCACCCACTCCCGCGGGCCGACGCGGGCGAGCGGCGCGCGGAACAGCGGCCCGCGGGCCGGGTCGAAGGGGGCGCGGGCGGCGTCGCCGCACCACCGGGCGACCTCCTCCTCCGGCGCGCGGGACCGGTCGGCGCCGGGCCGCAGGTCCACCGTGTCCGGGCGGGGCGGGAACTCCGGCAGCACCTCCTGGACGAGCCGGCCCGCGTACTCCCGGAAGCGGGTGCGCAGCCCCTGGTGGCGGTCCGCGAGCGCGCGCAGGGCGCGGTCCAGCCGGGAGGTGTCGAGCGGCCCCGAGATGTCCAGCCGGTAGGCGACGTTCCAGGTCTCCGGGGTGTTGGTGCGGGAGTGGCGGTCCGCGAGGTAGCGCTGCATCCACGCCGCCGGGCCGCTCGCCGCCAACGGGGGAGCGCCCGGGGGCAGTTCGGCCAGCAGCCGCGGCTTGTGGCGGCGCAGCTCCGCGAGCACGGTGTCGGTGAGCGCCCCCTCCGGCGCGTCGAACGCGAGGCTCCCGTCCCGGTTGGACAGTTGGATGTCCTCCTCGCGCAGGTGCAGGACAAGCTCGTGAACGTTCACACGGTCCCCTCTACTCGGTTGCCCGGTGCGGTCGGCGCGGCGGCGGTTCCCGGGTCGGCCTGCTCGAGGCGTTCCGCCATGCCGCGGACGGTGGGCGCCCGGAAGAACTCGGTCAGGGACACCTCCCCGCCCAGTTCGTCCCGGATCCGGTTGAGCAGGGCCACGGCCTGCAGCGAGTGCCCGCCGAGCTCGAAGAACGAGGTGTCCGGATGGACACCGGAGACACCGAGGTGGGACTCCCACACCCGCCGGACCCGCTCAGCGGCGTCGCTGAGGGGAGCCGGGGGGTCCTGCCGCTCCGGGGCCGCTGGGGGAAGGGCCGCGCGGTCCACCTTGCCGTTGACGCCCATCGGCAGGGACGGCAGGAAGACCCAGGCGGTGGGGACCATGTAGTGGGGCAGCGTCCGGTGGAGCTCCGCCGCCAGCTCGGCCCGGACCGCCGGGGTGCCGCCGTCCCCGGCGTCGTCGGTCAGCGTGACGTAGGCGGCGAGGTACGGTTCGGCGCCGCCGTCCTGCACCAGCACCACCGCCTGCCGCACCGGGTCGGTGCCGTTGAGGGCGTGCTCCACCTCCCCCGGCTCCACCCGCCAGCCGCGGATCTTGGTCTGGTCGTCCTCCCGTCCCAGGTACTCCAGCGTCCCGTCGCCGCGCCACCGGCCCAGGTCGCCGGTGCGGTACATACGCCGCCGCGGTTCGGAGGAGAAGGGGTCGGTCCCGAACGCGCGTCCCGTCTCCTCGGGCCGGCCGACGTAACCGCGCGCCACCCCGGAACCGGAGACGTGGATCTCGCCGACCGCGCCGACCGGCACCGGTCTGCCACCGGGGTCCAGGAGGCGCAGGGTCGTGTCCGCGACCGGGCCGCCCACGGGCGGGACCGGATCGTCGAGGTCGGTGACGCGGTGGGCGGCGACCACGTGCGTCTCGGTGGGGCCGTACTCGTTGAACAGGGCGCAGTCGGGGTTCTCGGTGAGGAACCGCCGGACCGGGGACGTGATGGTGAGGCGTTCCGCGGTGTTCACCACCTCACGCAGGTGCGGTGCCGGCCCCTCCGCCGACAGCGCCTCCAGGAGGTGCCGCAGCGGGGTGAACGGCACGATGACGCGTTCCACGCGCTGGTCGCGGACCACGGCCGCCAGCGCCCGCGGGTCGAAGCGCTGCTCCTCGCTGACCAGCACCAGGCTCCCGCCGGTGGTGAGGGCGGTGAAGATCTCCTGGCTGGCGACGTCGAACCCGCAGGACGCGAACTGCAGGGTCCGCATCGGCGTCCGGTTCGCGGCGTACCAGTCCGTGAGCGCCACCAGGCAGCGGTGGGGCATCGCGATGCCCTTGGGGCGTCCCGTCGACCCGGACGTGTACAGGCAGTACAGCAGGTTGTCGGGGGTGGTGACGCAGTCGGGGTCGGAGTCGTCGGCACCGTCCGGGACGGTGGCGGCCTCGGGGATGTCGAGCACCGTGACACCGTCGGGTATCCGCATCGGCGCCTCCCCGGCCTGGTCGGTCACGAGCACCCCGGCGCCGCTGTCGTCGAGCATGAACGCGAGGCGCTCCCCGCCGAGGAGCGCGTCGAGGGGCAGGTAGGCCCCGCCGGCCTTGGCGACGGCCAGCAGCGCCACCACGAGGCGGGGGGACCGGGACACGAGCACACCGACACTGTCGTCGGGGCGGACCCCCGCCGCGCGCAGCCGGTGGGCGAGCTGGTTCGCGGCGGCGTTGAGCTCCCGGTAGGTCCACGTCTCGTCGCCGCTGAGCACGGCGGTGGCGTCGGGGGTGGCGGCGACCTGACGCTCGACGCGCTGGTGCAGGCACTCCTCCGGCGGCGGGGCGGGCCGCGCCTGGTGCTCCAGCAGGAACCGCCGGTCGCCCTCGGTCAGCCCGCCGGTGGCGGAGAGGGGTGCCTCCGGTTCGGCGACGGCGGCATCGAGGGTGGTGTGGAGGTAGTCGAGGAGGCGCCGGGCCGTGGCGGGGTCGAACACGTCCGTGTTGTACTCCAGGTGGCACTGGACGCCCTCGGGGCGGTTCTCCAGGTAGAGGGTGAGGTCGAACGGTGCCTTCTCCACCCCGGCGTTCAGCAGCCGCGCCTCCACGCCCGGCAGGTCGAACTCGAAGACCGGTTCGTTCTCGAACTCCACCATGACCTGGAAGACCGGGGTGCGGCCGGGATCGCGTTCCGGTGCGACGCGCCGCACGACCTCCTCGAAGGGCGCGTCCTCGTGGTCCTGGGCGTCCAGCAGGGTGGTGCGTGTCCGGGTGACCAGGTCGGCGAACGTGGGGTCGCCGGCGAGGTCGAGCCGCAGCGCGAGGGTGTTGGCGAAGAACCCCACGAGGTCCCCCGTGCCCTCCGGTCTTCCGGCGACGGGAGTGCCCACCAGGATGTCGTCCTGACCGCTGAACCTGTGGAGCACCTCCCCCAGCCCGGCGAGGAGGGTCGTGAACAGTGTCGCCCGCTGCCCGCGGGAGAACTCCCGCAGCCGTTCCGACAGGTCCCGCGGCAGCAGGTGGAACAGGGAACCGCCGGGGGAGACCGGTACCTGCGGGCGCGGCCGGTCGAACGGCAGCCGCAGTTCCGGCAGCGGACCCGCGAGCTGGTTCGTCCAGTAGCGCAGGCTCTCCTCGGCGGAGCCGCCGTCCACCGCCGCGCGCTGCTCCCGGGCGTGGCGGGTGTAGGTCGTCGTCAGTTCCGGCAGGTCGGGGGCGCGGCCCTCGGCACTGGCCCGGTAGGTCTCGGACAGCTCCCTGGTCAGCACGAGCGCGGAGAGACTGTCGATGACGATGTGGTGCATCGCCAGCACCAGCACGTGGTGGGTGTCGGAGAACCGCAGCAGCCGCGCCCGGATGAGGGGGCCGTTCTCCAGGTCGAAGGGGTGGTTCCCCTCCTCGGCGGTCACCTCCCGCAGCGCGGACTCGACACTGTCGCCGGCGCGCTCAACGACGGGGCAGGGAACCGCGACGCGGCCCAGCACGACCTGCCGGGGCTCCCCGCCGGTGTCGTGGAAGACCGTGCGCAGCGCCGGGTGCCGGTCGGCCATGTGCTGGACCGCGGCCCGCAGCGCGTTCGTGTCCAACGGGCCGTCGAGGTCGATCGCCTTGACCTCCTTGTAGGTGGAACGGCCGGGAAGCATCCGCTCCAGGAACCAGATCCGCTGCTGGGCGAAGGACAGCGGGGCGGTGTCGGTGACCGCCGTGCGGGAGGCGGCCGCCGGCCGCGCCGGACCGGTGGCGGGCCGGTCCTCCCGGTCCTGGTAGCGCCTCCGCAGGGCGTCGAGAGCGGGCAGACCCGCCAGGACCTCCTCCCCGGGAAGGCCGAAGTCGAGGAAGGCGGCGATCTCGTCCGCCCCGGCGTCCAGCAGCGCCTCCACGACCGGGGCGCAGCTGTCCGGAGTCCCGATGAGGGCGCGGCTCTCGCAGTAGCGGTCGAACGCCATCCCGAGCATGAACTCCACGTCCTCCTCCGGCGTGTTCTCCAGGTCGATGGAGAGGCCGAGGCTGTTGGTCATCTGGCCGAACAGCGACAGGGAGGACCGCAGGTACCGGCAGAACGGCTCGCGGGCGGCGGCGCGGGCCTGCTCCGCGTCGTCGCCGAGGTAGGTGTGGACGAGCACGGTGACCCGGCCGGCGCCGGGGTCGAGGCCGTTCTCGGCCCGGGTGGTCCGGTACAGCTCGATGTTCTCGGCGAGCTGCTCGACCGACTGCGCCATGAGGTTGGTGACGACGCCGAGGTCGTGCTCGGCCGCCATCCGGTAACTGTCCGGGTTGCCGACGACCGCCGCCGACATGGGCAGGTCGCGCTGGACCGGTTTGGGGTACAGCCCCACCTCGACGCGGTCGCCGCTCCCGGACCGGCCGGGAACGCTCCCGCCCCGCCACAGCCGCCGGACGGTGTCGATCCCCTCGTACATCGCGGCCTTGTGGCGCCCGTACCGTTCCGGGAAGAACACGAAGTCGTTGGCGTGCCAGCCGCTGGCGCAGCCGAGCCGCCCGACGCGCCCGTTCGACAGGTTGTCGACCAGCGACCACTCCTCCGCCACCCGGATGGGGTTGTGCAGCGGGAGCACGACACTGCCCGAGTTCAGCCGTATCCGGCTGGTCTGGGACGCCAGCGCGGCCGCCAGGACGGACGGGTTCGGGAATATCCCCCCGAACGAGTGGAAGTGCCGCTCCGGGAGCCAGACCGCGTGGAAACCGTTCTCGTCGCCGAACCGGGCGCACTCCTGGATCATCCGGTAGGCGTCCTCGCGGGAGACGTCCTCCGGGTAGTCGCCGAAGAAGTAGATGCTGAAGTCGGGGACGTCCGTCCGTCGCGGTTCGACCTCCGGTACCGGGGGGCGGGACGGCTCCTCCGCGGGTCCGCCCTCCGCTGCCGGTCCGGGGGAGGGGGCGGGTGCCGCGGCCGTTTTCGCCGCCGGTGCGGTCGTGCCGCTGCCGGCGGGCAGGAGCCCGCCGCGGCGCATCCCCCGCAGCGACTCCTTCACCGCGTCGATGACGAAGGCGACGTCCTCGTCGGTGTGCGCGGTGGAGAGGAAGAAGTTCCGCCACTCCCACACGTGCACGCCGTTGAGGAGGAGGTGGTGGAAGAACAGCTCCATGTTCCCCCGGTACTCGAACCGGAACTGCGACCCGAAGCGCGCGACGTGGACCGGGAACTCCTCCTCGGCGAAGAACGCGTTCAGCGTGTCGGCGAGGTGGCGGGTGCGGTCGTTGAGCCGGTCCTGCAACCCGGGGCTGTGCTGCTCCAGGTGGCCGAGCACGGCCCGGGCGGCCGACATGGCCAGCGGGTGCTGGGCGTAGGTGCCGCCGAAGAACGTGGTGTCCGCCTGCGGGTGGCTGGCGTCCCCGTAGCGCCAGAACCCGCCGTCGACACCGTCCATGATGGCGGCGGGGCCGGCGATGGCGCCGATCGGGAACCCGCCGCCGATGACCTTCCCGTAGGTCGCCAGGTCCGGTTCCACCCCGAAGTGGCCCCGCGCGCCGCGCGGGTGGGGGCGGAACCCGGTGAGCATCTCGTCGAAGAGGAGCACGCTGCCGTGCCGCCGGGTCACCTCGCGCAGCCGCCGCAGGAACTCCGCGGGCTGGCGGTCCGGGCGGCGGCTCTGCACCGGCTCGACCAGGACGGCAGCGACGTCCGACCCCAGCTGGTCGATGGTGGCGAGGCTCTCTTCGGCCCCGTACTCCAGCACGACCACGTCGCGCACCGCGTTGTCCGGGATGCCGGTGGACACGGGGAAGGTGCGCAGCCCCCCGCCGTCCGGCGCGCTGTGCGCCAGCACGCTGTCGATGTGGCCGTGGTAGGAGCCGGAGAACATCACCACCGTGTCGCGGCCGGTCGCCGCCCGGGCCAGCCGGATGGCGGCGGAGTTCGCCTCCGTCCCGGAGGTGGCGAACGCTGCCCGTTCCGTTCCGGTGAGGCGGGTCAGGAGCTCGGCCGCCTCACCGGTCTCCTCGTTGCGCGCGCCGAGCCGCAGCCCCCGGGACAGGTGGCGCTGCACCGCCTCGGTCACGAACTCCGGTTCGTGGCCGAACAGGAGGATGCCGAAACCCATGGTGATGTCGACGTAGCGGTTCCCGTCCACGTCGTCGAGGTGGGCGCCGGACGCCCTGTCGGCCGCGAGCGGGTAGAGCATCTCCTTCGTCGCGCCGCGGAAACCCACGACCGAGCGGCTGTCCGCCAGCGCGGAGCGGTACCGCTGCGCGAGGTCCTTGGAGGTGCGGGTGGAGGACTCGTAGTCGCGGACCAGGTTCCGCAGGTGGTTCTGCTGCTCCGGTGCGGACTCCCCGGTCACCATCCCCGAGTCGCGCGGGACGGAGACGCGGGGGCCGTGCGCGCTGGGAGCCTCCGCTGCCGCGTCGGAGCCCGCGCCCCGCGAGGCCCCGGTTCCCGGACCCGGCCCCGCGCCGGTCGCGGACGCCGGGTCACCGCCCGTGCCCTCCGCGGGGGCCGGGGACGGCACGGTGCCGGGAGAGTCGGCGGTGTGTCCCGGGTTCCGGCCGGTTCCGCCGGACCGGAGCAGGGCGAGCTGTTCGGACATCACGCCGGAGAGCTGTTCGATGATCCCCAGCTGCCGGTTGACGATCCCCTCCGCGGTGTCCCCGCCCGCGGGCGTCCCGGTGGTGGGAGGCGCGGGTACGGCAGGATCCGGGGGCGCGCCCCGGTCGGGTGGCGCGGTCTCCGGTGCGGCGCCCGCGGCGGCCGTGCCCGCCTCCGCCGGGGTGTCGGCGGGTGCGGTCCCGCCGGCGGGAGCATCCCGAGCGGGATCCGCGCCACCGCCGCTGGAGGCCGTGATCCTCTCCGCCTGCTCGGGGGTGAGGCGCTCGACGACCGCCCCGGCGAGCCGGTGCGCGGTGTCGGCGGTCTCGAACAGCTCGCGCATCGGGACGCGGACCGCGAACCTCTGCTCGATGTCGCGCAGCATGTTGACCATGCCCAGCGAGTCGGCGCCGAGCTCCACGAAGGCGTCGCCCGTACCGAGCTGGTCCGCCTCCATCCCGAAATGGTGGGCGGCGCGCTCCCGCACCGTCTCCACCACGTTTGTGAACAGGGGGTCCTCTGCTTCCGGTTCGTGATATGTCGTCATATCCATCCCTGAGGCGGGCGGTCCGGTGGTGTGCGGTGCGGGGGAGCCGCGGGTGTCCCCGCGGTCGTCGGTCCGGTCCGGTTGTGCCGGTTCGGGCCAGTAGGACCCGCGCTGGAACGGGTAGGCGGGCGGCCGCTCCCGCACCGCCCCCGCGGGCGCCAGGCGGTGCCACCGCACGGCGGCGCCGCCCGCGTGGAGCCGGGCGAGAGCCTCCCCGATGTCCTGGTCCGCCGAGACCGCGGGGGTGTGCGAGGCGACGAACTCCAGCTCGGGGTGTTCCCGGCGTCCGATACCCGTCAGGGTCGCCCCCGGGCCGACCTCCAGGAACGTGCCCCCGCCCGCGGCGGCGTCGCCCAGGGCGAGGTCGAACCGGGCCGTCTCGCGGATCTGCCGGCGCAGGTAGTCCACCCCGAGCGTGCCCCCCGCCTCCACCCGGGCCCCGTCCGTGTTGCGGGAGAACGGCCTGTCCAGCGGGGCGAGGCGCACCCCGTGGGCGTGCTCCTCGAACGCGTCCAGCAGCGGGTCCATCGAGGCCGTGTGGAACGCGCGGTCGGCCTCCAACCACCGGGTGGCCACCCCCTGCCGGTCCAGTGCGTCCCCGGCGGCGGCGACAGCGGCGCGGGGGCCGCCCACCACACAGTGCGAGGCGCCGTTGACCACGGCCACCTCCACCTCCGGGTGGTCGGCCAGCGTGTCGCCGACCTCCCCGTGACCGGCGAGGACCGCGAGCAGCGCCCCTTCCTCGGCGGCCTCCCGCATGAGCCGGCCGCGCACGGCGGCCAGGTGGAGCCCCTCCTCCAGGGAGAACGCCCCGGCGGCCCACAGCGCGGCGTACTCCCCGGCGCTGTGGCCGACCACGTGCGCGGGGTCCACCCCCAGCTCCCGCCACAGCGTCGTCAGCGCCGCCTGGTAGGTGAACAGGGCGGGCTGCAGCAGGTCGGTGGTCCACGCCTCCGGTCCCTCGCCCCCCACCAGCGCCGAGGTAAGGCTCTCGTCCCACGTCCGCGCGTGGTGGGAGTCGCACTCGTCCACCACCGCCCGGAACGCCGGGTAGCGGTGGTAGAGGGTCCGGGCCATGCCCGGGGCGTGGTTCCCCTGCCCGGGGTAGAGGAAGACGAACCGTTCGTTGGCGGCACCGTCCCCGGTCGAGGACACCACCCCGCCGGGGAGGGCGGCGGTGGTGTCCGGCCGCGCCGTGACGAACCCGTCCAGGGCGTCGGCGAGCTCGGAGGCGGAACTCCCCGTGGCCGCGATCCGGTGGTGCATCGGCCGGGAGGCCCCGGCAGCGGACAGGAGCAGCCCGCCGGGGGCGCCACCCCCGCGCAGCCGGTCCCGGTACTGTTCCGCGCGCTCGGTGAGCGCCTCCGGGGTGTGCGCCGACAGCGGCAGGACCCCGGGCCCGTCCCACTCCGGTTCCGGTTCCGGGGCGGGCGGCTCCTCCAGCACCACGTGGGCGTTGGTGCCGCCCACCCCCAGGGAGCACACCCCGGCCCGGCGCGGCCGGGACGACTCCGGCCACGGGTGGGTTGACTCGCTGATCCGGAACGGGGTCTCGGCCAGCCGCAGTTCGGGGTTGATCCCGTTGACGTTGATCTGTCCGGGAACGACGCCGTGCTTCAGCACCAGGACGGCCTTGACCAGGCCCGCCATTCCGGCGCAGCTGTCCAGGTGGCCGATGTTGGCCTTCACCGACCCCAGCTCGCAGGGAGCGGCGCGGTCGTCTCCCGAACCGAACGCCCGGGCCAGCCCCTGCACCTCGATCGGGTCGCCGAGCGCGGTCCCCGTGCCGTGCGCCTCGACGTAGCCGACCGTGTCCGGGTGGACGCCGGCGCGGTCCAACGCGGAGCGCACCACCGCCGCCTGGCCGGCGACGCTGGGGGCGGTGTAGCCGACCTTGGCGGCGCCGTCGTTGTTGACCGCCGTTCCCAGGACGATGGCGTGGACGGGGGCGCCGTCGGCGCGCGCGGCCTCCAGCGGCTTGACCACCACCGCGGCGACGCCGCTTCCGCCCACCGTCCCGTCGGCGTCCGCGCTGAACGGCCGGCACACCCCGCTCGCGGACAGGATGGACCCCTCCGTGTACCGGTAGCCGGCGTCCTGGGGCACGTGGACGGCCGCCGCTCCCACCAGGGCCATCCCCGCGTCGCCGTTCCGCAGCGCCTGCGCCGCCGTGTGCAGGGCGACCAGGGAGGTGGAGCACGCGGTCTGCACGGAGACGGCGGGACCGGTCAGTCCCAGGCGGAACGCCACCCGGCTGCTGAGGAAGTCGGGCTGGTTGCCGATGGCCGTCTGCACGCCGGTGACCGGGTCGTCGCCGGCGCCGTGGAGTTGGGTGAGGAGGTAGGACCGCTGGGGGTAGAGGTTCATGCCGCTGCCCGCGAACACGCCGATCCGGGTCCCCGGCGGCTCGCTGGTGTATCCGGCGTCCTCCAGCGCGTGGTAGGAGGTCTCCAGGAACAGGCGGTGCTGGGGGTCGGTCAGCCGGGCCTCCCGGGGCGTCATCCCGAAGAACCCGGCGTCGAACAGGTCGATGCCGTCCAGTCTCCCGCCGGCGTCCACGTGGTCGGTCGGGGTGCGCGCCGTTGTCCCGCGCGCGGCGGCACTGTCGGTTCCCGCACGCACGTTGTGCCAGTACTCGGTGGTGTCCCCGGCTCCGGGGAACCGTGCCGCCATGCCGATGACGGCCAGCGGGAGGCGCTGGTCTGCTTCCGTGCTCATACCTCTCCTTGCGCGGGGGAGGAGTGTCGGAGGCCGGACAGATAACCCGCCAGGGCGGTGACCGTGGGGTGCTCGAACAGGGCGGTCTGGGGAATGGGCATGTCCAGTGCCGACTCCAGCCGGGCGTGGGCCTGCAGGATCTGCAGCGACCCCAGTCCCAGTTCGTGGAATCCGCGTTCGGTGTCCGGGTCGGTGGCCAGGAGCCCCCGGAAGACCTCCTCGACCCGGCGGAGGGTCTCCGGGTCGGCCGGGGCCGTCCCGGACGGCTGTCCGCCGTGGCCGTCCCCGTCCCGCTGCCGGACGAGCACCGGCGGGTGGTGTGCCCCGACGGCGTCCGTGACGGCGGGCGGCCCGTCGGGGAACGCGTCCGGGTCGGCGAGTACCACCGCCCGTTCCAGCGGCAGGTGCTCGGTGCCCTGGACCAGCCTCCGTACGGGGGGAGCGGCGCCGTTGAGCCCGACGAGGTGGGTCCCCGCGTCCTGGCGGAGCACGAGCCTGGTCAGGAGCGCCCCCTGCTGCGGGGAGAGGCTCAGCAGCCCCCGCTGCCGGATCGCGCTCTCGTAGGGATTGCCCTGGTTGACGCCCACGTCCTGCCAGGCGCCCCAGAGGACACTGTGCACCGACAGGTCGGTGTGCGCCGCGAGGTGCGCGCAGAGGGCGTCGGCGGCGGCGCTGGCGGCGGCGTAGCCGCCGAACCCCACGGAGGGGCTGAACCCCAGCAGCGAGGAGAAGACGACGAGGTGGCTCCCGGGGCGTTCCCGCAGCAGCGCGGCCACGTTGCGGGTGCCCCGGGTCTTCGCCCGGAGCGCCTCCCGCCACGACTCGCCGGTCTCCTCGGCCAACAGGCGGAACCGGTACCCGCTCTCGGCCAGGTGCACGGCGCCCGCCGGGGATCCGCCCCACTTCCGTTCCGTCTCGGCGACGACCCGCCGCAGCTCCTCCGGGTCGCACACGTCGGCGGCGCGGTGGCGCACGGCCCCGCGCTCGCCCTCGGCTACGTTGCGGCTGACGACCAGGAACCGCGTCCGGTAGCGCTGGGCGAGGTCCTCCAGTAGTACCGAACCGATGCCTCCGGCGCCGCCGGTGACCAGGTACCACCCGCCGCGCCGCAACGCGTCGCGGGCGGGAGCGTCCTCCACCCCGGGACGCAGGGAGAGCACGTGGGGGCGGCCGTCCCGCCAGACCGTCTCGCCACCGTCCCCGGAACGGTGCCCCAGCGCCGACTCGAACGCCGCGGCGTCGTCGGCGGCCGTGCCGCCCGGGAGGTCGACGTGGCGGGTCTCCACCCCCGGCGTCTCCGCGGTGAGCAGGGAGGACACCGCCGCCGTCTGGGCCGCCGGATAGCACACCCCCTCCTTACCGGTGACGGGGCGCAGCTGCCGGCTGGCCGTCACGACCCGCGCCCCCTCCCCGGAGGCGAGGGGAAGCAGCTCCCGGACGGTGGTGAGGAGCAGCTCCCCGCACCTGTTCATGGCGCGGTCCAGCTCGGCGTCCCCGCAGTGCGGCGCCGGCGCGGGGAGGTAGCTGGGGAGGTAGAGCAGCGTTCCCCACCGGAACCCGGAGGTGTGTAGGTCGTTCCGCAACCGGTCCCAGTCCGAGGGGGAGGCCGGGTCCACCACGTAGCCCTCGGGGGTCTCGGCGAAGGACTCGCCCGCCCGCACCGTCACCGTCGTGCTGTCGGGCGTGAGGTGGTCCGCCAGTCCGTGGCCGTCCGCGACGACGATCCGGGGGCCGGAGGGGAGCGGATCCGGTACCGGCTCCACGGGCACCCACTCGGGGCGGTAGGCGCACTCCGGGAACGTCGGGTCGGTGCCGGGGAGGGAGGAGTCGAACTCGCCCTCGCGGGTCCGGCGCACCAGCTCGGAGCGCTGGATCTTCCCGCTCGACGTGCGCGGGAACTCGGACCGGTGCAGCGGAACGAGGCGGGCGGCCGCTAGCCGGAACCGCTCCGCCACGACGGCCCGCAACCGGGATCGGACCTCGGACGCGTCGAGCGGGGAGGAGGTGTCGGGCACGTAGAAGACCCCGAGGGACGCGCTTCCCGTGGCGTCGTCGGGCAGGCTGCAGGCGGCCACGAACCCGTTGCTCACCCCCTCCACCCCGCCGCAGGCGTCCTCGATGTCGTGGCAGTAGTAGTTCGCGCCGTTGATGACGATCTGTTCCTTCGCGCGGCCCGTGACGACGAGTTCGCCGTCGACGGCGAAGGCGAGGTCGCCGGTGTCGAACCAGCCGTCCCCGGAAAACGCCGCGGCGTTGGTCTCCGGAGCGTCGAGGTAGCCCGGCGTGACCCGGTCCGCCCTGATGCGGACCCGTCCGACCGTGCGCTCCGGCAGGACACGTCCGTCGTCCCCGACGACCCGTATCCGCACTCCCGGCACCGGCGGCCCCATGGTGGCGAACTCGACGCCGTCGTCGCCCGCGGTCTCCGGCACGGTCCGGACGGCGCCGTCCAGCGACGCCGGCTCCACCGTGACCGAGCTCGCCCGTTCGGAGACGAACTTGTAGACGACGCCGGTCGCGGTCTCGGCCATGCCCCAGGCGAACACCATGTTCCCGGGGTGTATCCCGAACCGGGCGGTCCGTTCGAGGACGGCGCGGACCACCGGCATGGTGCACTGCTCCCCGCCGTTGAGCAGGGTCCGCACCGAGGACAGGTCCCAATGGCGCTCCGGCGCCGCGTCCAGGGCGTCGGTCAGCATCTTGTACCCGAAGTTCGGCGACCAGGAGTGGTTGACCCGGTACCGCTCCATGATGTCGAGCCATCGCAGCGGGTCCTGGGCCACGTGGTCGGTGGGCGCGTGGACGCCGGCGCAGCCCAGGACGGTGTCGCGCAGGTGGAACATCACCACCGGGACCACGTGGTCCATCGGCAGCCAGTTGAAGGTGACGTCCCCAGCCGATATCCGGTTGTGGCTCCGGGCGGTGACGGCCATGTGGACGATCGCCCGGTGGGTGATCGGGATGATCTTCGGTCGTCCGGTGCTTCCGGACGACAGTTGCAGAACGGCGACCTCGCCGGGCTCCGCCCGGTGGACCGCGTCGCTCGGCTCGGAGCGCTCCAGCTCCGGGACCGGTGCCACGTCCACCTCCGCGCCCCGCGGTTGGGTGGCGAGGGCGCCGGAGAGCGCCGCGGCCCCGGCGGAGCTGGTGATGACGGGCGGGGAACCGAGCTGCTGGTGGACGTCGAGCAGTCCCTCCAACGCGGGGGCGTCCGGCCCGTACGACGGGGGAGAGGCGACGGTGGCGCACTGGATGCCGCCGAGCAGGCAGGCCCACAGCGCGGGGAAGTACTCCTCCAGGTCGTCGCTCTGCAGCACGGCACGGGACCCCGGGCCGAGGCCGCGCTCCCGGAGGCCGCCCAGGACGCGCCGGGCCCGGTCGAGGAGGGTCCGCGGACGGGTGTGGCTGTCGCGTTCGGCGGTGACCACGCGCACGCCCGCTTCGGGACTTCGCCGTGGGGCGGAGAGCAGCGCCTCGGTGACGGTGCGGGGGTCGCCGTCCTCTAGCCGCAGCTCTCCCCCGTCCAGCTCCGCGGCCGGCAGGGGGCCGGGGTCGCTGGTGCCGTGGCGTCCCTCCGCTGCCGTTTCTGGGGGAGCGTCGCGGTCGTGGGGCAGGAAGCGCCGCGGCTCCTCCGGAACCGGTCGCAGTTCGACCCGTGGCGCCGCCGCGGGGAGGGCCGCGGTCAGCTCCTCCTCGTAGTCCCGGATCCGGGCGGGGGTGAGTACCGGCAGGGCGAGCAGTGCCTCGGTGTCCGGGGAGCCGTCACCCGACCGGGGAATCCTCCGGAGGGGGACGACGGCTGTGGAACCGGCACCGATCAGCGCGGCGCTCACGCGCCTCCTGAGACGGAGGAGGTCGGCGTTGGGAGCGGGGACGACATAGACGGTCAGCAGACCGTTCCGGTCGTCGGGCCGGGTCAGCGCCACGCATTCCGTGACAGTGTCGACGGTGAGGATTTTCTTTTCCAGGTCCGCCCTGCGAGGAGCGTCGTGACCCGTCATCCCGTTTCTCCTTGTTCCTTCGCGGAAGAATCGGACGCGGATTCCCCGTCACGTTTCCGGGTTTTCTCCTTCCTTTCTCTGGTGAGCGGGAACGCGATAAGGAAAACGAGCGCGGAGGCGATCGCGAGGCCGTGCGCCGCCCCGACGACGGGCAGTGGCGCCCAGAGCTCCAGCAGCGCGGAGCTGATGAGCATCCCGACACCCAGTCCGCCGGTCTCCAGCAGGTGGGAGACGCCGAACACGGTCCCGCGCTCCCGCTCCGGGACGGTCTGGAGCCGCGAGTTGTAGGCGATCTCCGTGTAGCCGTCCGCGAGGCCGGCGCAGGCGGCGACGGCGACGAGGGCGTACAGCGGCAGTCCCGTGAAGGCGAGGATGAAGAACACCGACATCAGGCCGGTGCCCAGGACGAAGCCGCGCTCCCCGCTGGTGTCGCCGCCCGCCGCGATCGTCCGGCCGAACAGGCGGTAGGCGCTGAGGCTCCCGACCGCCCAGGCGGTCCAGAACCCGCTGACGAACCAGGCGGGGTTCTCGGGGTACTCCAGGGAGGCGAAGATCGGGATGCCGATGTTGTGCGACGCGGAACCGAACGCGTCCATGCCCCGCACCACCAGCATGAACGCCAGTACGGGAACGGCCGCGACCGTGCGCACGGCCGCCCGCTGCGCGCGCCAGAACCCGGTGCGGTCCGGCTGGGCGGGCTGCCCGTCCCCCTCCGGGGCGGACTCCCCCGGCCTGGGGAACCGCAGCGGGACGGCGGCCAGGATCACGGCCGAGACGAGGAAGGTGGCCGCGTCCACGAGGAAGGCCACCTCGTAACCGACGAAGGCCACGATGGCTCCGGCCGAGGCGAACCCCAGCGTCATCGCGGTGGAGCGTCCGGTGACGAGGTACCCGTTGGCGCGCACGCGCTGCTCCGCCCCCACGAGGGCGGGAACGCTGCTGCGCAGGAGGACGTTGGAGACCGAGGCGCCGGCGCCGAGCAGCACCGCGAGGGCGTAGGCCAGGATCTCCTGCCAGGGGGACGGCGCGAGCACGAACGCGACGAGGGCGGAACCCTGGACCGTGTCGGCACCGACCATCGCGACCCTGCGGTTGACCCGGTTGGCCAACCCCCCGATGGCGGGCGCCGTCACGAGGCTGGTGAGGAGGCGGATGGCCAGGAAGAGTCCGGTGTCCAGCGCGCGTCCGGTCAACTGGTAGACGAACAGGCCCAGCGCGACCATGTTGAGGTACGTCCCGAAGGACGAGACCGAGTAGCCCGCCGTGAGCCAGACGAAGTGCCGGAACGCGGGTGTGGGGGGCATGCCCGACCTTCCTGGTGACGGTAGCGCCCGCTGCGCGGACGGGTGTCGGCTGCGCAGGGCGTTCGGATATGAATTTTTCCGGGATTTCAGAAGTGCGGTGCGTCGGTATTCGGGAACGCCCGTACAACCGTTCCCTTTCGTGCTCGAACGTCCGGACGCACCCTACTCGCGGAAGAATTGTCCGATCAATATGTGTACGCCAGAGTGATCCACGTCACACCAAGAAAAGGGGGATTGCCGGACCGTGTTACATTCCGGCCCTTTTTCCGTGTCGCGGTGCTCCCTTTCCCGCCGTCCCGTTCCGGAACTCCCGGATGCGGCCTTTCCGGCGGCGCGGGACCGGGGCCGGTACCGGACGGCCGTGCCGCCGGTGCTCCGGCGCCGGCCCGACCCGCGGGGCCGGTACCGGTGACGGCCGCAGCGCGGGGAGCGTCACCTCAGGACTGGCCGCCCAGAGTGCGGGCGGTGCGCTGGCGCCGCCGGTTGGCGCGCAGCCGCCGCAGCCGTTTGACGGTGAGGGGGTCGAAGGCGAGTGCCTCCGGACGGTCGACGAGAGCGTTCAACAGCTGGTAGTAGCGCGTGGGGGAGAAGTCGAACGTGCTCCGGATGGCCTGTTCCTTGGAACCCTCGAACTTCCACCACTGGCTCTCGAACTCGAGTATCCGCCGCTCGCGCTCGCTCAGTTCCGGTTCCTCGGCGGGCGGTGGTACCTCTGGTGGTGTCGCCTGCGCCGCGGGGTCGGGGGCCTCGGGGTCGAAATGCACGGTGTCTGACATGGGGCGCCTCCTCGTCCGGCTCAGCGCGACTCATGGTAGTGGCCCGGTACTCGTGGACGGAGAAGAACGATGACCACAGCCAACGGCTACAGCTGCCTCTCCTTCCTGACCGACTACGGGCGTGCGGACGGCTTCGTCGCCATCTGCCACGGCCAGATGGCGAAACGTGCCCCGACAGCGCGCGTCATCGACATCACCCACGATATCGGCCCCGGGGACGTGCGGCGCGGGGCCGCCGTGCTGGCCGAAACCGTCCCCGAACTCCCGCCGGCCGTGCACGTCGCCGTCGTCGACCCGGGGGTGGGGACCCGCCGGCGCAGCATCGCCGTGGCCGCGGGCGGACACGTGCTCGTCGGGCCCGACAACGGGGTGCTGATGTGGGCGGCCGACGCCCTGGGAGGCGCCGAGGCCTGCCACGAGCTGACCGAACCGGGGCTCTGGCGGCACCCGGTGTCGGCGACGTTCCACGGCCGGGACATCTACGCCCCGGTGGGGGCGAGTGTGGCCGCCGGAACACCCCTGTCCGAGGTGGGGCCGGAACTGGCCGACCCCGTGCGTCTACCCGCGCCGCGGCGTGAGGTCTCCGGTACGGCGGCCGGCGGCGAGGTGCGGGCTGTGGACCGGTTCGGGAACTGCCAGCTGAGCGTGTTCGCCAGCGACCTCAGCCGGACGGTTCCCGGCGGCACCCCCGAGCGGGTGGAGGTGCGCGCGCACGGGAACCGGTGGACGGTGCCCGTCGCCGACACGTTCGCCTCGGTCGCCCACCGGCAACCACTGCTGCTCACGGACTCGGCCGGTTACCTCGCCCTCGCGCAGAACGGCGGGGACGCCGCCCACGGGTTCGGGTTGCGCGCGGGAGACCCGGTGGACCTGGTCCCGGTTTCGGAAATACCCGCCAACCCGGTGTGACGTGCCGAAACCGTCCTTCCGCGGCGGGGGAGGCGTCTCACCGGGTGGTCGCCGACTTGACGGCCGCACCCCGTCACCCGGACGCTTTGGCCATGCCCTCCAGCGATAGGACCCAGCCGCTGCCCATGCGCGGTGACGACACCGCCGCGGTACGCGACAGCCCCGCCCTGGCCGACGGCCGCGTCCAACTGTCGGACTACGACCCGAAATGGCCGTACCTGTTCGGCCGGGAGGCGGACCGGGTCCGGGGCGCCCTCCGCGCCCGTGCGCTACGCATCGAACACGTCGGTTCCACGGCCGTCCCCGGACTGAGCGCCCACCCGTGCGTGGACATCCTGCTGCTGGTGGCCGACGCCACCGACGAGGACCGGTACCGCCCGGCACTGGAACACGCCGGCTACACGCTGCTCGCCCGCGAACCGCAGCGCGGCGGACGCCGCACGTTCCGCGGTCCCGACGTCAACGCCACCCTGTACGTCCTCACCGAGGGAGCCCCGGAGGCGGAGCGGATGCTGCTGTTCCGGGACCGGCTACGCACCGACGAGAACGAACGCGCGGTCTACGACCGGGCGAAACAGGACCTGGCGCGGTACGACTGGCACAGCGCGCGGGAGTACGCCGAGGCCAAGTCCGACGTGGTGGAGGCGATCCTCGCCCGCGCCCCCGACACCTAGGTCCTGTTTTTCGGACGCTTGTCCTGCTGCGCGCCGCCCCGGCACACCGCCCGGCGGCGTTCTCGTCGGTCGACGGAGGGTCCGCTCCGCCTCCCTCCTCGGCCGTGCCGGGCGGCACCGGAGACGCCGCTCGCGACGAACAGCGCCCGAAAAACAGGACCTAGGCTGTCCGGTGGACGCCGTTCGCGGTGGGGCGAGCGCCCGCCGGGCGGGAGCCGGTCCCCGCACCGCCGGCGCGTCAGCGCAGCGCGCGCAACTGCTCGGTGAACCACCGTTGCGGGGGTGCCGCGGCGGCGGCCTCGGCGAGGCGCCCGCAGCGCGCGGCGCGCTCCTGTCGGGGCATGGACAGCGCGGCGTGCAGGGCGTTGGCCGTCTCGGTGACGTCGAACGGGTTGACGAGCAGCGCGTCCGCGCCGAGCTCGTCGGCCGCGCCCGCCTCGGTGGACAGCACCAGCGCGCACCCGTCGTCGGAAACCGTGACCCCCTCCTTGGCGACCAGGTTCATACCGTCCCGGACGGGGTTCACCAGCAGCGCGTCCGCCATCCGGTAGGCGGCCAGCGACCGGGGGAAGTCGTCGTCCATCTCCAGAACCAGCGGGGTCCACTCGGCGGTGGCGAACTCGTCGTTGATCTCCTTGGCCATGCTCCGCACCGTCTCGGTGTACTCCCGGTACTCCGGAACGTCGCCCCGGCTGGGGTAGACGAAGGCGAGGTGGGTGACCGCGCCGCGCCACTCGGGGCGAGTGGTGAGGAGCTCACGGTAGGCCGCGAACCCGCGCACGATGTTCTTGGAGAGCTCGGTGCGGTCCACCCGCACGATGGTCCTCCGGTCGCCCACGCGGCGCCGCAGCGTCTCGCGGCGTTCGGTGACGTCCGCGGCGGCGGCCCTTTCCCGCAGGTCGCCCGGGTCGGCCCCCAGCGGGTGCACCCCCACGGTGATGACGCGGCCGCCGAACTCCACGGTGCGGGCCGCAGTGTCCACGGCCACGTTGAGGAACGCCGCGCAGCAGTCCAGGAACGCGTCGGCCCAGCGGGGGCTGTGGAACCCCAGGTGGTCCGCGCCGAGCATGCCCTCCAACAGCTCCCGCGCGACGTCGGTGGGCAGCAGCCGGAAGTACTCGGGCGGAGCCCAGGGGGTGTGCGAGAAGTGCGTGATCCGCAGGTCGGGGCGGCGCTGGCGCAGCATCCACGGCACGAGGGAGAGGTGGTAGTCCTGCACGGCCACGCGGGCGTCGCCGGCGGCACCGTGCAGCAGCGCCTCGCAGAACGCGGTGTTGTACTCGCGGTACCGCTCCCAGTCGGCCCGGAAGCCACTACCGAAGGCGGGTTTGTTCGGGACGTCGTACAGCATGTGCTGGACGAACCACAGGGTCGAGTTCGCCACGGAGGTGTAGGCGCTGGCGAACGTGTCCGCGGGAATGTCCAGCATCCGTACCCGCATCCCCTCCGGGGCGTGACCGGTGTGGTCGATCCGCCCGTCGGGCGCGGCCGCCGCGGCCTCCCGGTCGGCGTCGGACAGCGCCGCGCACACCCACAGCGCGTCGGACTCGGTGGCGACCGAGCTCATCCCGGCTACCAGGCCTCCGCCGCCACGCCGGTGCTCCAGGGAACCGTCCTGTCGGTGTACGAACGAGACCGGACCCCGGTTCGAAGCGATGAGGAGCTGCGCCTTGTCCACCTGAGTGCCCACCTCTCACGTGAGATCGTGTCGTTGTCCGCGGGTGCCGACCGCTCCCTGTGGGGAGCGCGGCGGCCACGGTAGGTGTTGTCGGTGTCGCCTCCGCGGCCGGGCCGCAAACCCGCTGTGCGGGCCGAAACGCCGGCGGGTGCGCGCGACCGGCGGGGACGCGGGGGTGTTACCCGCGTCACGATTGGTGGAAAAACGGACACCCCGTGGGTTAGGGTGACCCGCGAATCCGAACCGGATCCGCAACAAATTTCATATTGCTCATCCAGAGGGGTGGAGGGACCGGCCCTGCGAAGCCCCGGCAACCACCTAGGCGCGCGCTTCTCGCGGAAATTGCGAGGCCGCCTGGCAGGTGCCAACTCCGGCCCGGTACCAGATCGGTTCCGCGGAAAGATGAGGGGAGACGCCTCGCATGGCGACTGTCGCCACCGAACCCCATCCGACGGCGAACGACGCTTTCGGCCCCGCCGCGGCCCTGTCCTGTCGGGAGTGCGGCCACCGTTACGAGCTGGGCCCGCGTTTCGCGTGCGAGTTCTGCTTCGGCCCGCTCGAGATCGCCTACGAGTTCGACAGCACCCGTGTGACCCGGGACGCCATCGCGCGCGGTCCCGCCAACATGTGGCGGTACGCTGACCTGCTGCCGGTCCCGCGCAACGTCGCCGAACTGCCGAACATGAACCCGGGCCTGACCTCGCTGGTCGCCGCCGACCGGCTCGCGGGCGAACTGGGGATGCGCTCGCTGCACGTCAAGGACGACTCCGCCAACCCGACGCACTCGTTCAAGGACCGGGTGGTGGCCATGGCGGTGGAGGCGGCCCGCACGTTCGGGTTCACCACCCTGTCGTGCTCCTCCACCGGCAACCTCGCCGGCGCGATCGGCGCCGCCGCAGCCCGCGCCGGCTTCGAGTCGTGCGTGTTCATCCCGGCCGGCCTGGAGCGGGGCAAGGTCGTGATGGCGGCCGTGTACGGCGGCAAGGTGGTGGCGCTGGACGGCACCTACGACGACGTCAACCGGTTCTGCTCCGAGCTCATCGGAGACCCGGCCGGTGAGGGCTGGGGCTTTGTCAACGTCAACCTGCGGCCCTACTACGCGGAGGGCTCCAAGACGCTGGCCTACGAGATCGCCGAGCAGCTCGGGTGGCGCCTCCCGGAGCAGATCATCGTACCGATCGCGTCCGGTTCCCAGCTCACCAAGATCGACAAGGGCTTCCAGGAGCTGATCAAGACCGGGCTGGTCGAGGACCGCCCGTACCGGATCTTCGGTGCCCAGGCCAGCGGGTGCGGACCCGTAGCCGGCGCCTGGGAGCGGGGCCACGACGTCGTCCAGCCGGTGAAGCCGGACACCATCGCCAAGTCGCTGGCGATCGGGAACCCCGCCGACGGCCCCTACGTCCTGGACGTCTGCGCCCGTACCGGTGGCGCCGTGGCGCACGTGGACGACGGGCAGATCGTGGACGCGATGAAGCTGCTCGCCCGGACCGAGGGCGTGTTCGCCGAGACGGCCGGCGGCGTCACCACCGGCGTGCTGCGCTCGCTGCTCGCCGAGGGGACGCTGGACCCGGAGGCCGAGACGGTGGTGCTCAACACCGGCGACGGCCTCAAGACCCTGGACGCGGTGGACTCCGGCGTCACCGCGACCCTCGCGCCGTCCCTGGACGCGTTCAAGGACGCCGGGCTGCTCTGACCGCGTCGTCGCGGTGCGAGCGCCGGACGCCCGAACGCCGGCCGCGCGCCGGCTGCCAACCATCCGAGGAGTGACCGTGAGCGTTAATGTCCGTGTCCCGACCATCTTGCGCAGCTACACCAAGGACGCGGCGCAGGTGACGGCCGAGGGGGAGAACCTGAAGGCCGTGCTGGCCGACCTGGAGGCGAACTACCCCGGAATCCTGGACCGGATCGTGGACGACTCCGGTAAGATCCGCCGGTTCGTCAACGTGTACGTGGGTGAGGAGGACGTCCGGTTCGCCGAGGGGCTGGAGACCGCGACGGCGGACGGCACCCAGGTCTCGATCATCCCGGCGGTGGCGGGCGGCTGCTGACCGCGCGCCGCGCGCCCCGCTGGGCAACCTGTCAACCCGCGCCCGTGAGTGAACGCGACACGGGCGCGGGTTTTCGTGTGCGCGGGTGAGGTGTCCTGCGGGTTCGCCGACGGCGTTACCGTGGACACGACGTTTGCAGTCTCCCCGGGAGAGTGCTAAAAAAGAAGCGTTAGCACTCCGGATGCAGGAGTGCTAAGCCCAGGATCGAGACGATGAGGCCGCGGTCTCCGGCAGACGGGGTTGCTGTGAGGGTGCCGCGGTCGTCCGTCGCGGGCGTCGGCTCGTTCCTTCGCGTATCAGCCCGGTCTCGGGAGGACAAGAAGTCTATGGCAGCCAAACTGATCGCGTTTGACGAGGAAGCCCGGCGCGGCCTCGAGCGCGGCATGAACCAGCTCGCGGACGCCGTGAAGGTGACGCTGGGCCCCAAGGGCCGGAACGTCGTTCTGGAGAAGAAGTGGGGCGCCCCCACCATCACCAACGACGGCGTGTCCATCGCAAAGGACATCGAGCTCGAGGACTCGTGGGAGAAGATCGGCGCCGAGCTCGTCAAGGAGGTCGCGAAGAAGACCGACGACGTTGCCGGTGACGGCACGACCACCGCCACGGTCCTGGCCCAGGCGATGGTGCGTGAGGGTCTGCGCAACGTCGCCGCCGGTGCCAACCCGGTGGGCATCAAGCGCGGCATCGAGTCCGCCGTGACCCGCATCAGCGAGGAGCTGGCGAACATCTCCAAGGGTGTGGAGACGAAGGAGCAGATCGGCTCCACCGCCTCCATCTCCGCTGGTGACCCCCAGATCGGCGAGACCATCGCCGAGGCGATGGACAAGGTCGGCAAGGAAGGCGTCATCACCGTCGAGGAGGGGCAGACCTTCGGGCTGGAGCTGGAGCTCGCCGAGGGCATGCGCTTCGACAAGGGCTACATCTCGCCCTACTTCGCCACCGACATGGAGCGCATGGAGACGGTTCTCGAGGACCCCTACATCCTCATCGTCAACTCCAAGATCTCCAACAACAACGAGTTCCTGCCGGTCGTGGAGAAGGTCCTGCAGGCCGGCAAGCCGCTGATGGTCATCGCCGAGGACCTCGAGGGCGGCGCGCTGCAGACCCTGGTGGTCAACAAGATGCGCGGCACCTTCAAGTCCGTGGCTGTCAAGGCACCGGGCTTCGGCGACCGCCGCAAGGCCCAGCTCAGCGACATCGCGGTGCTGACCGGCGGCCAGGTCATCACCGAGGAGGTCGGCCTCAAGCTCGAGAACACCGAGCTTGACATGCTGGGCACCGCCCGCAAGGTCGTCGTCACCAAGGACGAGACCACCATCGTGGACGGCGCCGGCGACGCCACCGCCATCTCCGGCCGGGTCAACGAGATCCGCGCCGAGATGGAGCGCAGCGACTCCGACTACGACCGCGAGAAGCTGCAGGAGCGGCTGGCCCGCCTGGCCGGCGGTGTCGCGGTGATCAAGGCCGGCGCCGCCACCGAGGTGGAGCTGAAGGAGCGCAAGCACCGCATCGAGGACGCCGTCCGCAACGCCAAGGCCGCCGTGGAGGAGGGCATCCTGCCCGGCGGTGGTGTGGCGCTGCTGCAGGCCGGCGTCGCCGCCTTCGACAAGCTGGACCTGAAGGGCGACGAGGCGGTCGGTGCCGACATCGTCCGCCGCTCCATCGAGGAGCCGCTGAAGCAGATCGCGCACAACTCCGGCCTCGAGCCCGGCGTTGTCGCCGACAAGGTGAAGAACCTGGACGCCGGCGTCGGCCTGAACGCCGCCTCGGGCGAGTACACCGACCTGTTCAAGGACGGCGTCATCGACCCGACCAAGGTGACCCGCTCCGCGCTGCAGAACGCGGGCTCCATCGCCGGCATGTTCCTCACCACCGAGGCCGTCATCGCCGAGAAGCCCGAGAAGGGCGGACAGCAGGACGGCGGTGGCGACCCCACCGGCGGCATGGGCGGCATGGGCTTCTAAGTTCCCCGCCACCGGCGGAACCCCGAAGACTAGCTGCGCCTCCCGCGCACTGTGGCGAACGGGCGGCCCCGTACCAGGGCCGCCCGTTTCGCTTGTCCCGTCCCCGCGGCTCCCGACCCGTCCCCACCGGCCGTGCGGCGGGGGCGGGGGTAGGATGCCGCCGGCGCGCCACCTCCTCCGCGCCGCGTTCCGCGGGGGGAGCGGAGGGCGCCGCGGGGACGGGACACCACCGGCCGGGGAGGGGCGCGGACGTGCGGATCACCAAGTACGGGCACGCCTGCGTGCGGCTGGAGAAGGAATCCGGGGCCGTCACCATCGACCCCGGGGCGCTCACCCCCGAACCCGAGGCGTTCGACGGCGTCTCAGCGGTCCTCGTCACCCACGGCGACACGCTGTCGGTCGCGGGCTTCGACATCACCGTGGTGGGAGAGAAGCACCACCACAGCCACCCCGACACGGAACCGGCGGACAACGTCGGTTTCCTCGTGGACGGCGAGGTGTTCCACCCCGGCGACGCGCTGACGGTCATCGACGCCCCCACCCTGCTGGTACCGGGCCAGGCACCGTGGCTCACCGTCCCCGCCATGCTCACCTACCTGCGCGAGGCGGGGCCGTCCACGACGGGCTCATCAACGAGTGGGGCGCCATGGTGCTGGACAACGTGCTCCAGCGGGAGAGCGAACGCGCGGGCGCTGAGCTCCGCCGCCTGCGTCCCGGGGAGAGCGTCGACGTCTGAACCCTCCCGGAGGGTCGGTCCCCCGAACCCGTCGGCCTTCGGTACCGTTCCCTCCCGGGCCGGGGAAACCGTTCTCCCGCCGCGACGCCGACGCCACAGGAGCCCCCCCATGACCGAACCCGCCCTCGACCCCGACTCCCCGCGCGAGGTCCTCTCCGCCGTCACCGCCGCCACCGAGCGGCTGACGGCCACCGCCGCCGAGCTCACCCCCGAACGGTTGGGCGGGGAGTCGCTGTGCCCCGGTTGGACCCGCGGCCACGTGCTCGCCCACCTGGCGCGCAACGCCGACGCCCTCACCGGGACGCTCGCCGGCGCCGGCAGGGGCGAGCAGGTCCCGATGTACGCCGGGCCCGAGGCGCGGGAGAGCGACATCGAGGAGGGCGCGCCCAGGCCGCTGGCCGACCAGCTGGCCGACCTCCGCGCCACGGCGGAGGAGTTCGCCCGCACCGTCGACACGTTGCCGCAGGACGCCTGGACGTTCGCGGTGCGGATGCGTTCCGGCAGCGTCCTCCCGGCCAGCTCGCTGCCGTGGTTCCGGCTGCGGGAACTGGAGTACCACCACGTGGACCTGGACGCGGGATACACCCCCGGCCACTGGCCCGCGGACTTCGTCGCACACGAACTGTCCACCCTGGCCGAACGGTTCACGCGCCCCGGCAGCGGCGAGGCGCACCGTCTGCGGCTGGTCACCACCGACACCCGCCGCGAGTACGGCGTCCCCGAGCACGAGGGTCCGGAACTGACCGTGGAGGGCCCTGCCGCCGCCCTGGTGGCCTGGCTGTCCGGCCGGGCCGGGGCCGACGGGCTCGCCGCCTACCGCGACGGGCAACGCGTCGCCGACGCCGCCTCGGCCGTACCCGAGTTGCCGCCCATGGCGTGAAACCGCCGCACCCGGGTCGATCCGGGAATTTCGCGTGCGCGTGTGTGTTGCACCGCGGTGTGATAGCGGATTCCACCCGACTCTCGGTTCTGGACCGGTCCAGCAACCGCGCGGGCACGAGCCAGCCGCGGGCGCTGCGGGACACGGTCCGGTTCGCACGCCAGGCGGAAGCGCTGGGGTACCACCGCTTCTGGGTCTCCGAACACCACAGCGTCCCCGGCGTGGCGGGGACGGCCCCCACGGTGCTCACCGCCGCGATCGCCGCCGCGACCGACCGCATCCGCGCCGGAACGGGCGGGGTGATGCTGCCCAACCACCGCCCGCTGGTGGTGGCGGAACAGTTCGGCGTGCTGGAGTCGCTGCACCCGGGCCGGATCGACATGGGGTTGGGCCGGTCGCTGGCGTTCACCGGCGGCATCCGCCGGGCGCTGGGCACCAGCAAGGACGACGCCGAGGGCTTCGGGGCGCAGCTCGCGGAACTGCTCGGATACTTCACCGGTGAGCAGGACGTTCACCCCAACGTGCACGCCAACCCGGCCGACGGTCTGCGGCCCGCCCCGTTCGTGCTCGCCACCGGCTCCGGTGCCGAGACCGCAGCCGAGGCGGGACTGCCCGTCGTCGTCGCGCCGGTGCGCGGCGAGGACGAGATGCTGCGGGTGATCGGGCGCTACCGGGAGCGGTTCCGGCCCTCCGCGTGGGCGGACCGGCCCTACGTCGTCGTGTCCGGCACCGTGGCCGTAGCCGACACCGACGCCCGCGCCCGGGAGCTGCTCGTCCCCGAGGCGTGGGCGCACGCCCAGGCCCGCACCCGCGGGGTGTTCCCGCCGCTGGAGCCGCCGGAGCGGAGCGACCCGGCCGGGATGTCCCCGCGGGAACGGGAACGGTTCGACGAGGCGATGCGCGGCCACATCCACGGCACCGAGGACACGGTCGGCGCCGCGCTGGAGGGGCTCGTCTCCCGGACGGGAGCGGACGAGGTGCTGGTCACCATGAGCACCTTCGACCGGGAGGAGATGCTGGACTCCTACCGGCGCCTGGCCCGGGTCGCCGGTCTCACCGCTCCGGCCGGACAGTAGGCCGCGTCCGGGAAAGCCGCGGCTCCGTCGGGCCGTGGTGGGACACCCCGCACCGAGCGGGGATAATCTGAGGCGTGCCCGAACCTCAGGAGGAGACACCGATGCCGGGGCGGCCGCGCACCGTCACCGACGAGCGCATCTTCGCAGCCGTGCGGTCCGCCGTGGGGCGCGTGGGGGTGGAGCGGCTCACGCTCGCCGAGGTCGCCGCGGACGCGGGAGTGACCACCGGTGCGCTGGCGCGGCGGTTCTCCACGAAACGCAACCTGCTGCTGAGCTTCTCCCGCACTATGGCCGACGGCGCGGCCCGCGTGCGGGAGGTGTACGCCTCGGCCGCCAGTCCTCTGGCCGGGGTGGTGGCGGCGATGGTCGACCTCGTCGACGCTGACGCGGACCCGGTCGAGCTCGCCAACCACGTGAGCTTCCTGGGTATGGAGATCGCCGACCCGGAGTTCCGCGAGGTGCTGGCCGCCCACAACAGGGAGGTGCACGCCGCGCTGGAGGAGTTCCTGCGGGCCGCGGCGGCCGAGGGGGAACTGGAGGTGGCCGACCCGCCTGCGCTGGCGCGGGTCCTCGTGTCCCTGTGGCACGGGGTGCAGATCAACTGGTCGCTGGGCGGGGAGACCTCCCCGGCGGGAGAGATGCGCCGCCAGGTGGAGAGCGTGCTCGCTCCGTTGCGCCTCCGCGGATAGGAGACCCTGTGCGGTGGACGCGTGCGCGGCGCTGGCCGCGCCGTTCGTGACGGACGGCGCCCATCGAACAGGGCGGGCGGCTTCCGGCTTCTCCGGTACGCACGATCGCCCCTATTGGATAATGTACGCTTATTATCTAATTGTCCGCCGCGAGGAGTGACACATGGGAACACCGCTGGCACACACCACCGCCCTCGTCGCCGGGGCGACCCGGGGCGCGGGCCGGGCGATCGCCGTGGAGCTCGGCGCGCTCGGCGCGACCGTCTACTGCACCGGCCGCAGCACCGAGGCCGCCCCCTCGGACATGGCCCGGCCCGAGACGATCGAGGGCACGGCCCGACGGGTGACCGAGGCGGGCGGCCAGGGGGTGGCGGTGCCCACCGACCACCTGGACCCCCAGCAGGTCGCCGCTCTCGTGCGTCGCGTCGACACGGAACAGGGCGCGCTGGACGTCCTCGTCAACGACGTGTGGGGCGGGGACCCGCTGGCCGAGTGGGACGCGCGGCTGTGGGAGCACGACCTGGAGAACGGGCGGAAACTGCTCCGCCGCGCGGTGGACACCCACATCATCACCAGCCACCACGCGCTCCCGCTGCTCACCCGCCGCCCCGGCGGGCTGGTGCTGGAGATCACCGACGGCACCGACCGGGACACCTACCGCGGCTCGTTCTTCTACGACCTCGCCAAGGACGCCGTCATCCGCATGGCCCAGGCCCAGGCCGCCGAGCTCGGGCCGCTCAGCGGAACCGCTGTCGCTCTCACGCCGGGTTTCCTGCGTTCCGAGGCGATGCTCGACATCTTCGGTGTCACCGAGGAGAACTGGCGGGAGGCGACCGCGAAAGAACCGCACTTCTGCGCCTCGGAGAGTCCCGCCTACGTCGGGCGGGCCGCAGCGGCGCTGGCCGCCGACCCCGATGTGGGGCAGTGGAACGGCCGGGCGGTGTCCAGTTGGGCGATGGCCGGGGAGTACGGCTTCACCGACGCTGACGGTACGCGGCCCGACTGGGGGCGCTACATGGCCGAGGTCGTCCTGACGGGAGCCACCCCATCCGACGAGGGATACCGGTGACCGGTGCCGACGCTGCCTGGTAACCCGGGCAGCGGGGCCCCTCCGGGTTCACAGCAGGCGGCGTAGCTCTTCCCTGTCCATGCACGCCTGGGACAGGACCGAGGTGAGGGTTCCGCGCTTGAGTTCCTTGTGCAACGGGACGATGACGGTGCGGTTGTCACTGTCCCGGCGCAGTTTGGCGTGGTCCCCGCGGGTGGAGACGTGGCGGAAGCCGCACTGCTCCAACACGCGTGTGACCTTCGCGCCGGAGACGGAGGCAGGCGGCTGGTGCTCACGCCGACAACCGTACGTCCACCGAGGTCACCATGGGCGCGCTCTCCACCGGGGTCGGGGCGTCCTCGAAGTACAGCTCCAGGGCCTCCCGGAGGTTGGCCAGCGCGTCCTCGACGGTCTCGCCCCGGGAAAAACACCTCGGTGGGACGGCCGAGCGCTGTGCGGCCGTCCCTGTGTTCCAGTGCGGTCGCTCTAGCACGGTGAGACCCGGGTACGACTGGTATGCACTGTTGCTGCGACGGAGCGGGGGACGGGTCCGCCGACGCAGGCGACGGGACGACACCGCATCTGCGGCAGCCCCGTGCTTCCCGGCTGCCAGCGGCATCGTTGTCGCCGAGTCTGCACCGTCGGTCGGCATGACCCGTCAGGACACGGGGAAAGCCGACTTCCGGTGTTGGCCGCCCCCGGTCCCGGTGTTACCCAGGGCGCCGGGATTCGCAGTGTGAACCGTGTTGCCTTAGGACGCGTTGGCATGTTCCGCGCGGCAGTGCTGCGGTCCATCCTCTCTGTACTTCGGTCTCCATGGATGAACATTTGCCGGCCTGTCATCCACGAGGGCCGTCTCGCCGTCCAACAGACATACGTCGAACCGGCGGTCCGGGCAGTGGCAGGAGGAACGTGGCCTTCCCCGGTATCCGGGTGTTCGCGCCGACGGCCTCCCCCGACAGGGAGCGCTTGCTCCCTGAGGCCGGGGCGCATCGCTGTTCGCGCAGCAGGCTCTGTGAGCGACTGTGCGGCAGGAATTTCCGGCTGCTGTCCGAGTGGGGACGCGTATCCGTACCGTAACAGCTTAGTTTCTTCCGCTACGTCGGAATAATCCCGTTGCTATGGTTCCTGCACTGTTCGTCGCGAAGGAGTGGGTGTGGAATACAGCGAGAAGGTCGCTTCGGTGGCAGCCAAGGTGCAGCAACAGCTTGGTGTTATCCAGACCGAGGAGGCAACGAAGAACGCCTTCGTCATGCCGTTCATATCGACGGTTCTCGGATACGACGTATTCGACCCTCAGGAAGTGATTCCCGAGTTTACCGCCGATGTCGGTGTGAAAAAGAACGAGAAAGTCGATTACGCTATTATCCGTGACGGTGAGGTCCGGATACTCATTGAATGCAAGAAGGCGAGCGAGCCGCTGGCGGTTGACCATGCTTCGCAGCTCTACCGGTACTTCACCGTCACGAACGCTCGGATAGCGATACTCACCAACGGGGTTACGTACCAGTTCTACACGGACCTCGATTCGTCGAACCGGATGGACAAAAAACCGTTTCTCGTTCTAGACCTCAACGACGTGGACGAGAGCCTCCTTCCCGAGCTGCGGAAGCTGACGAAGGACGCCTTCGACCTCGACTCCGTGATCAACGCCGCCGAGAGACTCAAGTACATCGGAGAGATCAAACGAACTCTCGTGTCCCAGTTCCATGATCCCGAGGACGAGTGGGTGAAGTTCTTTGCCTCCCGCGTCTATGACGGATCGTTCACCAAGAAGGTGCGCGAGCAGTTCGCACCCCTGGTGAGGGAAGCAGCGTCACAGTTCCTCAACGACCAGGTCAACGACCGGCTGAAAAGCGCTCTCGACTCGAGGTTCTCCTACTCTGACAGGGAACCGTCCAACGGGAACGAGGAGGAGACGGACGACGCGAGTTACGGGACCGGTGTTGAGACCACCCTGGAGGAGCTGGAGGGATACCGGATCGTGAAGGCGATCGCGTGTAGCGAGGTGAGCTCCCAACGTATCGCCCACCGCGATTCCAAAACGTATTTCGCGATATTCCTCGATGACAACAACCGTAAACCGATCGCCCGGCTCCACTTCAACGGGAAATCGAAAAAGTATGTGGGGACGTTCGACTCCGCGAAGAACGAGACACGGCACCTGCTGAATTCCCCTGATGACATATACCTCCACGCGGAGGAGATCCGGGGCGCTGTCAGGAATTACCTCGACTGACGGGCACGCCCGGTAGTTCTCCGACAGGGCCAAGCGCGGACACCGCACCCGGCTGTCCGACACTCGCTCGCCGGGTGCCGGAAGCCGGACGGCGGGCGAAGCCGTGGGAACCCCGCTGGTGCGGTGCGCGTCCGAACCGGATGTGCAGGACCTTTTTCACACCTCGCCGATCGTCGTGAAGCAGCCGAAACGGTTCCTCGTCGACGAGTCGGAGTACAACTGTTTCGACCAGTACACGCGCCACCTCGCCCACGTCCACGAGGTCGACCTGGGCGCAGGCATGCACGCGCTGCGGTTCCTGGCCAACAACACCACGGGTTTCGCCCGCAAGGTGATGGTGAACGACGCGTGGCGCCGTCCCCGGCTCTACATCGAGAAGTCCTGGGCGATGTTCACGGCCACCACCACGGTCGCGTGGCCGAACGGAACCCCCATCGGTTACATCGACCAGGACTTCGCGTTCTTCAAGGCCGGATTCCGGCTGCTGGACCCCTTCAAGCGCCACATCGGCACGATCCAGGGCAACTTCTGGGGCCGGAACTTCCAGATCACCGACGCCAACGAGCACGAGGTCGCCCGGGTGAACCAGCAGTTCCCCGACGTGGGCGAGTTCTTCACCCCCGCCAACACCTACGTGCTGTGGCAGCGCTACCCGGCCCTGCCGGAGCCGCTGAACACCCTCGTCGTCTCCTCCGGAATCGTCATCGACCTGGTCCTGGCCGAGGGGCACTGGTAGCGGCGCGGGGCCGTGTCCGGGGCGGACGAACCACGGAACCGGCCGCCTACAGGTTCGCGAGCTGAGCAGATACGGTTGCAACGCCCTTGAATCGCGGGTACCAGAGACGAGAGGAAGGCACCATGGGCGCCGCTGGTGGGGAAGTCATCGTCACGGCCTTCACGAACCGGGGGGCGGTCCGTCCCGCCAATGAGGACAGCCTGACCGTGGGCTCGATGGTCGTGGGGACGAGTATGAGCTATCCGGTCCGCTGCGTGCTGCCTCTCCGGGAACCGTGCATCCTGGCGGTGGCCGACGGTATCGGCGGCCACGCGGCCGGAGAGATCGCCTCGGAACACCTCTCCCGGCGCCTCGCGGAGCTCGGGGCGACCGTCAGTACCTCCGCCGACCTCACGCAGGCGCTCACCAACATCGACGACGAACTCAAGAAGCACGCCCGGTCCTACGAGGAGTTCGACGGGATGGGCACCACGGTGGCCGGGGTCCTCATCCACGGGAACGGGAACCTCTGGTTCAACGTCGGCGACTCCCGCTCCTACCGGATCGAGGGGAACCAGCTCGTCCAGATCACGGTGGACGACTCCCTCTCCGCCGTGTCGCCGGACGGGATGCGCTCCGGGGCGTCCAACTTCATCACCCAGTCGCTGGGTGGAAGCGCGGACCGGGAGATGGTCCCGCACACCGGCCAGGACCACGGGAACGCCTGGCTGCTGTGCAGTGACGGACTGTCCGACCTGGTGCCGCACGAGGAGATGGAGCGTCTGATCGCCACGGCGGGCAGTGACGAGGAGGCGGTGTACTCCCTGTGGCAGTCGGCTATGGAGCAGGGCGGGAAGGACAACATAGCCATCCTCCTGGCTCGGACACGCTGACGGTCCGCGCGGGGAGCCCCCGCGGAAGGCCGCGCTTCCGGAACTCCGCGCGTGTCGTGCCCTAGAGGGAGGAAACGGTCCGGAGGAGGGCCAACAGCTCTGTTCGTCCCAACCGTAGGGAAACCGCGCCCGGGTTCTTGGAGTCGCGGAGGAGAACGGTGAGGGAACCGGGAGAAACCCCCACCTCCACGCATCCCCGGATCGGATTGCGCATACTGTAACTGCTCGTTCTCCACGCCACGTCTCGGAGGGAACCAGTACCCACGCGCGCTCCCTGGACCAGCCGGATCAAGCAGTTCTTTGTTCACCACCGTAGCATTCCGAAACTGGCACGGGCGCCCCTGCGGTGTTTCCTGTGTTTCAAACAGCGATTCCGTTTTTCCGGTTTTGCGGGAACGCGCGGGAGCGCGGCCGCGAAATCCGTGAGGGGGAAACGGATTCGGAGAGGAAAGGAAACGTCGCTCCGGGCGGCGGATTCTGCCACCGGAACGGCGGGCCCTCCGACCCGTGGCAACACGCGGTGCCTCGGGGAGGATGCGGGCGCGGCTCCCGCCGTGGCGCTCCGGGCGTTGGGCGCCGGGCGCCGCCACGGTTCCGGGCACCGCCTGGCGCCGGCCGGGGGAGGCACCAGGCGGTGGCACGGGCGGCTCAGTCGAGCTTGGCCATGGCCTCGCGGTCCTCGGCGCCGAAGCGCTCCTCCAGTTCCTCGGGGGAGGCGTCCACGTCGATCTTGGACAACGGGGCGCCGCGGGCGGTCTCGATTGCGCCGAGACGCCGCTTGGCCCGGTCGCTGGCGTAGTTGACGAGCTCCTCCTGCGAGGGCTGGAACCGTTTGCCCTCCTCGGACTCCATCGGTTCGTCCCCCCGCTCGACGGTGGCGACCACGTGGGGGAGGAGTTCGTCCAACCGTTCGGAGATGGTCTGCCAGTTCCTGTCGTCGGCGGCCACGTGCCGGCGGCAGGTGAAGGTGCCCCAGGCCATGTGGCGGCGCTCGTCGTCCCCGATGAGCTTGATGATCCGCTGCATCCCCGGGAAGATGCCGCGTGCCTTGCACACGTGGTTCCAGGCGTAGTAGCCGGTGAGGGCCAGCGAGCCCTCGATGACGTGGTTGTAGGTCACGGAGGCGCGCACCTGGTTGCGCGGGCTGGGGTCCTCGCGCAGCGCCTCCAGCGAGGCGGGGAGCTCCTCGTAGAACAGCGCCCGGTAGCCGGGGCTGCGGTCCACGTAGTCGTGCAGGTCCTCGGTGACCCCGAGCGCGTCCAGCCACATCCGGAACACCTGGGTGTGCTTGGCCTCCTCGAACGCGAACTGGGTCAGGTACATCTCGTCGCCCAGACGCCCCTCGGAGGCCATGGCGTGGATGAACGGCTGGATGTCCTCGGTGACCGCCTCCTCGCCGGCGACGAACTGGGAGCACAGCCGCAGGATGCGGTCCTTGGCCTCGTCGCCGAGCTCCTTCCAGTCCTGGGCGTCCTGGGACATGTCGATGTCGCCCGGGTTCCAGAACTTGGTGTTTCCCTTGCTGAACAGTCGGAGCGGGAAGGAGTCCCAGTTCAGACCGCCGCGGCGCAGCGAGCCGAATCCCTGGCGGTACTGCCCCTTTACTCCGGTGGAGCTGTCGTTGGCGGGGTGGGGGGTGTCGGGCATTATGGAACCTCCGTGTCAGCAGACCTCCCCCCATCATTTGACGTACCAGGCACTGATGTAAAGACCGAGTGGGGTTCGGGCCGGTGAGGGGCGGGCACCCACCGTGACCTCGTGGCGCGGCAGCGCCCCGGGCGGCACGATACGGTCGTGGTCGCGGCCCCCGGTCGGGTGACCATAACCCCGGCGGCTCTCCCGCGGTCGGCGGAGGGACCGGGCGGCCAGCCCGACAGGCAGACCCGGGAGGCGACGTGTTCTGTGGCGATCCGCTCAGCGCCGGTTACGAGAAGTGCACCGACCAGATGGCGCTGTTCGCGCTCGCCTCCATGATCCCGGCCGCCCTCGCGCTGGCCCTCATGGTCACCGCGTTCACCGCGCCCTCGACCCGGCGCAGCCCTGCCCTGCGGACCCAGACACTGGGATTCTCCCTGCTGGCGTGGGGCATCGCGGGCGCCACCTACATCATGGGCGGCCTCCCCTCGTTCTGAGGCCGCGACACCCCGCCCGGTGCTACCGCCGGCGGAGGCGGACACCGCACAATGGCGGACGTGGCTTTCGAACTCACACCGCGACTCCGCCAGCGCGTCGACACCGAGCGGATACTGTGGCTCAGCACCGCCTCCCCGTCGGGGCAACCCGCCCCGCGCCCCGTGTGGTTCATCTGGGACGGGGAGGCGTTCGTGGTCTACACCTTCCCGGCGTCGGCCAAGGTCGCCCACATCCGCGCCAACCCCAAGGTCGCCGTGCACTTCAACGCCGACTTCTCCGGTGAGGAGGTCGACGTCCTCAGCGGCCTCGCCGAGGTGGTGACCGACCCCCGGCCGCCCTCGGACGTTCCCGCCTACCGCGAGAAGTACGAGCCGCTGGTTCCCGAGATCGGTCTCACCATGGCGCAGGTGGACGAGTTCTACTCCGTGTCGGTGCGCGTCACACCGCACCGCGTCTGGGACGTCGGCTAGGTGCTGTGTGACGGGCACCGCCCGTCACACAGCACCTAGAGCTCCTCGCCCGCGAGGACGTCGTTCGCGTCGGCGATCCGGTAGGTGTAGCCGCGCTCGGCCAGGAACCGCTGGCGGTGCGCGGCGTACTCCTGGTCCAGCGTGTCCCGGGTGACCACCGCGTAGAACCGGGCGCGGCGCGCCGCCGTCTTCGGGCGCAGCAGCCGCCCCAGCCGCTGGGCCTCCTCCTGCCGGGAGCCGAACGAACCCGACACCTGGATCGCCACCCCGGCCTCGGGCAGGTCGATGGAGAAGTTGGCGACCTTGGACACCGCCAGTGTCCCCACCTCGCCGGACCGGAACCGGTCGAACAGCCGCTCGCGTTCCCGCACCGGGGTGTCCCCGGTGACGAGCGGCGCGTCCACGGCCTCGGCGAGTTCGGTCAGCTGGTCGATGTAGGTGCCGATGATCAGCGTCTGCTCCCCGGCGTGCCGCTGCACCAGCTCCCGCACGATCTCCGTCTTGGACCCGGAGGAGGCGCAGAACCGGTACCGGTCCTGGGAGTCGGCGGTCGCGTAGGCGAGCCGCTCCGCCTCGGTGAGGTCCGCCCGGACCTCCACGCAGTCCGCCGGGGCGATCCAGCCCTGCTCCTCCATCTCCTTCCACGGCGCGTCGTAGCGTTTCGGCCCGATGAGGGAGAACACGTCCTCCTCCCGGCCGTCCTCACGCACCAGTGTCGCGGTCAGCCCGAGCCGCCGGCGGGCCTGCAGCTCGGCGGTCTCCCGGAAGATCGGGGCGGGGAGGAGGTGCACCTCGTCGTAGATGATCAGGCCCCAGTCCCGCGCGTCGAACAGTTCCCGGTGCAGCGGGGCGCCCTTCCTCCGCGTCGCCAGCACCTGGTAGGTCGCGATCGTGACCGGCCGGACGTCCTTGCGGGAGCCGCTGTACTCGCCGATCTCCTCAGCGGTGAGGGTGGTGCGGCGCAGCAGTTCGCTGCGCCACTGGTGCACCGCGACCGTGTTGGTGACCAGGATCAGGGTGGTCGCCTGGGCCAGGGACATCGCGGCCGCCCCGACGAGGGTCTTGCCGGCCCCGCAGGGCAGTACCACCACTCCGGACCCGCCGGCGTGGAAACTGTCGGCGGCCTCCCGCTGGTAGTCGCGCAGCTGCCACGTGTCCTGGTTCAACGCGACCGGGTGGTACTCACCGTCGACGTGTCCCGCGAGGTCCTCGGCGGGCCAGCCGAGCTTGAGCAGGGCCTGTTTGAGGTTGCCGCGCTCGCTGGGGTGGACGGTGGCGGTGTCCGGCTCGACCCGCTCGCCGAGCATGCCCGCCGTCGCCGCGGCGCGGGCGACCTCCTCCAGCACGTCCGTGTCGGTGGCGTGCAGGACGAGACCGTGCGCCGGGTGGGAGAGCAGCCGCAGCTTCCCGTACCGGTCCATCGTCTCGGTGATGTCCACCAGAAGCGAGTGCGGGACCGGGAACCGGGAGTAGGCGAGGAGGACGTCGATGACCTGCTCGGCGTCGTGCCCCGCGGCCCGGGCGTTCCACAGCGCCAGTGGTGTGACCCGGTAGGTGTGCACGTGCTCGGGAGCACGCTCCAGCTCCGCGAACGGGGCGATGGCGCGGCGGCACTCGTCGGCCAGCCCCTGGTCGATCTCCAGCAGCAGGGTCTTGTCGGATTGGACGATGAGCGGTCCGTCGGGCACGGTCCTCCTTCCGGGGCGCGACCTCCCAGGCTACCGGTCGTGTTCCGCGACGCAGCGGCTCCGGCCGAGAGGACGGGACCGACGGTTCCCGGACCGTCACACCGTCAGGAGCAGGGTGACCATCCCGGCGATGGCGAGGGCGACCACCAGGAGGTACAGGATCGTGGCCCCCCAGGTGTAGGCGATGAACCGTTCCACTTCCTCCGGGTCACCGGTTCTGGCCAGTGTGGCGGCCCCGAAGGCGATCCCGGGGACGTTCACCAGTACCGCGAACGGGAGCACACCCAGCACCAGCGTGAAGAACGCGGGGATGGCGAGGGTCAGCACGGCGCAGACCAGGGCGGTGACCGCGCTGCCCACACGCGGCGGCGGTCCGCTCGCCGGGTGCGGCGCCCCGTACGTGTAGGACGGGGGAACAGCCGCGGGAACATCGGCGCGTTGGTCCGCCGGAGCCCGGCCCGCGACGGCCGGGCCGGTGTCCTCCCAGAACCGCCGGGGATCGGGTCGCTGGTGTGGCATCGCCGCTCCCGTTCGTCCACGGCCCTACGGCCGAAACGCGAGGTGCAACATGGCGAAAGGGACGATCATCGCCAGTCCGGCCACTATAGCTGTCCAGGCATAACGGATAAAGCGGTCCTGAGGTCTCAGACATTCCTCCCGCACCACCACAGGAACACCACGGTGCGCGCGAGAGCCGGCACCTACCAGAGGGACTCGGGCGCCGGGCCTCCCACCCAGGAGCCGGCCTGGGTGAAGATCCAGAGGGACAGCCCAAACATCACCACGGCCATGACCGCCGCGGCCCCCAACGAGTACCACGAGTAGCGGGTGAGGACCTCGGCCTCCTCGTACAACCCCCGGTCCCGTTTGTGCGCGGCACGCACCGCGAACACGATCCCGATCACGCCGAAGATCCAGTTGCCGCAGCACACGAACGTCAGGGCGTGCAGCATCAACGCCATGGTGGAACTGCTGGAACCCGCGGCCCGCGCCTCCTCGCGGCCCTGATCCCGCCCCGCGCCGCGGTCCCGCGTGCCCGCGGCGCCGTCCTGGTCGTCCCTGGGGGAGGAGGCTCCCGGGGGGAGTGACTGGTTGTTCACGCTGGCTTCCCTCGTCTGCGTCCTGCACCGGCTCGGGTCGGGCGACGCCGCGCCCGACACCCTCCTACCTACCGCGCCCGGAAGCGCCTTATGCGGTGGCCCCCGCCGCGTCGAGGTCGGCGACGCCCGTTATCCGCTGCACCGCGAAACGGTGCACCGCGGCACGGGTGGCGTCGTAGGCGGTGAGGTACCCGCCGTCGACCCGGGACGGTTCGACGATCCTGCTGCTCCTGCGGCCGTCGGAACCCAGGTAACCGATCCACACCTGGCGCCCGTGCTCCGCCGCCTCGGCCAACTCGGACAGGGTCGTCTCGGGCCGCGCCCCCGAGGCGGAACCGGCCGAGGCCGCGGTGTCCCCGGCGCGTACGGCCCGGGCCGCGGCCTCCCGCAGCTTCGGGTCCGGCACCGTGGGCCCCTCCAGGCCGCTGCCGGTGGGGCTCTCACTGGCCCGCTGGCCCTCGGAACGGCTGAGCTGCACCGACCCTTCCGTCGTCTCGGCGACGGGGTGGTAGCCCAGCGACGTCAACCGTTCCAGCAGTACCGGGCGGGTGCTGCGGCTGGCGACGACCGTGGGTGCCAACCGGATGAGGACGAGGTCACCGGTGCGGGTGTCGTGCGTCAGCTCGTCCAACAGGGCGGGATCGTCGCACCGCAGGTAGCTGGACGCGGTACCCGCGCGCAGCCGCCCGTGTTTGCGGGCGGTGTCGGAGATGAGGTACCGCAGCGGCTGCGGCAGCGGGGTGCGGGAGTGGCGCTCCAGGAAGCCGGTCAGTTCCTCCGCGTCGCGCCCGGCGTCTAGGGCGCGACGCACCGACTCGGTGGTGAACCGGTACACGGTGGCGCCGCCGGTGGACTCCACGTCGGCGGCCAGCGCCAGCTCCCGGGCCAGCTCCGGGACGAGCGGCCCCGGCGCGACCGCGGTGAGGTCGCCCTGCACCAGCACCTCCGAACTCGGCCGGGGCAGCTCGGCGGCCAGTTCCGCGGCTGCGCGGGAGTCCTCCCGGTCGGCGGTGCGGGTGTCGCCGCCGGCGGCCTCCTCCAGCAGCGCGCGGGCGTGCGGGGCCAGCGCGCCCCGTCCCGTGAAGCCCAGTACCGTCGCCTCGCGCAGCGCGGCCTCGGCGAGCTCCCCGTAGGCCTCGCCCTGGCGGCGCGGCCGCAACCACTCCAGGTAAGCGGTCACGGAGTCGTGTCGGGGCGCCGTGCCCTCGGCCGTGGCGGCGAGCGCCGTCAGCACGTCGAACCGCACCTCCGGGGCGAGCCGCCGGTCCAAACCCTCGCCGAGGACGTTGCGGGTGCGGCCGCGTTCGTCCTTGGAACCGCTGAGGGCGGGAACCCGGGTGGAGTGCAGCCACGCCTCGGCGAGCCGCAGCCAGCGCCGCTCCGGCGGGGTGCGGCGCCACAGGTCGTATCCGGGGGCCGGCAGCCACGCCCCCGACACCCCGCCGTCGGTGGCGATGAGACCCGCCGCCCGCGCGGTTTCGATGAGCAGCGCGGCGTCCGGCTCCTCGAGCTCCAGTGTCTGGGCGGCGTGGCGTACGTCCCGCACGCCCAGGCCGCCGTTGCGCAACACTCCCGGAGGGTCGTGCGCCCACTGTTCCAGCAGTTCCTCGACCGCGCGCAGGACGGCGAACGCCTGGCCCGCGGCCGCCTGGGTGGCCGCCGCGGGGGAACGCGCGGGCCCGTCGAGGGCGGGGGGCTCCGAGGCGGCCTGGTGGAACAGGTGCCCCTCACGCAGGAACAGCCCCACCTCGCGGGGGAGGGCGACGGTGGTGTCGTCGAGCGGCACCAGCAGCGCCCGGGCGAGGAGCCGGGCGATGGGGGAGGCGTGCGGCGAGGGGTCGATGTCGCGGGTGGCACCGGTGAGAGTGCCGTGGGGCGGACCCCACACGAGCCGGTCCACGACCGGGCGGGCGTCGTCGCCCGCGTCGGCGAGCAGGGAGCCGATCCGGTCCGGGGCGCCGACGTGCGCGGCCAGCCGTTCGGCCAGTTCGCTTCCGTCCTCCCCGGTTCCCGCGGTGGCGGGGTCGAGGCCGGTGGCGGCGGCGATGCCCTCCAGCCGGGAGGTGGGAAGGTCGCCGAGCAGCACCCGCAGGGGAGGACCGAGCCCCGCCGGTGGGGCGAGGATCTCGGTGAGGCCGGGAAGCGGGTGCAGGCGGTGGCTGTCCTCCCAGACCAGGGCGGCGCGGCGCAACGGTTCCAGGGCCCGCCGCACCGGTGCCGGGTCGGTTCCCAGCGCGGCGGCGAGCTCCTCCGGTGCGGTGCCGGGCTCCCCGGTGCCGCGGCCGTCCCCGAGTGCGGCCACCCCCTCGAGTACCTGGAGGCTGAACCGGTCGAGCCGGTCCAGGAGGCGCGTCACGGACGGGCGGGCACTGGCCCGGTCCGCGAGGTCGGCCATGTCGGCGGGAACCGGGGTGCCGAGGTCGGGGCGTGCGGCGAACAGCTCCGCGATGTCGGTGTCGGGAAGGGCGCGCAGCCACGACGTGAATCCGCAAGGACGCCCGGCGGCGCGACCCGCGGTAGCGTCATCGGTCATCGCTCATAACGTTACGCGATCGCCGGGCGCAGCGGGACCGGGGCCGCTGCGCCCGGGGCGTCTCACCCGTCGAACTGCAGGTGTACGGAGCGGACCCCGTCCAGCGGCGGTATCCACTGGGAGTCGTCGCGGCCGCTGCCCAGCGGGGCGCCGGTGCAGTCCGGGCCGGAGTAGAACATGTAGTCGGCGACGGGGTCGGAGTCGGCGAAGCCCACCATGCGCCGGTCGAAGGTGTGGCAACCGTCGCCGACGTCGAGGACTTGGTAGTTGATTCCGGGGCCGGAGTACATCTCCAGGCTGCCGGTCTGTCCGTGGGCCGGCGGCGCGGCGAGGAACGCGGCCGCCGCGGCGGCGCTCAGGACAGCGGGAACGCGCAAGCGCATCCGTGCTCCACTCTCGTTGCAGGGTGCAGGGGTTGTCGCTGCGCCATCCTACATATGCGAACAGTAGTCGGAAGGTAACTTTTCGTTCGGGAAGCGGGAGTGCGCGGCGTGCCCCCGTGACCGGGATCCGGCATAGGGCCGCAAACCGGAACAGACCCCATATGTGCGGCACTATGGGGCGTATGAGCGAGCGCGCCGAACAACTGGTGCTGTCCTACCTGTCACGCGTCGGAGACGCCGCCTACGGGGCCCTGTCACCGCGCCACCGCGCCTCCTACCTCGCCGGTCTGCGATCCCGGATCGAGGCCGCCTGTATCGGAGGGAAGGCAACGCGGGTGGAGGACGTCCGGCGCGTCCTGGAGGAGTTCGGGGATCCCGCCGAGCTCGTCTCCCGCGAGTGCGCGACCGAGGCCGTGCCCGGCCCTCCCGGAGGTCCGGGCGCCGCGGTCACCCCCGAGGAGGAGTCCCAACCGGAGAACCCGAGGCGGGTGCGGCGCGACCCGCCACCCTGGCGCGGCGGTCCCGACGGTGGCTGGCTCGGCCGGGGAGGGGCGTTCGGCCGGCCTTCGGAGGGGATCGCGCCGGGACGGGCCCTGGGCGACCTGGCGCGTGCGGCGCGCCGGAACCCACCGGAGCTGTTGGCCCTTCTCCTCTACCTCGCCAGCGCGGCCGGTTCGGCGCTGGCCGCCGTGTGGCTCCTGGGCGCCGCCCTGGCGGCGCTGAGCCGGGTGTGGACACGGCGCGACAAGTGGGTGGCGCTGGGGGTGCCCGTTGCCGCGACGGCTCTGGGGATGCTGCTGTGGCCGGGAGAGGCGCCCTACATCGACCAGGTCCTTCTCGGTTCTCTCGCGGACACGGGTGTGTACGGGCTGCGTGCCGCCGCGGTGTGCGTTGCGTTCTATTTGGCCGCGCGGACCTCACGCATCACCCGGGAGGCCGCGGACTGACCGGCCCGCACGCCGTGCGGGTCAGACGGGGGTAAAGCTTCGCCAATATTCCGGTTGTCGCGCGGTTCGCGGCACGTCCCGCGGGCGTGTCCCGGAGCATGATGCTCGTGCGTTCCGCGTCGCCCCGCTACAGGGGCGGTCGGGACTCCGCTCAGGTACGGGTACGTGACCGCACCGCATCCAGGATTGGTGGCACCCCGGCTCCGCCGGGTCCCGTCCCACACTCCGCAACCCGCGGGACAGGGGGTGTCGCTGATGGAGGGGCCCGGAGGACCGCATCCGGGCCCCTCACCGCTGGTGGCACGCCACCCGGCCCGGCCGGGGAGCGCGGCGCGGCGTGTCCGCGGGCCACTTGGGGAACGGAACTCTGAGAAGTAACCTTTGAATGCCCCTGTGCGAGGATGGGGCGTGCGGAAGCTGCGGGAGACTCTCCGGTTGACGCGGCCGGTTCGCCGGGCTTCCCTCCTTCGGTCCGACGGCGAGAGCGTGAGGTCACCCGTGCCCACCGGCAAGGTCAAGTGGTACGACAGCGACAAGGGGTTCGGCTTTCTCACCCGCGATGACGGCGGGGAGGTCTTCGTGCATTCCTCCGCGCTACCTCAGGGCGCGACGTCCCTGCGCGCCGGCCAGCGGGTCGAGTTCGGCGTGGTCGAGGGCCGAAAGGGGATGCAGGCGCTCCAGCTGAAGCTCCTCGACGCCCCGCGGTCGGTCGCCAAGGCGACACGCAAGAAGCCGGACGAGATGGTGAGCCTCGTCGAGGACCTGATCCGTCTCCTGGACGGCGTGTCCGGTACGTACCGCAAGGGCAAGCACCCCGACCGCCAGGAGGCGAGCAAGATCGCCCAGGTGCTCCGCCGCGTCGCCGACGACATGGAGGCGTGAGCGGGTCCGCCCGGTGCGGCGCCCCGGTCGGCGCGGACGGGCGGCCGCCCGCCGGGTCGGATGACCGCTGCCGGGAAGCCGGACACGCCGTACCAGGAGTGTGATTTTCGTCACCCTCAATGCGCGGTGATGCCGGTGCGGCGCCGGTTGGCGGGACACCGCGCGCCCGCCGGGCGCGCGCGTGGTCATGTCGGTTACCGCTATCAGCGAAAATGGGAGTGTGAGCCCTAGGCGTCGTTCTCCCACACCAGACCAGGCCTGTATCGAAGCGGTGGACCTCGCGCGCGAAGCGGCCGCCGAGGTCGGACATCCCGAGTGGGTCGGTGACCACCTCGCGGCGAACGTCGAGGACACCCGTCTCGTCACCCACCTGTTCGCCTGCCTCGACCCCGCCTACCCGGGATGGCACTACGCCGTCACCGTCGTGCGCGCGGCGCGCGCCAAGACCGTCACGGTGAACGAGGCGGTGCTGCTGCCCGGAGCCGAGTCCCTGCTGCCGCCCGCGTGGGTGCCGTGGAAGGACCGGCTGCGTCCCGGCGACCTCGGCGTGGGCGACCTGCTGCCGGCCTCCGTGGACGACGAACGGCTGAAACCCGGCTTCACCCAGGTGCCCGACGAGGACGACGAGGAGGGCGTCGACAAGCACCAGGAGTGGGAGCCCGGACTCGGCCGCGCCCGGGTCCTGTCCGAGACCGGCCGCAAGGCCGCGGCGGAACGCTGGTACGAGGGAGAGCCCGGACCGCGCAGCGCCATAGCCACGGCCGCCCCCGCCCCGTGCGCGACCTGCGGTTTCATGACCCCGCTGGCGGGCGGGCTCCGGCAGATGTTCGGAGTGTGCACGAACGAGTACGCCCCCGACGACGGCAAGGTCGTCTCCCTCGACCACGGGTGCGGCGCCCACTCCGAAGCCTCGCACTCCAACCAGCACAGCGAACCCCTCGCGCCCGTCGTCGTGGACGAGTGGGACTACGACCACATCGTCGCCGACGACACGTCGGAACTGGAACTCGTTTCCTCCGACGGTTAGGTCCTGTTTTTCGGACGCTTGTCCTGCTGCGCGCCGCCCCGGCACACCGCCCGGCGGTGTTCTCGTCGGTCGGCGGAGGGTCCGCTCCGCCTCCCTGGCCGGCCGTGCCGGGCGGCACCGGAGACGCCGCTCGCGATGAACAGCGCCCAAAAAACAGGACCAAGGGCCGTCCGGTGGACGCCCGTCCGCCCGCCGCGCGCCGCCACGGCACCGCGCTGGCGCGGCACCGGCGCCGCCCGTGGCGGACACGCTCCGCCGGACGGGCCCCGGGACACCACCGACCGGGACGGCACGCCGGGGCGCTCCCGTCATGACCGGCGCGGACGCGGCCAGCGCGGCGCCGGAACGGAGCGCGGCGGCACGCGTGGCCGGACACGGCCGGACCCGGCCCCTCCCGGGCTCCCCGGCGCGGTACAGTCGCACGCGCGCCTTCCGGGACGCGCACAACGGAACCGCGCGCCACCTACGGCGGGAACGGCAGCGGTACCGTGTCCGCGGCCGCCGCACCCGCCCACGCATTCGAGGTCACCACCGCCGACCCGGGAGGACCAGTCATGACCCGCACCCAGGACGACCCGTTCGGCACCGCCGAACTCCGCAGACGCGTCCTCGACGGATGGGCTGACTCCCCGGCGCGGTTCCGCGAGGACGCCAACGCCCACGAGGACTACACCCGCGACGGGTACCACGACCGCGTCATCGTGGAGCTCGCCCAGAACGCCGCGGACGCCGCCCGCCGCGCGGGAACCACCGGGAAACTCCACCTGGACCTGGACAACACCCTGCTGACCGCCGCGAACACCGGAGCGCCGCTGGACGCCGACGGTGTGGAGTCCCTCGCGACGTTGCGGGCCTCCGCCAAACGCGACCAGGCCGCGGCCACCGGGCGGTTCGGCGTGGGCTTCTCCGCCGCCGCCGCGGTCAGCGACGACATCACCGCCACCTCGCGGGACGGCGCCGTCTGCTGGAGTCTGCACCGTGCCCGGACCGCCGTCGAGAGCGAGCTGCTGGAGACCGGACGCGCCCGCAGCGGCCTCGCCGAGGAGATCCACCGGCGCGGCGGCGACCTCCCGATGCTGCGCCTTCCGTTCCCCGCCCCGCACGAGCCCCCGCCGGAGGGATACGACACGGCCGTGCTCCTGCGGCTGCGCGACAGTGACGCCCGCGAACGCGTGGTCGAACTGCTGGACGAGACCAGCGAGACGCTGCTGCTCGCACTGCCTTACCTCACCGAGGTGTGGGTCACCGTCGACGGGGCGCACCGCCGTATCACCCGCAGCAGCGCCCCCGACAGCCCCGACGTCCACACCCGCGCCGCCGACGACTCCGCGACCCGCGACACCCGGTGGCGCACCGTCACCCGTACCGGGCGGCTCTCCCCGGACACGCTCGCGGACCGTCCCGCCGAGGAACGCGCCCGCCCGGACTGGGCCGTCACCTGGGCGGTTCCGCTGCGCGAGGACGGCGGACCCGGCGAGCTCCCCGCCGCCGCCCGGGTGGTGCACGCGCCCACACCCAGTGACGCGGTCCTGTCCCTGCCGGCGCTGCTCATCGGCACCTTCCCGCTCACCCCCGACCGCAGGCACATCGCGGCCGGTCCGGCGACCGACGCGCTCCTCACCGAAGCGGCCGGAGCCTACTGCGACCTGCTCGGCCTCCTCGACGCCCGCACCGCCCTCGACCTCGTCCCCGCCACCCCCGCCGCCGCGGGCGAGTTCGACGGGATGCTGCGTTCCGCCCTGACCAAACCCCTCCAGGAAACCCCGTTCCTGGTCACCGAGACCGGAGAGCCGGTCCGGCCCCGGGACGCCGCCGTCATCGACGGCGGAGCCGAGGTCACCCGGGCCGTGTCCGACCTCGCGCCCAGCGCCCTGCCCGGGTCCTGGAACCCCAACCACCCCGCCCTGGCCCAGCTGCGGGTGCGCCGCGTCGGCCTGGCCGAGCTCGCCGACCAGCTCGCCGACGCGGACCGGGAGCCGGAATGGTGGCGGCGCCTGTACGCGGCGCTGCGCACCTCCGGAACGCACGGCACCGACCTCGGCGACCTCGGCGCTCTGCCGGTCCCGCTCGCCGACGGCCGCACCGTGCGCTCCCCGCGCGGCCTCCTCGCCCCCACCGGTCCCGCGTTCGACACGGGCGACCTCGACCCGCAGGGACTGTCCCCCCTGGGGGTGCGGATCGTCCACCCCGACGCGATGGACCCCCTGCTGCTGCGGCTCGGCGCGGTGGAGGCCGACGAGGACGCGGTCCTCACCGACCCGCTCACCCGGGAAGCGGTGCGCAACTCGCTGGACGCCGACGACCCCGAGGAGGTCACGGGCCCCGTCCTGGCTCTGGCCGCTCTCGCCGGCACCACCGCGGCAGAGGAGCCCTGGCTGGCGGAGCTGGCGCTGCGCGACAGCGACGGCGGCTACTCGCCCGCCGGTGAGCTCCTGCTGCCCGACAGCCCCCTGCACGACATCCTCACCGACGACGCCCCGTTCGGCACCCTCGCCGCGGACCTCGTGGACAGCCACGGGCAGCGCACCCTGGAGAAGGTCGGCGTGGTGTCCACCTTCACCCTGGTGCGGGCCACGGAGGTGCCGCTGGGCCCCAGCCTCCCCGACAGTCTGGACGGGGCGTGGCTGGCGGACCTGGACCTGTGGGCGCGCGAGGTGGAGGACTCCCTCGGCGAGACCGGAACGCCGCCGGTGGTGACGGAACTGGTGGGGGTCGCGGACCTGGAGTTCGTCCGCGACGACCGCTGGCCCCAGGCCCTGGAGCTCATCGCCGGATCGGACGAGCTGCGCGCGGCCGTCGTCGAACCCGCCCGTGTCGTGACGGGGGAGGGGGCCACGGCCGACACCCGCTCCTACACCGCCTGGTGGCTGCGGCACGTTCCGGTGGTGGACGGCCGCGAACCCGCCGCGCTGCGCACCGCACACGCCGAGCCGGCCCTCGCCGCGCTGTACGACCGGGCACCCGAGGGGTTGGACACCCGGCTCGCCCTGGCGCTGGGCGTACGGCACACCACGGAGGACCTCCTGGCCGAACCCGACGGGCCCGACGACCTCCTGCGGCGCCTCGCCGACCCGCAGCGGCACGTGCCCCGCCGGCACCTGCCCCGGTTGTGGGCGGCGCTGGCGCGGGTGGAACCGGACCGCGTGTCCCCGCCCGAGGTGGTGCGCGCGGTGCGCGACGGCGCCGTCGTGACCGCCGACGCGGAGGAGGCCGTGGTCGTGGATGCGCCCGACCTGCTCCCGTTGCTGGCTCAGCGTCCGGTGGTCCTCGCCCCGGCGGGTGTGGCGGCGGCCCTCGCCGACGTGCTGGACCTGGCCCTGGCCAGCGAGGAGGTTCCCGGCCGCGTCACCACGCTCGGAGAGGTGCGCAACGTCCCCGAGGAGGTGCGGTCGTTCCTGGACACCAGCGCCACCACCTACGTGCACCACGAACGGTTGCTGGTGGACGGGGTGGCGGTCAGCTGGCGGTGCGGCGCGGACGCGCTGCACGCCTCGGGTGTCGACGGGCTCGCCCGCGCACTGTGCTGGGCCGCTGGCCAGTGGCAGCGGCGGCACCTGGTGGCCGCGGCGCTGCACCACCCGGACACGCTGCCCGAGCTGCTGGCGGAGACCGAGGTAGGAAGTTCAGAAGATGTGTAAAAACGTGCGCATGTTCTGAGTCGTCGTACTGCTACGCGGCGTTTGTCTCGACTAGTGCCGTGACCGTCTGGACAACCTCACACCCCAAACAATCACGGCCAAAGCACTAGCAAGGGCTGTACCGGTCCTGCAGCGAGAATCCCTCAGTCCGCGGGCGTAGAAGACGCAGTGCTGCGAAGCCCGGACGCTGAGCGGACGAGTGATGCAATGTCCGGTGAGTGACTGTTTGGCGGCCATGCGAGCACCGTGGTGACGTCCGGTGCGTCGACGACGGGCACCGCGACGTGAGCGGGCCACTGCCAGGCACGGCTGGAGGCGGGAATGACGAGCAGCGTCTTGCCGAGCGCCACGAGCTGAGCGAGCTGCGACTGGGTGTGCACCTCCGGCCCGGGCCCGTCCGGGTAGGACCCGTCGATCCGGGGCCATCGAGCGAGCGGCAGGTCCGGCACGTCGCTGACCTCCGCCAGCGTGAGCTGACTGCGTGATGCGAGCGGATGGCCCGCAGGAAGGAGCGCGATCTGGCCTTCGACGTAGAGGTCCTCGGTGTCGAACCCGGCGAGGTCGTCGAATGGCTGGTGCATGAGTGCCACGTCGGCGCGCCCGTTGCGCAGTAGCTGTGCCTGCTCGCCGACCTCGCACAGGAGGACGTCGACCGGCGGCGCGCTGGGTTCGCTCGCAAACGTGTCGAGGAGGCGCTGCAGCAGCTCGTGGGATGCCCCGGCTTTCGTCACGAGCACTAGTGGCCGCTTCAGGTCCCCGGCGCGCCGCGTCCGGCGCGCAGCGGCCGCGACCGCATCGAGGGCCGCTTGGGCCTCGCGGAGCAGGACCTCGCCAGCCTCGGTAAGCGCTGCTCCACGACGGTTCCGGTCGAAGAGCTGGACGCCGATCCGCCGCTCCAGCTGGCGGATCGCGCGTGAGAGCGGCGGTTGTTCGATACCGAGCCGAACGGCGGCGCGACCGAAGTGCAGCTCCTCGGCGACGGCGACGAAGTAGCGGAGCTCGCGAGTCTCAAGATCGTCCACGGACGCAGCCTAGCGTCTGATACCTGGCGAGTATCACAGCGTGCTGCATCGATCTTGGACGACGAGCGCACGGCTCGCCGAGCATGGATCGCGTGAACGACACGAAGACCGCGCTAGTTACTGGCGCAAACAAGGGAATCGGTTTCGCTATCGCACAGGGCCTTGGGGCGATCGGCTTCACGGTCGGAGTGGGCGCACGCGACGACGCCAGGCGCGAGGAGGCCGTCGAGCGTCTGCGGTCCGCAGGCATCGAAGCGTTCGGGGTCGCCCTCGACGTCACCTCCGACGACAGCGTCGCTGCGGCGGCAGCGACCATCGAGCGGACGGCAGGACGGCTCGACGTGCTCGTCAATAACGCGGGTATCTCCGGCCGGACCGACGGTGGCGCACAGGATCCGACGACGCTCGACCTCGACGTCGTCCGCACCGTCCTCGACACGAACGTGTTCGGGGTAGTTTGGGTGACGAACGCGATGCTCCCGCTGCTTAGCCGCGCAAACTCGCCGCGCATCGTCAACATGTCGAGCAACATGGGGTCATTGACACTGCAGACCGGCCCGATCATGGCCGCTTACGCACCGTCGAAGTCGATGCTCAACAGCGTCACGGCACAGTACGCCCGCCAACTCGCCGACACGAACGTCATCGTGAACGCCGCCTGCCCCGGCTACGTCGCGACCGACTTCACCGGTTTCAACGCGCCGCGGACGCCCGAGCAGGGTGCCGCCATCGCAATCCGACTCGCCACCCTTCCGGATGACGGGCCACGCGGCGGCTTCTTCGACGACGAGGGCGTCGTCCCCTGGTAACCCGGACGGACGGGAGGGCGCCGGCGCCAGACCGCACCGTCCCTCCCGTCCGCCACCGAACCGTTCTCCGCAGCGGCTCGACCCGCACGGACCGTCGGCTGTGTACTTCGCTGCGACCGCGTCCGCATCCGTAGCGAAAAAGGCCACCACTGGGCCGCCCCCGAGCAGCATGACCAAGCACCCCAGACAATCACGGCCAAAGCACTAGCCAGGCGAGGTTGCGGGCGGTATTGCGGTCGCGGTCCAGACGCAAACCGCAGGCATGACAGGAAAAGATCCGCGTGGATGGGCGCAGTCTGGCTTTCACCACGCCACCCGCGGAACACGTTTTACTAGGCTGAGGCGTCGCTCGTCGCGAACAGCGTCCATCAAACAGGACCTGGAGGAGACCTCTCCGGCCGGCGGGGCGTGAGGAGGCCGCCCGCGCCGGTCACCGCGCCACGCGGAAGAACCCCTCGGCGATCAGGGAACGCAGGATGTCGGGGGTGCGCTCCCGCACCTCGGTGGTCTCCCGGCCGGTCAGCTCCGCGATGACGTCCAGGAGCGGACCCACGGGCATGGTCCCGTCGCAGACGCTGGCCAGCGCCGCCTCCACAGTGCCGACCTGGGCCACCCGCCGGGTGCCGTTCCGCTGCCGCAGCAGGATGCGTTCCGGGTCGGGCGCCCCGGGCACGCTGACGCGCTCCTCCACCACGTCGGAGGCCACCGCCACGTGCGCCGACAGCAGGGCGGCGTCGGTGAGCCGGTGCGCGGTCATCGCCCCGTCGACGACACCGGGCAGGTAGCTCCCCACCGGGGTCTCCACCTCGTGCCGCAGCTCCTCCACCCGCACGGTGGCGTCCTGGGCGGCGTCGTTGCGCAGGCAGATCCAGCCGAACCCGACCCCGTCGACGCCCTCCCTCTCGAAGTGCCCCAGCCACGCGTCGTAACGCCGGTCGTACTCGGGGGTGCCGTGCTCGCACGCGTCGCGCAGCCACAGCTCCACGTACTCGGCCGGGTCCTGGGAGTCGCGCTGCACCACCCAGCCCGAACAGCCGGTGCCCGACACCCACGAACCGACCCTGTCGCGCCAGTCCGCGCCGTCGGTGTGCGTCCAGTTCGCGAGGATCTGGCACCAGCCGCCCTCGGTGAGGTGGTCGGGAGCGTTGCGCACGACCTCCGCGCAGAACGCGTCCCCGGGGAACTCGGTCTCCCGGTAGGGATAGCGGGCCGGGTCGGGGGTGATGACGAACGGCGGGTTGGACACGATGAGGTCGAACCGCTGGTCGGCGACGGGTTCGTACAGCGACCCCTGGAGCAGGTGGACGTTGTCCACCCCGGACAGGGCGCAACTGATGTCGGCCAGTTCCAGCGCGCGGGGGTTGACGTCGGTCGCGTACACCTCGGAGGCCCGGCCGGCCAGGTGCAGGGCCTGCACCCCGCAGCCGGTTCCCAGGTCGAGGGCGCGTTCCACGGGGCCGTCCACGAGCAGGGACGACAGGGTGGCCGAGGCCCCGCCGGCCCGCACCACGTGCTGCGCGTCCGGAGTGCCCTGACCGGGAAGGACCGGAAAGTCCGACACCAGGTAGCCCCGCCGGTCCCCGTCCAGGTCGCGGGGTTCCAGGCGTACGCGGGAGCGCACCTCACCCTCGTGCGCCGCGAGCAACCCGGCGTCGGTGAGCTCCCGCAGGGGGAGCAGGTTGGCGACGGTCCGCTCGGGCACGGGATACCCCAGCCACCACAGCCGCAGTAACACCCCCAGCGGTTCCTCTCCACCGGTGGCGCGCAGGGCCGGCCGGAGCTGGTCCCGGGCGAGCGCCCGCGCCGCGGTGTCACCGAGGCGGTCGCGCACACCCGAGACGGTGTAGTCGGCCTCGGCCAGGGCGCTGCGGAGCTGTTCGGCTACGGGGCGGGGGAAGGGTCTCAACGTTGCAGACACGGGCCCATTATCGGCCAGACGCGCGGCCGTTCACGCCAGCGGCCCACGGTCACGGATCCTGGTCGGGGCGGGGCGCCGTAGTGTCTCCGGCACCGTCCGCGCCCCGCTCCTCGCCGTCCTCGGGCGCGTCCCCGCCGGATGCCCCGTCTCCGCCGGCGGTGCCGTACTCCGCGTTGCGCTCCTCGGCCTCCGCGCGTTTGCGCAGCAGCCGGGGGATGTAGAGGTAACCGAACACACCCAGCGCGATCCCGGTGAGGCACACTCCGATCCACCAGCGGTCCTCCTCCGCAAGCCGGTCACCCAGGGCCAGCAGGACCAGCAGCGCAGCGAGCCACGCCAGCGTTCCCAGGGCGGTGGGGACGCGGTAGTCGCCCTCCAGGACTTCGGGGTCGGGCCGGCGTGGCTGTCGCACGCTTCCAGACTAGGTCCTGTTTTTTGGGCGCTGTTCGTCGCGAGCGGCGTCTCCGGTGCCGCCCCGGCACGGCCGGCCAGGGAGGCGGAGCGGACCCTCCGTCGACCGACGAGAACGCCGCCGGGCGGGGTGCCGGGGCGGCGCGCAGCAGGACAAGCGTCCGAAAAACAGGACCCGGCCCGTTCGGCGGATGCCGCCCGTGACGGGCGGTGCGGTACCGGAGCGGCAGCGCAGCGTCCGTCGGACAGGCCCTAGGCTTTTGCCGCGCCGTGTCGCGCCGTCCGTCCCCGAGCACGGGGGCGGAGAAATGCGGCGACGCGCGATACTGTTAGCAAAAGTAATGAGTCATGCTAATGAAGAAGCCTCATCTCTCCCGACAGACCCGAACCGACGCGGGCCTGGCAGCGGTACTGCGCGTTTCCGTGAGCAGGCTGACCAGGAGACTCAGAGCGCAACGTCCGGACGCCTCCCTGTCACTGGGGCAGGGGGCGGTGCTGTTCGCCCTGGCCCAGCAGGGCCAGATGACGCCGGGAGCGCTGGCCGACCACGAGAAGGTGCAGCCCCCGTCGATGACGCGGATCATCACGGGGCTGGAGGAACGCGGGCTGGTGCGCAAGACGCCGCATCCCCAGGACCGGCGCCAACTGCTGGTGGACCTGACCGAGGAGGGACACTCACTGGTGCGGCTCGACCAGCGGCGCCGCGAGGCGTGGCTCACCAAGCGTCTGGCGGAACTGACCCCGCAGGAGAAGGAGACCCTGCGCTCGGCGACGGAGATCCTGGACCGGATCAGCCAGTCGTGACGGCGACTGCCTCCGAGGAGTCCCCGGAGGGCGCCGACCCCGAACCCGAACCCCCGCCGAACGGGCGCACGGCCATGTTCCGCTCCCTGGCCGTGCGCAACTTCCGGCTGTTCGCCGGCGGCCAGGTCGTCTCCAACACCGGAACCTGGATGCAGCGCATCGCCCAGGACTGGCTGGTGCTGCAACTCAGCGGCGGCAGCGGGATCGCCCTGGGGCTCACCACCGCCCTGCAGCTCCTCCCGATGCTGCTGTTGGGACTGTGGGGCGGAACCCTCGTCGACCGGCTGGGCAAACGCCGCCTGCTGTTCGTCACCCAGGCGAGCCAGAGCGTCCTCGCCCTCGCCCTGGGCGTGCTCGCCACGGCCGGGATCGCCAACGTGTGGCACGTGTACGTGTTCGCGTTCGCCCTGGGGATCGTCACCGTCGTGGACAACCCCGCCCGCCAGACCTTCGCGGTGGAGATGGTCGGCAAACGCGACCTGCCCAACGCGATCGCGCTGAACAGCGCCAGCTTCCAACTCGGCCGGGTGGTCGGGCCCGCCGTCGCCGGGCTGCTCATCGCCGCGATCGGCAGCGGCCCGGTGTTCGTCCTCAACGCGTTCTCCTTCAGCGCCACCCTGGTCGCCCTGGCACTGATGCGCCCCGCGGAACTGCACACCACCGAACCCGCCCCCCGCGACAAGGGGCAGGTCCGCCAGGGGCTGCGCTACCTCCTGGGCCGGAGAGACCTGGTGCTGCTGCTCGTCATGACCGCGTTCCTGCAGATGTTCGGCTCCAACGTGCAGAACCAGATCGCGCTCATGACGAACAACGTCTTCACCGCCGGCGCGGACGCCTTCGGCATCGCCGCGGCTGCGCTCGCGGTGGGCGCCCTGGCCGGGGCACTGCTGGCGGCCCGCCGGGAACGGCCGCGGCTGCGCGTGGTGCTGGCCGGCGCCCTCGTGTTCGGTGCGACCCAGGTCGGCGCTGCCGTCGCGCCCGGTTACCCGGGGTTCACCGCCGTGCTGGTCCCCATGGGGGTGGCCTTCCTGATGTTCACCACCTCACTCAACGCGTTCTTCCAGCTCAGCGTTGACCCGCAACTGCGCGGGCGGGTCATGAGCATGTACATGCTGGTGTTCCTCGGGATGGCTCCCATCGGTTCTCCCATCGTCGGTGTCCTCGCCGACGCGTTCGGTCCCCGTACGAGCCTGGCGACCGGCGGAACGGTGACGGTACTGGTGGCGGCTCTCATCGCCGCGCTGCTCGTCCGCCACCACAACGTCCGGGTGGAACGCTCGCCCGCCTTCCCGTTCGTGCGCGTCGCCCGGAACAGGGAACACGAGAGCGGCTGAGACCCTTTCGCCGACTGTGGATCGGATGACATCCTGCCCCGCAACAACCGCATCACGGGAAGGAGGCGGGGTGAGACTGTTCCTCGCGGTGTATCCCACAGGGGAGGTACTCGACGGGGTCGCCGAGGCCGTGCGCGAACTCAGGGACGCCAACCCCCGCCTGCGCTGGACCGGTCGGGACGACTGGCACCTCACCCTGCTGTTCCTCGGTGAGGTCTCCGAGGAGGGCATCGGGGACCTGCGGGAGCGGTTCGCGGCCGAGATCCCCCGGCACCCGCGTATGCGGCTGGCCGTGCGCGGCGCGGGCACGTTCCCCGGCGACGCCGCCAGCGCACGCGTCCTGTGGGCCGGGATCGAGGGCGACGTGGACCCGTTGGCGGACCTGGCCGGTGCGGTCTCCAGAACGGCGCGCAGGGCCGGCGTCGCGGTGCAGCGCCGCCCGTACGTCCCCCACGTCACCCTCGCCCGCAGCCGCGAACCCGTTGACGCGAGCGAGCTGCGCACGGAGCTGCTGGAGTTCGCCACCCCGTTCTGGGAGGCGGGTGAGGTGCACCTCGTGCACAGCCGCCCCGGGCAGCAGCCCCGGTACCGCACCGTCGACACGTGGGCGCTAAGCTGAACACGAGGTACTGACCAGCCGCGAAGCGGGGCGCCCTGTTGAGCATGCTCACCAACAACCGGAAGCAGCGCTGGCTGCTGCCCACCGTGCTCGCGGCCATCATGCTCATCGTGATCGCCGGCGCGCTGCTGGGATAGCGCGCGGACACTCCCGCCCGCCGCTCGAACCGACCGGGTCGGGATCCGGAGCCGCCGCTCCCCGTCACCCTTCGGGCTTCGTCGGCCACGTTTGGTAGTTTCCCGCTGTGCCGAAACACCAACACGAATTCCCCCTCGAGCTCTTCCACTACCATCCCGGGCTCGCTCCCGAACTGCTCGGCCACGCGTTCTCCCTCGACCTGCCCTCCTACGACGAAGCCCGGCTCGCCTCGGGGGAGCTGACGGACCGCCAGCCCACGGAGTACCGCGCCGACGGTGTCGTCGCGCTGTTCGAGGAGCACACGGCGGTATCGGTCATCGTGGTGGAAGTGCAGCTCCGCCGCGACGAGGAGAAGCGCTCCACCTGGCCGGTGTACACCGCGACGCTGGCGCGCCGGTGGAAGTGCCCGGTCGCGCTGCTCGTGCTCTGCCCCGACGAACGGACCGCGTCCTGGTGCGCCGAGCCGGTCGACGTGGGTTACGGGCGCCACGTCCTGCGGCCGCAGGTGCTGGGTCCCAGAGCCACACCCCTGGTAACCGAACAGGAGCAGGCCGACCGGAACCCGGAACTGGCAGTGCTGTCCGTGCTGGCGCACAGTGGGGACAGCCGGGTACTGCGCACGTTCCACGACGCGTTGCGGCTCGTGGATGACGAGCGTGCCGGACTGTATGTTGACTATGTGGCCTCCGTGTTGCCGGACGTTGCGAGGAAAGAGCTGGAGGAGCTGTTGGTGGCCGGAACCGAGGAGTACAGGAGCGACTTCGCGCGTAAGTACTTCACCCAGGGCGAGGCTCGGGGCGAGGCCAGAGGCGAGGCCAAGGGTGAGGCCAGGGGCGAGGCCCGGAGCGTGCTCGCGGTGTTGGAGGCCCGGGGGATCGCGGTGCCGGAGGACGTGCGGTCGCGGATCACCGGTTGCGCCGACACGGAGCAGCTCAACGTGTGGGTGCGCCGGGCGGCTGTCGTCGACAGCGCCGAGGAACTGTTCGACTGAGCACCGCCCCGCTGCGATCCGGACGGTGAGGTGACCGGGCACCGTCCCGCCCTCGCGCCGGCCCGCTGCGGACCGGCCGGCGCGACGGAGGGCGGTACCGCGGTCACGCCGAGGCGGACACCCGGCTGAGGGCCATGGCGATCAACGCCGCGTTGTCCGCGGCATCGGTCCCGTCGGGCCCGCGTAGCGTGTCCTCCAGTCCCATCCGGATGTCGTGCCCGTCCGCGAGGGCGGCGTCCAGCAGCGGCCACGCCGTGTCGTCACTGCCGTGCAGCATCCGCGGCGGGGCGGCGTCGCACTGGTCGAGGACCTCGTTGATGGCGGCGGCGTTGTTCAGCGCGTCCTCCCGGGTGGGCTGGGTCGGTTCGATGAGCACGGCATACACGTACGGCGCCAGCTCGGTGGCGGCCAGGATCCGGGTGGACTCCACGGTCCACACCCCGGCCTCCACCGGGACACGCCGGTCGATGAGCAACCGCGCCACCTCCACCGACCCGGGTTCGTGCAGGTTCACCGTGGCGGAGTCCGGGAGGGCGCCCCACCGCTGGATCATGTCGTAACGGCGCCACGGGTCCGGTTCGGCCGACAGTGCCGTCGTGACGCTGATCGGCACCCCCGGGACCTCGGTCCGGAGCTGTTCCAGCACCGGGGTCAGGACCTGTGGCTCCAACGACTCGGCGCCGTGCGCGTCGCGAGGGTGGATGTGGATCTCGGTGGCGCCCGCGGCGACGGCCGCGCGGGCGTCGCTGACGAGCTGGTCGGCGGACACGGGCAGGGCCGGGTGGGCCGTGGGTCGGCGGTCACCGTTCAGGCAGGCGACGATCCTCATCAGTAATCTGGGCGTGGTGACTCCCGCCGCGTGTGCGGGAGAGGTAACGCCTTCCTCCTTCCGTGCGGTGTCGGTGTGGTTTCTTCCGCCGGCCCTGTGCAGGGCCGGCGTGGAGCGGGGCCGACAGGCGGCCCGTGGGCCGCGCTGCCGTGTGCCCGGACCGGAGTGCGGGAGGACACGGCCGCGCCGCGCGGGTGGCAGCGGCGGTGGCCGTGCGGGACAGCCCGTCAGCGCGGCCGGGTGCGGCCGCGCTGTGCCGAGTGGGGTGGTCTCCCGCACGGGTCATCGGCAGGGTCCCCTCGTCCGCAGTGGTGGCTGGCGTCGGCAGGGGGGAAACGTGTCCGGGACAGCGGCGTTCCCGTATCCCGCCGGAAGTATCCCGGCGCGGCTGTTCCCCTCGCCGCCGTTGACACAAGCATTCCCGTCCGGTGCGGGCTGCACGCAACACCGGCTGGCCCGGGATGCGACGATGGTACACATGAGAACCGTCGCCGTAGCAGCGGCACTGGCCGTCGCGGTGACGCCGTTCACTCCCGTGGCCGCGGCGGCCGCCACCGGCGGGCAGCAGTCCCCCGAGGAGGACCCCTCCGGCGGGGAGCGGGCGTTCACCCTCCAGGACCCCCGGATCAGGGAGTCGAGCGGACTCGCGCGTTCCGAGCGGCACGACGGCGTCTACTGGACCCACAACGACAGCGGCGACTACGGTCCCGACATCTACGCGGTGGACAGCGCGGGCGAAACCGTCGCCACCGTCACCCTCACCGGCGGAGGGGTGGAGGCGCGTGACTGGGAGGCGATCGCCACCGGCACGGGAAACGACGGGGAACCGGCCCTCTACATCGGCGACATCGGGGACAACGCGGGTGGTGAGTGGCCCGGCATCCGGGTCTACCGGATCCCCGAACCGCGCGACCTGACTGACCGGACCGTCGAGGCGACCACGTTCACCCTCACCTACGCGGACGGGGCCCGCAACGCCGAAGCGATGATGATCGACCCGCGCGACAACCGACTCTACCTCGTCAGCAAGGAGCTGGCCGGCACTCTCTACGCCGCACCCGCCGAACTGGACCCGGCGGGCACCAACACCCTGGAACCCGTGGGATCGGCGCCGCTGTACGCCACCGACGCCGCATTCGCCCCGGACGGTTCCCAGTACGCCGTCCGTACCTACCGGGGTGTGACGCTCTACGACGCCGAGGGCGGCGTCCCGGGAGAGAGCACAGCGGACATGACCCTGCCCAGCATGGAACAGGGGGAGTCGCTGACCTACGGGGGCGGCGGGAAGGCGCTCCTCGCCGGGAGCGAGGGGGACAACAGTCCGGTGTGGCGCGTTCCGCTGCTGGAACCGGAAACCCCGTCACCGGAGGCCGGGGAGGGAAGCGAGACCACCGACAGCGCGGACAGCGGCTCCACGGAAGGCCAGGGGTGGAGCGCTTCCTCCCTCATCTGGGTCGGGGTGGGCGTCACGGCGCTGGTGATCGCCGGCATCGTACTGCTGGCCCGCCGCGGCTGAGCCCGGGCGGGGCGGAGCGGTGGAAACGGCTCACACGCCGGCGAGGTCGGCCAGTACCTCGGCCTCGGCCATCTCACTCTCGGCCTCCTCCCGTGCGCCCCGGTTCACCAGGTCGAGGGAGGACTCCACCGCGCGCGCGAAGGCCCAGGCCACCAGCCGCTCCTCCGGTTCCCCCAGGATGCCGGAGGCCAGTCCGAAGCGGTGCCGCAGGACCCGGTGCGGGTCACTGTGATCCAGCGGCGGTTCGACCTGCATGACCAGCGGCCACAGGTCGTAGGCCGGGTCGCCGACCATCGGCTTCGGGTCGATCGCCAGCCACTGGCCGCCGCCCGCTTCCAGGATGTTGCCGGGGTTGGCGTCGCCGTGCACGACCGCCGCGCGTTCGGATGTCGCCGGAAGCGTCTCCAGCAGTGCGGCGCCCGCCTCCACCAGGTAGGGGTCGAAACCGGGCCGGTGGTACTCCATGTAACCGCGTGTCGCGGCCGCCCACTCCACCGTCACGTCGGCGAGGAACTCCATCCCGAGGCTCCCGCCCGGGTCGTGTTTCCACAACCCCGACAGGGTGTGCGCCCCGGCCGCCAACAGCTCCTCGGGGGAACCCTCGGCCTCACTCATCCGGCCACCCGGCTCGCACGCCTCCATCAGCATGGCGAAACCGTCCTCGGCCGACTCGTACAGGCGCACCGCGCCGTCACCGCCCCAGAACCGCAACGCCCGCGCCTCACCCCGGCCCTCACGGTGCGGGTAGGCGACCTTGAGCACCGCGCGTCTCCCGGAGGCGGTGGCCACCGGTGCCACCCAGGAGCAGCTCCCTCCCTGGAAAGGACGGCCGAGCCGTAACCCCCACCGGTCGCGCAGCCCGAGCACGGTGCTCTCCAGCTCCTCGAGCCACGCCGGCCCGCCCGGCAGCGCCGCCACGGTCTCCTGCACGGCCGGTGGCGGCGGGGCCGGGTGTTCCTGGGGCGGGAGGATCGTCGGTCGCGTCATATCACACCGTCCACGTGGTGGGCTCGTACTGGCCCCACCCCGGCCGTCGGCAGGCCGGCGCCAGCGCGCGGGTCAGGGTCAGGACTCCTGGAAGAAGAGCTCGCGGCACAGGTGGGCGTGTCGCGAGTGGTCGGTGAACACGCCGTCGACGCCCGCGGCGAAGTACGCCTCGTATTCGGCGGCGAACCCACCATAGTCGTTCTCGGCGCCCGGCGAACGCAGGTTCGCGGGAAGGAACCGGTTCTCGCTGCGGAACGTGAAGGGGTGGACGAGCAGTCCGGCCTCGTGGGCGTCGGACACCAGCGAGGTGGGCTCACCCAGGTTGTCCTCGGAGTCGCGGGGGATCACCAGCCGCTTGTCCGGCCCGATCGCCTCGGCGTTCCCGGCCACCTCGGCCAGCCCCTCCGGGGTGGTGAACGGCTGCCAGTGCTCCTCGGTGCCCATCAGCAGCACGCGGGGCACCTCCGCATCCTCCAGCTTCGCCAGGCTCTGGGACTCGAACGACTGCAGGAACACGGGGAGGTCCGGTTCCGGGCCGGTCAGACCCCGCTCCCGCAGGAGGGCGAGCAGCGGCGGTTCCAGGTCGAGACCGACGGAGGCGTGGTAGGCGGGGTGCTTCGTCTCCGGGTACACCCCGATGCGGCGGCCGAGCTCCGCGGTGAGCCGCTCGGCGAGGTCGATGATCTCCGACAGGGTCGGGATGGCGTACCTGCCGTCGTGGGCGGTGTTGTCCGCGCGCAGCTCCCGGAGCCGTTCGGTGGCGCCCAGCGTCCTGATCTCCGCCAGAGTGAAGTCCTGGGCGAACCAGCCGGTGTGCTCCCGGCCGTCGATCGTTCTGGTGGTGCGCCGGTCGGCGAACTCGGGCCGCTCGGCCACGTCGGTGGTGTCGTCGATGCGGGCCTCGTGCCGCGCGACCAGTTCCCCGTCCGCGGTGGCGACCAGGTCGACCTCGAGAAAGTCGCCCCCGTGCCGCGCCCCCAGCTCGTAGGAGCCCAGCGTGTGCTCGGGTCGGTGCCCCGAGGCGCCGCGGTGCGAGATGATCGGGATGGCAGGTTCCTGCTTGTTCTTGCGCACAGTCGAATTCCGTCCTTGACCGGGGCACCGGGCCCGCGCACAGACGTGATGGCCGGCCCGGTCGGGCCGACCATCAGGTTTATACCGTCCTGCCCGGTCAGGACAACTTGCCGACCACGTGCTCGATGCACTCGGTGAGCGCGCGCACGTCCTCCGGCGGGATGGCGGGGAACGTGCCGATGCGCAGCTGGTTGCGTCCCAGCTTGCGGTAGGGCTCCGTGTCGACGATGCCGTTGGCGCGCAGCGTCGCGGCGATCGCTGCGGCGTCCACGCTGTCGTCGAAGTCGACCGTGTTCACGACCTGTGAACGCTGGGCCGGGTCGGTGACGAACGGGGAGGCGAAGTCGGACTTCTCCGCCCAGTCGTAGAGCACGGAGGAGGACTCGGCGGTGCGGCTCACCGCCCACTCCAGGCCGCCCCGGTCGTTCATCCACTCGATCTGCTCGGCGAACAGCATCAGTGTCGCCACGGCCGGGGTGTTGTACGTCTGGTCCTTGCGGGAGTTGTCCACTGCGGTCGTCAGGGACAGGAACTCCGGGATGTAGCGGCCGCTCTCGGCGATCTCCGTGGCGCGCTGCAGCGCCCTCGGCGACATGATGGCGACCCACAGGCCGCCGTCGGCCGCGAAGCACTTCTGCGGCGCGAAGTAGTACACGTCGGTCTCGGCGATGTCCACCGGGAGCCCGCCGGCGCCGCTGGTGGCGTCCACCAGCACCAGCGCGTCGTCGTCCGCGCCGGGAACGCGGCGGATCGGGGCGGCCACACCGGTCGACGTCTCGTTGTGGGTGAGGGCGTAGGCGTCGACGCCGCTCTCCGCGCGGGGCTGGCCGTGGGTGCCGGGCTCGCTCTCGATGACGGTCGGCTCGGACAGCCACGGGGCGCCCTTGGTGACTTTGACGAACTTCGACGAGAACTCGCCGAAGCTCAGGTGTTGGGACTTCTCCCGGATCAGGCCGTGCGCGGCGATGTCCCAGAATGCGGTGGTGCCGCCGTTACCGACGACGACCTCGTAACCGTCGGGCAGCGAGAACAGGCGCTCCAGGCCGGAACGCACCCTGCCCACCAGGGACTTCACCGGTTTCTGCCGGTGCGAGGTGCCGAGGTAGTCGGTTCCGGACGCGGCGAGAGTGTTCAGTTGCTCGGGACGGACCTTGGACGGGCCGCAGCCGAAGCGGCCGTCGCTCGGTAGCAGGTTCGCGGGAATCTGAATCTCAGTCACCTGTACCAGCGTAGTGGCTGGGGTGGGGCTGGTGGAGGGACGGGGGCGGATTGCGGTGAATAATCCCAGTTCAGCGGGGTGTCGCGGAAGGTCGCCCGTGTCGGGCGTTACCGGACGGTCGGGAACGCTCCCGGCGGGGGTGGACCCGGGGGAGCCACCGTGTACACAATTCCGGACGGAACGCGTTCGGGCTGGAACAGGAGCCCCCGTCGGACCGCCGTGCCTGCCACCGTCCCCCACGGCAGTTCCGGACACGTCCGGGAGAGAACCATGTCCCATTCCGCCTCGGAGGGAACGCCGGGTGAGGCACGGGAGCGGCCGGAGTTCCTGGCCGCCTTCGACGAGCTGCGCAGGCGCCCATCGGCGTCCGAGATCCTCTGGCAGTTCCGCGCGCACAACAGGGCGGAACGGCGCGTCCCCTCCATCCTCGGTGCGGAGCGCAGGCGCGGTGATGTCGCACTGCCCGCCCCGGTGCTCGACCTGGAGCTGGAAAACCCCGACGACACCGATGAGGTGTTGGAACGCCTGGAGCAGCGCTGCGGCAACCACCCGGTGGTGAGGCTGGGGAAGAGCCAACGGTCGAACTCTTCTCCTGAGGGCACCGACGGTCGGGGGTGAGCCACTACGGCAGAGCTGTTCGAGCTGCTTCGGTCAGTGAAGGAGGGGTTGAGCACCAACGGCCGGCAGGGTGGCAGCGATGAGCGGAGCAACACGTGGAAGGAGCAGGACCCGCCCGTCCCGGCCTTCCGCCGCCTGGACTCGCTGTTCGCTCTGGTCAAGTTGGATCCCTACCGGATCCGGGATCAGTACAACGACCAATCCTCAGAGGATGACGGGGACAAAAGCGAACAGGAAGGCGAGCCCCAGGATCAGGACACTGGCCAGTCCCGAGAAGACGCCAGAAGTGAAGGTAAACAGAACAACAACCTGAACGCCCAGGACCGGAAGATCTATGTGCACGTGATCAACGCGTTGTGGGGCCAGCAGCCGCCGAAGCCCGATGTGCCATGGTCCCGCCGGCTGTGGAGGTTCAAGAAGTGGCTTTACTGGGTCCTCGCGTGGGCAACCAGCGTCTCCTTCGGCAAGCTGGACGAGAAGGTCCTCTCGCCGCTGTCGTTCATCGTTACGTCGGTCGCCTCCGTCGGGGTCCCCTCCATCGCGGCTGCCTTCGGGAACTTCAACACTTTCGTGACAGTCTCAGCAGCGGTTCTCCTGATGCTGTTGAACACCGCGCTGTGGTTCCTGGTGCTGTTCCCCTGGCGCAAGTACGTGTGGCTGCAGAAGCAACCCCACTCACTGAGGGAGCCACAAAACGGAGCGGAGCCAAACGGGACCCGCCACTACCGGGAAGTGGGGGTGCGGGTTCTCAACGCCTACCACGAGAAAACGAACAAGAACCAGGCGTTCGACGCCGAGGACCCTCCGGATATCCAGAAACTCGCCGTCAACGCCCTGTTGAGCGACCTCGAGGACGCCTACGGCATCAGCCGCTGGCGGCACCGGTGGCCGTGGCCGCGCCGGCAGCGGTTCCGCCTGCCCACACTGATCGCCGACGTCCGCCATCTCAGCGAGGCGGAGGTGCACCTGCTCCGGCTGATCGAACGCGCCCGCCTCTCCTGGAAGTTCCCCGACCCGCTCGTCGTCACGCTGGTACGACCGCGCGGCCAACCGCTCCCCGCGGGGATCGCCGGCGATGTCGCCGCCCGTGCCCGTAGGGACGCGCGCAAGGAGAAGGAGGGAGCGATCCAGCCGCCCGAGGTCCGGGAATGGCGGCGCGTCCGCTACCTCATCGGTCGGGTGGGGCAGCAACGGACCCTGACGATGGCCGTGGACACAGCATCCGCAAAGGGGGAGGTGGAACCCGACAGGCACTTCGCCTACACCAAAGCCATGCTGGCCCTGCGGACCTCTGCCTACACCGGCTGCGCCCTGTCAGCGGTGGTGACGCTTCTGGCCGCCGGGTCGCTGACCGCGCACGCACTCAACCCGTGCGTGCAGGGGGCGGCGCTGACACCGCCGAGCGACGTCGACAATCGCGGGAAGGAGTGCGTGGGCCTGACCGACGGCTCGTTCGCGTTCGACGACCGCCTGGAGCGGGTGCAACAGCGGATCGCCGAGGAGAACGAGGCGGTGGAGAAGTCCGACGAGCCCTACGTGACCGTCGTGTACCTGGGGGCCATGTCCCGGGAGGGCGGGAGCGCGGACGGCGGGAACGGCGACAGCGACGCCCTGGCGGGCGTGCACGGCGAACTGGCGGGGCTCGCGGTGCGGCAGCGGGAGCACAACGAGGACCGCTCCGGAACCGGGGACGATCCCTCCCCGGCGCTCCGGGTGCTGCTGGCCAACACCGGCGCCCGCTGGCAGCACGGGCGTGAGGTGGCGCGACTGGTGGCCGAGAGGGCGCGGGACCCGGAGAGGGCGGGAGACGAGCGGATCGTGGCCGCGGTCGGCTTCGGACAGAGCCTGGAACCGACGACGGAGGCCGTCCGGGAGCTCACACGCGCCGCCATCCCGATGGTGGGCAGCACGACGACCTTCGACGGCATCGCCGAGATGGAGACGGGCGGGAGCAGTCCCTTCTTCTATCCCGTCGCGCCCTCCAACACCCGTATCGCCACCCAGGCCGCCCACTGGGCGCGGTACGGCGCCTCCCCCGCGGAGGAGGGCAGTGCGGGGCACCGGCTGGAACCCGCGGACACGGCGGTGGCGCTCGCCGACGACACGCAGGACGAGAGCTACGGGGTGGACCTGGCGTCCACGTTCATGCGGGAGTTCTCCACGCGGGGAGGGCAGGCGTACCAGCAGCGGGGGGCCGCGCCCCACACCACCGCGGGGGGAGAGGAACTCCCGGAGGGTGTGGTCCCCTACGGAGCCGAGGCCGGGCGGACCCTGGGCGAGCGCATCGAACGGATCTGCCGCACGGACCCCACACCGGACGTGGTCTACTACGCGGGCCGCTCCGACGAGTTCGGACAGCTCTACGGGAACCTCCCGCGCAACGGGGCGTGCGCGGACGGGATGACCGTCATCGGCAGCGACGACATCGCCAAGTACATCACCGACCACATCGAGAACCTCAGTGAGAACACCGGTGACTTCCCGGTGTTCTACACTCCCCTGGCCGCCAGCGACACCCGCTCCAACACCAGTGAGCTGAACGAGGACGGGTTCTACTCCGAGCTGGACACGTTCACGGCGGAGGAACTCGACCTCGGGGAGGAGAACCCCGGGCGGGAACGGCCCTCGACCGCGCACGCGGTCATGGCCAACGACACCCTCACGGTCGTGGCCCGGGCGGCGACCCGGGCGGGGCTGGCGGACATGGAGCACCGCGGGGACTGGGAGACACCCACCTACCTGGACGTGGAGCTCCGCGCGACCGAGCGGGTCGCCGGAGTGAGCGGCGTGCTCGGTTTCGGGGGAGAGGAGGACCGCTGGAAGGACGACAAGCTCGTGCAGCTCGTCCAGGCCGGGCCCCGGCAGGAGCAGCAGTTCATCGCGGCGTGCGGGCGTATCACTCCCAGCACGGGCGACACGGGCCCCAACTGCTACCGGTGATCCGGTTCCGCCGGTGGTCGTCCCGCCGGGGGTGAAGCCGGCTCGGGCGGCCACCGAACCGAAAAAGATCCCGCGATCGTGATCACGGGATCTTCTCCGGTGTGCTCCGTGGGGGAAGGGGTGGGTTACACGCCCTGGGCTAGCGCCTCATCGGCTCCCTCGACCTCCTTGATGTCGCGCGCCGCCGGCCCGGTGTAGTGGGCGCTGGGCCGGATCAGCCGCCCGGTGCGCTTCTCCTCCAGGATGTGTGCCGACCACCCCGCGGTCCGGGCGGAGGTGAACATCGACACGAACATGTCGGAGGGGATCTGGGCGAAGTCCAGGACCACCGCGGCCCAGTACTCTACGTTGGTGGCGAGCACCCGGTCCGGCTTGCGGGCGTGCAGCTCCTCCAGGGCCGCGTTCTCCAGCGCCGCGGCCACCTCGTAGCGCGGGGCGTCGAGTTCCTGGGCCGTGCGGCGCAGCACGCGGGCGCGGGGGTCCTCCGCACGGTAGATGCGGTGGCCGAAGCCCATGAGCCGGTCGCCGCGGTCCAGCGCCTGGCGTACGAACTGCCGCGCGTCCCCGATGCGTTCGGTCTCGTCCAGCATGTGCAGCACGCGGGCCGGGGCACCGCCGTGCAGCGGCCCGGACATGGCACCGACCGCGCCGGAGAGCGAGGCGGCCACGTCCGCCCCGGTGGAGGCGATGACACGGGACGTGAACGTGGACGCGTTCATCCCGTGCTCGGCAGCGGACGTCCAGTAGGCGTCCACGGCCTTGACATGTCGCGGGTCTGGGTCCCCGCGGAGCTGGATCATGAACTGCTCCACGACGGACCTGCCCTCGTCAACCCGGCTCTGCGGGACGGCCGGCTGGTCACCGCGCGCGGACTGCGCGATAACCGAGAGAGCGGCGGAGGCTGCCCGGGCCACGTTGTCGCGCGCCTCCTGCTCGTCGATGTCGAGCAACGGTTTGAAGCCCCAGCGCGGAGCCAGGGTCGCCAGCGTGCTCTGCACATCGACACGGACGTCGCCGGTGCTTACCGGGAGAGAGATGGGATCCGCGAAGGGAAGTCCGGGGTTGAAACTGTTGTCGACCAACAGCCCCCAAACGCGCCCGAAGCTCGCGCGGCCGACGAGGTTCTCGATGTCGACTCCCCGGTACCGGAGGGCACCGCCCTCCTTGTCCGGTTCGGCGATCTCGGTCTCGAACGCCACGACTCCTTCGAGCCCGGGTTTGAAGTCCGACATACCGGCTTCCTCCGTCTTCTCGGTCCATGGAAAATGGGGTGCATCCATTGAACCGTTTGGGGATATTTCGGTGACACGTGAGGTGTCGTTAGTGTGCTACCGCCGCCGGGTGGCGCTTACCCCGCAGACCATGTGAGGATGCACCACTGTGAACCATTGTGATCCCGCTGAGCTGCGGGAACCGTACGACGGTACGCCGTTGTGCCGTGTAGATCTGGCTGATCACCCTATGCAGCAGTTTCACATCTGGTTCACACAGGTGCACGACTCGGGTCTGGCCGAACCGAACGCGATGGTGCTCGCGACGGTCGACCCGCTGGGAACCCCCCGGACGCGAACGGTCCTCCTCAAAGCCTACGACCGTCGCGGCCTGTGCTTCTTCACGAACCGCCATTCCCCGAAAGGCCGGGCGGTCCTCCAGAATCCCCAGGTCAGCGTCACATTCCCGTGGCACGCGGCGCAGCGACAGGTCATCGTGTCCGGTCGTGCAAAACCTCTCAGTGCGGAAGAGAACGACGCCTACTTCCGTTCCCGCCCGTACGGCTCGCAGATCGCCGCCTGGGCGAGCGAACACCAGTCCGAGCCCGTGACCGACCGGGTGGAGCTCAACGAGCGCTACGCGCGCGTGGCCCAACGGTGGCCGGAGGGGACCGAGGTCCCCCGTCCCCCGTACTGGGGCGGGTTTCGTATCGTCTGTTCGGAAGTGGAATTCTGGCAGGGTGGATCCAATCGAATGCATGATCGATTCCGCTACCTGCTGGTCGCCGGTAACGCTGTCGACGGGACGTGGAGGGTGGACCGGCTCTCCCCGTGAACATCGCGTGTCACGGAGGGGACCGTTCGTCGCCGACCCCCGATCCGCCCCGCCCCGTACGGCAGTGGGAGGCACGCCGCCACGCTATTATGTAACGCATCGGTGGCCGCTCCCGCGGCCAGGGGCGTGCGGGCCGGTCGGCGTGGCCAGCGTCGCCGGGTCGGCGAGGAATCTACCGCCACTGGTCTGTGTTGAGAGTCCAGCCGCTACCAGCTCTCAACGGGCCCACGAGGGGAGGGGGAGCACGTGACCGCACATGGGCTGATCGACACCACGGAGATGTACCTCAAGACGATCTTCGAGCTTGAGGAGGAAGGCATCGTGCCGCTGCGGGCGCGGATCGCCGAACGCCTGCAGCAGAGCGGACCCACGGTGAGCCAGACGGTCGCCCGGATGGAGCGCGACGGCCTGCTGCGCGTGGAGAACGACCGTCACCTCCTGATGACCGACGAGGGCCGCAGACTCGCCACGCACGTGATGCGCAAGCACCGCCTCGCCGAGCGCCTCCTGGTGGACGTGATCGCTCTCCCCTGGGAGGACGTGCACGTGGAGGCGTGTCGCTGGGAGCACGTGATATCCGACGCGGTCGAGGAGCGGCTGATGCGGGTACTGGACGCGCCGGAGGTGTGTCCCCACGGCAACCCGATCCCCGGGTTCGACTCGTTGGGGCCGATCGACTCCGTTACCGAGCCGATCACCAACGACGAGATCGTCTCGATGCTCGAGGTGGTCGGGTCGACCGAGGTGACCGCGGTCGTGCGGCGTATCAGCGAACAGCTGCAGAGTGACACCGACATTATGCTCGCTCTGAAGCGCGCCGGGGTACAACCGGAGACGGAAGTGCGGCTGCTCGCCGGTGAGGACGGCGTTCGGGTGATTGATGGTGGTAGCGAGGATGGCGAGTCCAGCGAGCTCCCTCGGAACATCGCCAGCCATATTTTCGTCACGAAACCGTAAGCCCATGGTGCGGCGCCTTCGCCGCATGTCAACCGCCGTGAAATGGCGTAATGCTCTGCGGATACGCGCCAGCCGTTGCTACGCTCGTTGCGAGGCAGGGGCAATCCGAGCTTCGGGGGGAGGAAGCGGCTTTCCGGTGCACGTTCCGCTTCGGCAGCACCGACGGTTCCCAGTCGACAGGTGGCGTTCCGGGGGGCGGCAGTGCTCCCGGAAGGGCGGGAGCGAACACCTTTCCCGGCCGCGGGAGGCCGGACGCGACGGCAGGCCGGTCCTCACCGCCGGTATCCCGCATAGCAGCAGAGAGTGAACTCGTGTTCGAATTCGTGAGGGCGATTCTGCCTGATTGGAAGGACGGGGTATCCGGCCCAGATCACCGATGAGACGGTGGGGGGGAGACTCCTGCGGTAGCGACGTGCGGGCGGAGGCGGCTGTCCTGGAGCAGGCGCAGATCGCTGTCCTCGTCGTGGACCGGTTCAGTCATCTCCGCTACTGGAACTCGTTCGCTCAGGAACTGTTCGGTTTCGTCAGCGGGCGGGACTACGTCGGAGCCTCGCTGATCGACCTGGGGATCCACGAGTCCGAGCACGAGCGAGCGATCCAACTGGCGCGGCGGGTACTCAACGGCGGCACCTGGGAGGGCACGTTCGCCTTCGTCCGCGGTGACGCGACATGGCTGCACATCCGCCTGCAGGCGGTGCCGACGCGGGACCCGTCGGGCACGATCGACGGCATAGCGCTGTTCGCGCACGAGGCCATGGGCGGCGGCCGTGTGGAGGAGCAGTATGGCCTGCTGGACCGGATCGGGAACCGGCTCGCCGGTTCGCTGGAGTTCGACTCCACGATGACCTCGGTCGCCGAGACCCTGGTCCCGCAGTTCGCCGACCACTGCTTCATCGACCTCTTCGACCACGACCGGTTGGTCCGCCGCGTCTCGGTGCACGCCGAGGGCTGGGAACCGCCCCCCGGTTCGTGGTTCGAGGTCGGCGAGGAGGTGCGCTACCCGGCGCGGCACTTCGTCCGCACCGCACTGCGGCGCATGGAGACGCTGGTCGCCGGCGACCCGGCGCGCGGGGACGACGACACCTCCGAGAGCGCCGCGTGGGCCGCCGAACAGGTGGGGCTGACGTCGGCGATCGCCGCGCCGCTGCGCGCCCGCGGGGAACTGCTGGGCGTGCTGACCCTGGCACTGTCCCACCTCTCCGCGCGGGACAAGGCGCACTACGACGGGTACGACCGGGACCTCGCCGGAACGGTCGCCTCCCGGGTCGCGCTGGCGATCGACAACGCCCGCCTGTTCGAGGAGGAGCGCAGCACCGCGCTGGCGTTCCAGAACAGCCTCCTGCCCCGCTCGTTCCCCCAGTTCGACGGCCTCTCCATCGCGCACCGGTACGTGCCCGCGACCCCGCTGGAGACGCACGGGCACGGGGTGCAGACCCAGGTCGGGGGAGACTTCTACGACGTCATCCCGCTGTCGGCGGGGAGGGTCGGCATCGTGGTCGGCGACGTCGAGGGGCGCGGGCCGCACGCCGCCGCGGTCATGGGCCAGCTCCGGGCGGCACTGCGGGCCTTCGCCCAGGCCGACCGGGAACCCGGCGACATCCTGCGGGAGCTCGACGAGTGGGTGCGCATGCTGGGCCGCCCCGACGGGGACGGCGGGACATGGGTTCCCAGCGTGAGCTGCTTGTACATGGTCTACGACGCCTGGTCGCGGGAGCTGTCGTACGCCAACGCCGGCCACCCGCCGCCGCTGCTCATCAGTGAGGGGAACGTGGCCGAGCTGGCCCTGGAGGTATCGGACACGCTCCTCGGGGTGAAGGCGCGCGGTATCCCCTACGACGACGCCGTCTACCAGCAGGCCGACCTCACGCTCCCTCCCGGCGCCACCCTGCTGCTGTACACCGACGGTCTGGTGGACCGCAAACCCGCGGGGGAGGCGGTGGACATCCGCCGGTCCCTGGACCAGCTGCACGAGCGGGTGCGGGAGGTCGCCGACAAGGACGTGGAACAGATCGCCGAGAGTGCCGTGACCGCGGTCCCCGGCGATACCCACGACGACACGGCGCTGCTCGTGGTCCGTTCCCATCCGGAGGAACTGGCCATGCGGGAGGGGTGGTTCCCGGCCCAGGCGCCCACGGTGGGGGAGGCCCGACACCTGGCCGCCAGCACGTTCGACGAGTGGGGGATGGACCGCGGCCAGGCGGAACTGGCCTGCCTGCTGGTCTCGGAGATCGTCACCAACGTCGTGGTGCACGCCGCGCCGAACCCGGGGCGTACGGACGTGCCCACTGGGGACGAGAGCGGCGAGGACGACGAGGCGGAGCGCACCACCGAGCCGGGGGGAGAGCCGGACCTGCCCGGTGGGGACGGCGCGGACGAGTTCGACGAGGACTGGTCGGACCTACTGGAGGAACTGCAGGAGGACACGGGGGAACCGGCGTCGCAGCGCCCGACCGAGTTCCTCCTGCGGCTCCGCCGCGGGGCCTCGTCGGTGTGGGTCGAGGTGTTCGACCGGGACCTGCGGCTGCCGCGGATCCGCAGCGCGGGCGCCGACGACGAGGGCGGCCGGGGGCTGTACCTCGTCGACCAGTTGGCGTCCCGGTGGGGGTCCCGTCCCACCCCCGACGGCAAGGCCGTGTGGTTCGAGGTCGCGATGAAGGCGGACTAACCGTCCCGGCCGTCCCGGCACCATGGTGCCGGGACACACCGCGCCTATCGCCAGGACCACGCCCACAGCAGCAGCACGACGAAGATGAAGAACACGACCAGGCCGCTGGTCGCCCAGGGGATGTACACCCTGCCGCGGAGCTTGCGCACCCCGATCACCAGCAGGAGGACCAACAGTCCCAGGACGATCAGGCCGTCCCACGCGCCGCTCATCCGTTCTCCTCTTCCTCCGCCGGGGGCCGCGCGGCGCGGCCGGTGCGGTCACGGTTCAGAAGCCCAGTGAACGCCCCACGATCTCCTTCATGATCTCGGTGGTGCCGCCGTAGATCGACTGGATGCGGGCGTCCTGCCAGGCCTTGGCTACGGGGTATTCCATCATGTACCCGTACCCGCCGTGGAGCTGAAGGCACCGGTCCATCACCTTGTTGCTGAGTTCGCTCGTCCACCATTTCGCCTTGGCGGCGTCCTCGATACTCAGTTCCCCCCGGTTGAGCAGGGTGATCGCCCGGTCGACGTAGGTGCGGGCGAGGTCGACCTCGGTGGCGAGTTCGGCGAGCAGGAAACGGTTGTTCTGGAACTTGCCGATCGGACGTCCGAAAGCCGTGCGGTTCTTGCAGTACTCGATGGTCTCGGTGAGCATCAGGTCGGCGCCGGCGGTGGCGGAGAGCGCGATCGACAGCCGCTCCTGGGGCAGGTTGTTCATCAGGTAGATGAAGCCCTGGTTCTCCTCACCGACGAGGTTGGCGGCGGGAACCCGGACGTCGTTGAAGAACAGTTCCGCGGTGTCCTGGGCCTTGAGCCCGATCTTCTCCAGGTTGCGGCCGCGTTCGAAACCGGGGGTGCCGCGTTCCACCGCCAACAGTGAGATGCCGTGCGCCCCGGCGTCGGGGTCGGTTCTGGCGACCACGAGCACCAGGTCGGCGTTGATCCCGTTGGTGATGAACGTCTTCTGCCCGTTGATGACGTACTCGTCGCCGTCGCGTACCGCCGTGGTCTGCACGTTCTGCAGGTCGCTGCCGACGCCGGGCTCGGTCATGGCGATGGCCGTGATCAGCTCGCCGCTGCAGAACGCGGGGAGCCAGCGGTCCTTCTGCTCCTCGGTGGCCAGTCCCACCAGGTAGGGCGCGACAATGTCGTTCTGCAGGGGGAACCCGAGGCCGCTGGCGTGTACGCGGCAGATCTCCTCGGTGACCACGGCGTTGAACCGGTAGTCGTCGGTGCCGGATCCGCCGTAGGCCTCCGGCACGCCCAGACCCAGAATCCCGACCTCTCCCGCCTTGGTCCACGTTTCGCGCGGGACGATCCCCTCCTTCTCCCACTCGTCGTGGTAGGGGACCACCTCGCGGTTGAGGAACTCGGCCACCGACTCGCGGAACAGCTCGTGGTCCTTGTCGAACAACTCCCGCTGCATGATCAGGCTCCATTCGCTCGCGCTGGGTTGGCTCCGGGGGCGGAACGCGCGCCCAGCGTAACCGAATTTCGTTCGGTTTTGCACGGGTCATCTCCGTGTAAAACAACAGCCATCCCCGCGCGGCGGGGGCGGACACGGGACACGACGCGGTTACTCTCGCGCCACAAGCGGCGGGGAACCCCCCGTGCCGGACACGAGCAGGGACCGGGCAGTGATGGCCAAGCACGCATCCCAGTACCGCAAACGCAGAAGCCAGCGGGAGCCGCACCTCGCGGTGATCATCGGTGCGCTGCTCCTCGCGGTCCTGGTCGCCGCGCTGAACCAGACCGTCGTCGCCACCGCGATGCCCCGGATCGCCGCCGACCTGGGCGGCCTCAACCACATCTCCTGGGTCGTGACCGCCTACCTGCTGGCCGTGACGGCGACCACCCCGCTCTGGGGCAAACTGGGCGACCAGTTCGGCCGCAAGTGGATCCTGATTCTGTGTCTGGTCCTGTTCCTCCTCGGAGCCGCCCTGTGCGGACTCGCGCAGAGCTTCGGCCACCTGATCCTGTTCCGCGCCGTCCAGGGGCTGGGCGGTGGCGGTCTCATGGTGCTCGCCCAGTCCGTCATCGGCGACGTGGTGCCCCCGCGCAGCCGCGGCAGCTACATGGGGCTCTTCGGCGCGGTCTTCGGCGTCGCCAGCGTGGCCGGGCCGCTGATCGGCGGGTTCATCGTCGACCACCTCTCCTGGCGGTGGGTCTTCTACGTCAACCTGCCACTGGGCGTCATCGCCCTCGTCGTCCTGCTGGCGGTCCTGCCCGTCACCACAGCCTCCCACCGGCGCGCCGTCGACTACGCCGGCATCGCGATGGTCGCCGCGGCCTCGACCTGCCTGGTGCTCCTCACCGCCTGGGGCGGGACCAGCTACGCCTGGACCTCCCCGCAGGTCCTCGCTCTGGCGGCGGGAACCCTGGTCTTCGGCGCGCTGTGGTGGCTGAGCGCCCGGCGGGCCCCCGACCCGGTCCTGCCGCTGTCCCTGTTCACCAACCCCGTCATCGTCGTCGCCGCCCTGATCAGCTTCACCGTGGGCTTCTCGATGATGGGCTCGATGGCCTACATCCCCCTCTTCCTCCAGATCGTGCACGGCTACTCGCCCACCGCCTCGGGGATGCACATGCTGCCGATGGTGGCCGGCATGCTGCTGTGCTCGATCGGCAGCGGCCAACTCGTCACCCGGACCGGCCACTACCGCGTCTTCCCCATCCTCGGGTCCGCCCTGGTCGCCGTGGCCCTGTACCTGCTGTCCACCATGGGGCCCGACACCCCCTTCACCCCCATGAGCGTCTACCTCTTCCTGCTGGGAAGCGGGCTGGGCCTCACGATGCAGGTGGTCGTGGTCGTGGTGCAGAACGCGGCCGACTACCGCAACCTGGGGGCCGCGACCTCGGCGGCCACCTTCTTCCGCTCCATCGGGGGCGCCATCGGCACCTCCGTCTTCGGTGCCGTGTTCGGCGCCCGCATCGGCACCGAGATCACCCAGCGGCTGGCGGAGACCGACGTCCCCGTGGGGATGGACCCGCAGGACCTGCAGAACAACCCGGACGCCCTGGGCCAGCTCCCGCCGCAGGCACAGCAGGCGTTCCTCAGCGCCTACGCTGACGCGGTGGACACCGTGTTCCTGTCCGCGGTCCCCGTCGCCGCCGCGGCGTTCGTGTTCGCCCTGTTCCTGAAACAGATCCCGCTGCGCAGGACCATCACCGAGACCGACCTGGACGAGGCGCTCGCCCCGGTGCGCGCCGACCGTCAGCCCTTGGCCGAGGTGGAGCGGGCCCTCTTCCACGCGATGGGCCGGGAGGGGCCGCGCCACATGTACCGGCGCCTCGCCGCGGCCGCGGAGGTGGAGCTGTCGGCCGCCGCTAGCTGGGTGGTGACGCACCTGGGCACGGCGGGCCCCATCACGGCGCGCGACCTCGCCGAGATGTCCGGCGCCTCGGGCGAGCGCCTGGAGGAGGTGCACGACGAGCTGCTCGATGCCCGCCTGCTGCGGGACGGCTCTCCCACGTGGGAACTGAACGAGCGGGGGCGCGACGTGGCGCGCCGCCTCTTCGAGGCCCAGCGCACCGCACTGGAGGAGCTGCTCTCCGAGTACTCCCCCCGGGAGCACCCGGAGCTGGTCACGCTGCTGGAGGGGGTGTGCCGGGAAACGCTCGGTGAGGAGCGCGACGCCGGGATCATGGAGGAGCCGCGCCGGCGCGGCTCCTCCTGACGCCGCGTTTCCGCACCCCCCGCTCTCGCCTTCCACGCCTGAACCGAATACGATTCGGTCAAATACGGTCGATCGTGGTTCGTTCAGGAGGGCAACCGTGGCTGAGGCATTCATCGTCGGCGCCGTTCGTACACCGGTAGGGACGAAGAAGGGCGCCCTCGCCGGCGTCCACCCGGCAGAACTGGGAGCGCACGTTCTCAAGGAGACCGTGGCGCGCACGGGCGTCCCCCCGGCGGCGGTCGAGGACGTGATCATGGGCTGCGTGAGCCAGGTCGGCCCCCAGGCACTGGACATCGCACGCACCGCGTGGCTCTCCGCCGGCCTGCCGGAGAGCACCCCCGGGGTGACCATCGACCGGCAGTGCGGCTCCTCGCAGCAGGCCGTCCACTTCGCGGCGCAGGGCGTCCTCTCCGGAACCCAGGACCTCGTGCTGGCCTCGGGGGTGGAGAACATGGGCATGGTTCCGATGGGCGCCAACGCCAAGTTCGCCATCGACGAGGGGCTCCCCCTGTTCGGCGACGGGTGGACCGACCGTTACGGCACCCAGGAGATCTCCCAGTTCCGCGGCGCCCAGCTCATGTGTGAGAAGTGGGGCTACAAGCGCGACGACCTGGAGCGGTTCGCGCTGGAGAGCCACCGCCGTGCCGGTGCCGCGCGCGACGCCGGCCGGTTCGACACCGAGATCGCCCCCATCGCCGGCGTGGAACAGGACGAGGGGGTCCGCCCGGACACCACCCTGGAGAAGATGGCCGAACTCCAGCCCATCCGGGAGGGCTGGGAGCTGACCGCCGCCGTCGCCAGCCAGGTTTCGGTGGGTGCCGGCGCCGTGCTGATCGCCTCGGAACGCGCGGTCGCCGAGCACGGCCTGACCCCGCTGGCCCGCGTCGTCCAGCTGTCCCTCGTGGGCGACGACCCGGTGTACATGCTCACAGCTCCCATCCCGGCGACGCGCACCGCGCTGGAGAAGTCCGGTCTGGGGATCGGCGACATCGACGTTACCGAGATCAACGAGGCGTTCGCCCCGGTGCCGCTGGCGTGGTTGGACGAGCTCGGTGCCGACCCGGAGACGGTCAACCCGAACGGCGGCGCGATCGCGCTCGGCCACCCCCTGGGCGCCACGGGCTCGGTCCTGATGACCAAGCTGGTGCACGAACTGCACCGCACCGGCGGCCGGTACGGTCTGCAGACGATGTGCGAGGGCGGCGGCCAGGCCAACGTCACCATCATCGAACGGGTGTGACCCGGCGCACGGGCGGGGCCGGCGCGATGCCTCCGGTCGTGCGGCCCCGCTCGCGGGGGTGTGTACCGGAGGCGCCGTCCGCACCGTGAAGGGGCCGCCCTCCCGTGCCAGGGCCTGCGCCCGGCGTGTGGCCGCCCTGCCCGACGCCCGCCATCGTCGCGGCGACGCCCCGGGGCCGGGGCCGCTTCCCGGGGCTCAGCCGAACAGGTCCGCCGCGCTTTCCACGTCCCGACACTCCAGGATCCTGGACCGGACGTTCCTCCGACACCGCGATCCCGCGCGTCTCCAGCACCGCGAGCACGTCCTCCCGCGCGGCTTCGGCCCTGCCTTCGGACAACCCCCGGGCGCCGAGCCGCTGGGCGAAGCCGCTCCTGTACTCCCCGGTTCCGGTTACCAACAGTTTCTCCAGGTGGTTTCGGGCGGCCGCGGGCAATATCGCGGACAGCACCGCCAGCTCCGGGTCCGGTCCCAGCACGAGCGGTTCCAGCACGAAACCGGGGTGTCCGGTGTCGATGGGGCGGGCGGCCCGCCGCGCGGTGCGCTCGTGCGGGCACAGCACCAGGAGCGCGGTTGGGCACGTGTGCCGGGGCGTGCGGTGAGCAGGTGGGCCGGCCAGGACCAGTGTTTGCCGTCGTCGGGTCTGAGCTGGATCCCGACCGCGATGACCTGCACGACCCGGTCCTCGTCGTAGAGCTTGACCACACCACCGGCGCGGTACCCGGCGGGTCGGCGTTCTGTCGGATCTCCGGGTGCGAGCGCGGCTTCGGCGTGTGGCGGGATGTCGGCGCCGAGCACGTCGCGCGCGAGAACAGCGGCCAGCTCCGGTTCGTAGCGGAAGAGTCCGAGAGGGAGTTCGTGCTGGTGTGTCGGCACGGCTCCGGAAGATAGCGAACAATGCGCTATGTGTGTGGATGGGTCCAAAAAGTTACTATAGGGTAGGACCGGCCAGGGCCCCGACGGTCGAAGGGGTCCTGGCCGGGGAGGCGCGCGTCAGTCGTTGTAGTTGGCGATGCACTGGTTGAGCAGGTCCAGGTTGACAGCGAGCAGCGAGGACGTCTGCTGTTTTTCGATGCAGGCCTGGTAGGCCTCCGAGCCGGAGTGCGCGTTGGCGGCGGCCCCCGCGGAGCCCAGGCCGAGGAGAGCGACGCTGACCAGAACCGTTCCGGCGATCTTCGTGGTGCGGCGCATAGTGGTGTTTCCTCCGTGTGTGTTGCTCGTGTGCACGGACGGCCGTCTCACCACACATATGACCCTTTGTATCCAAAATGAAACGTTAAGTAGCGAAACGGATGATGCGGGGGTGCGGTCTCGGGGTATGTGGTGCGGCCGTGTCACGCGTGGGTGGCGGGATCTCCGTCCGTGTCCTGTGGGGCCGGGAGGGTGGCGGTCGGCGGCGGTGCGCTGTGGGGTCGGAGTCGCCTCCGGCTTTCGGGCTCGAAGGGCTGCACCAAAAAATTTTCCCTTGGCCACCTTGAAAACCTGTAGTCAGTACTATAAATTTGTAGGTGTCAGCGATGGAACTTAGCTTGGTTGAACGCTAAGGAGGTGTCGTAGGCGATGATGCTGCGGTTCGACCCTTTCCATGACCTGAGCAACCTCGCCAACGAGATGGTCAACGCCACCCGCGGGCCCCGCATGGCTCCCATGGACGTCGAGCGGGAGGGCGAGAACTACGTGGCGAGGTTCGACCTTCCCGGGATCGACCCGGACAGCGTCGACATCACGGTGGAGAACAGCACGCTGACCGTGCGCGCCGAGCGCCCGGAAGTCGCCGAGGGGACCCAGTTCCTCGTCTCCGAGCGGCCGCGCGGCTCCTTCGTCCGCCAGCTCACCCTGGGCGACGGGCTGGACGTGGAGAAGATCGACGCGGACTACCAGAACGGGGTGCTCACGCTGCGGATCCCGGTGGCCGAGCGCGCGAAACCGCGCAAGATCAGTGTCACTCCGAGCGACAAGCGCCAGGAGCTGAGCTCGAACGTCACGTGACTCCGCCGGCCACGCCCGGGTGCGGCTACCATTGGCGGCGCCCGGGCACGAGTCGTGTGAGAGGAGCGGCGAAGAATCACGATGAACCGGGGCAGGCTGGACGACGAACACTATCCCGCCTACAGCATGGGGCGCGCTGCCGCGATCATCGGTGTGCAGCAGGCGTTCCTGCGCAGTCTGGAGGGGGCGCTGCTCGCCCCCTCGCGTTCCCAGGGGGGCCACCGCCGCTACTCGCGGCACCAGCTCGAGCTGGCCGCCCGCGCCAGGGAGCTCCTCGACGAGGGGATGCCGGTGGCGGCCGCGACCCGCATCGTCGAGTTGGAGATGCGCGTCGAGCGGGACGCGGCGCTGATCAGCCAGCTCCGGCAGCGGATCGCCGAACTGGAGCAGCACCGGCGCACGGAGTAGGCGAGATCCGTACCGCCGGTCAGCCCTCCACCCGTACCCCGCCGGACAACCCCAACCAGTCGGCCATCCGCTCCAGCTCGGCCTCCAGGGCCTCCCTGGTCTCCCGCGGGGCGCCGTCCTCCAGCGTGGTGCGGCGCGCCAGCAGCGTCTGGCCCGCGCGGTCGGCCTTCAGGTCCACCCGCGCGACCAGGTTCTCCCCGAGGAGGAACGGCAGGACGTAGTAGCCGTGCACGCGTTGGGAGCGGGGAGTGTAGATCTCCAAGCGGTAGCGGAACCCGAACAGGGACGCGGTGCGTTCCCGCTCCCACACCAGCGAGTCGAACGGGCTCAGCAGCGCCCGCGCCTCCACACGGCGGGGGACGCGGGCCTCCCGGTGGAGGTAGGCCGGCTGGTTCCAGCCCTCCACCGTGACCGGGACCAGATCGCCGGCCTCGACCAGTTCCGCCACGGCACGGGACGCCTCCGCGGCGCCGATCCGGAAGTAGTCCCGCAGACACCGCTCGGTGCCCACACCGTGCGCGCGTGCGGCGATACGCAGCAGCTCGCGCCGGGCCTCGTGCGGGTCGGGGTCCGCAGCCCGGTGCACCTCCGCCGGAAGGACGCGCTCCGGGAGGTCGTAGCGGCGTTCGAACTGCCGGGTGCGGCCGTTGGCGGTGACCTCACCGGACCAGAACAGGAACTCCAGGGCGCGTTTCACGAGCGACCAGTTCCATCCCCAGTGGTCGGTGGGGCGCGGCGCGTCGTGCTCCAGCGCCCGTTCGATCTCACGCGCGGTCGCCGGGCCGTGGCGCTTGACCTCCTGCCGGGCGGCGTCGACCAGGTCGGGGTGTTCGGCGGCGACACCGCCCAGCAGGCTCCACGGCCTCTCGTGGGCCCGCGCCATGCGCCAGCGCAGTAGCCGCCGGGTGCTCGGCGGGACCAGGCTGGCCTCGTGGGCCCAGTACTCCACCAGCCGGCCGGAGCGGCCGGACGCCGCCCGGTCCAGCAACCGCGGGTCGTAGCTTCCCAGCCGGGAGTACACCGGCAGGTACTGGCTGCGCGTGACCACGTTCACGCTGTCGATCTGGATGACGCCGACCCGGTCGATGACGCGGGACAGGTGGCGCATGGTGGGCGGGCCCGAGGGCGGGCGGTCGGCGAACCCCTGGGCGGCGAGCGCGACCCGGCGAGCCTGGGAGCGGGAGAGGGCGGCGTCCCGTTTCGGGTGGGGAGGTGGCTCCATGGACGCCGAGTCTAGGCTCTGTTCGGGGGCGCTGTTCGTCAGACGGCTCCTGACGCAGGCGGACGGCCCTCCCGCCCCGCGGTCTTCCCCGGAGCGGGTGTCACTGTGCCGTCTCCGCGCCCGCGGAACCGCTGCGGGACGGGAGCCACACGGTCACCGCGGTCCCCTCGCCGGGGGTGGAGGTGATGTCGACATCCCCGCCGTGTGCGGTGACGACCGCGTACACGATGGACAGGCCGAGCCCGCTCCCGCCCCCCGGGGCGCGGTTGCCCCGGTAGAAACGGTCGAAGGCGCGACGCAGGTCCTCCGGTCCCATGCCGGGCCCCTCGTCGGCCACCTCCAGGACCGCGTTGTCCCCCTCCGTGCGCAACCGGACCGCAACGGGGGTGTCCCCGGAGGTGTGCTCGTCGACGTTGGCGAGGAGGTTCGCCAGGATCTGCCGGACGCGCGCGTCGTCGGCCTCGCAGGTCACCCCCTCGGGCGCGTCGAGCGTGACCTCGCGTTCGGGGGCGCGGGCGCGCGCGTCGGCGACCGTCTCGCGCACCGCCGCGGACAGGTCGACGTCGCTCAGCTGCAGAGCACCGGTGCGGTCCAGCCGGGCGAGTTCGAGCAGTTCGGCGACGAGCCGGCTCATCCGCTCCGACTCGTGCTCGATCCGGTTCATGGCCTCCGGCAGACCCTCGGCGTTGAGGGCGCCCTGCCGGTACAGCTCGGCGTAGCCGCGGATGGTCGTCAACGGGGTGCGCAGCTCGTGGGAGGCGTCCGCGGCGAACGCGCGGATGCGCTCCTCGGACTCGCGCTGCGCGGTGAACGCCTGCTCGATCCGGTTCAGCATGGTGTTGATGGCCGACGCCAGACGGCCGACCTCGCTGTGCGTGTCGGCACCGGGCATGCGCTCGTCAAGGTCGGGTCCGGTGCTGATCCGGTTCGCGGTGGTGGCCATCTGGCTGAGCGGTTCCAGCCCGCGGCCGATCAGCCAGCGCCCCGCCAGGATCAGCCCGGCCAGCAGGAGGCTGGCCGTGATGAGCTGGGTGAGGACGAGCTGCCACGAGTAGGCCTCCCGGTCGCTGGTGGGGACGCCGGTAACGAGGATCTCGCCGCGGTGCTGGCGCACGGTGGCGCGGTGCGGCGCCACCGTGGAGTCCACCCCCTCCAGTTCGAAGATGTCCTCGGTCCGGCTGTAACGCTCCAGCTCGCTGGGGGACAGGTCGTCGATGCGGTCCAGGACGACGTCCTCGCGTTCGGTGTCACCGTAGATCTGGTTGATGTCGCCGGTGTCGGGATCGAGTACCGCCACGAAGTACGGGGACGGGCTCGGCGCGTCCACACCCACCGGCGGGGTGTCGTTGTCCAACCGCACCGTCGCGCGTTCCGCGGCGAGGGAGAGCTGCGCGTCCAACCGGTCGGTGATGAAGTTCCGCAGAGTGACGAAACCGACGACACAGGTGACCAGCAGCCCCACCGCGGTGACGCTGAGGAGCCCGATCAGGAGCCGGGAGCGCAGCCGCACGTGCTGCATCTAGGTTCCGTTCTGTGGCCGCAGCGCGTACCCCACCCCGCGCTGGGTGTGGATCAGCGGCGACCCCAGCGGGTCGAGTTTGCGCCGCAGGTAACTGATGTAGGTCTCCACGATCTGCGGGTGGCCCGCGTAGTCCCAGCCCCACACGTTCTCCAGGAGCTGGCTGCGGGTGAGGACCTGGTCCGGGTGGTGCATCAGGTACGACAGCAGCCGGAACTCGGTGGGGGAGAGGTCCACGTTGACGCCCCCGCGGCGCACCTTCCACGTGCGTTCGTTGAGTTCCAGGTCGGCGACGCGCAGCTCTCCCGGATCGTCGTTGTCGGAGACGGCCGGCTGCGTGTTCCGACTGCGGCGCAGCATCGCGTGTATCCGGGCCACGAGCGCCTCCACGGAGAACGGCTTGGTGACGTAGTCGTCGCCGCCGAGGGAGAGGCCGGTGACGGTGTCGGTGGGGGTGTCCTTGGCGGTGAGGTAGATGACCGGGACCTCGTTGCCGGACTTCCGCAGCGTCCTGCAGACGTCGAAGCCGCTCACGTCGGGTAGCAGCACGTCCAGCAGGATGAGGTCGGTCTGCTGCTCGTCGGCGAGGGACAGACCTTCGTTTCCCGTTTCCGCCGTGCTCACGCTGAAACCGTGGAAGTGCAGCGCAGCTTGGACGAGGTCCCGGATGTTGGGTTCGTCGTCGATGACGAGCACGTGGTGTTGTGTAGCGGAGTCTGCCATCGTTCTCACCTTGGTGGGGGACGCGCCGGGCGGTCCCGGTCGACTGTCTCCCATGATGCCGTAGGTGCATGGGGGATTGGCGGACGATACCCGCCGGTTCCGGCACGTTGCGGACGTTCCCGGGCGCGCCGTGCGGGGCTGCCGGGCGGTTGTCCCGCCGGAACGCGGCGTGTCCGCGGAGGAGCGCGACGCTGCCTCCCACGGGAGGCCCGGGGCCGGGGGACGCCCGCGGCGGCCGTGCGGATTCCGTGGTGTTCCGTGGCGGCACCCTCCGGCGTGCCCACGGCGCTTCCCGTCCGGGCCGCCCCATCCCCGAGGTGGGGCTGACCTCCTCGAATTCCCAGCGCACGGGCGTGCGGTAGGGTTCTTGCGATGCGAATCGCTACGTGGAACGTGAACAGTGTCCGGGCGCGCGGTGAGCGGATCGCCGCGTGGCTGCAGCGCAGCGACGCCGACGTGGTCGCTCTGCAGGAGACGAAGTGCCGGGACGACCAGTTTCCCATGGAACTCTTCACCGAGCTCGGTTACGAGGTCGCGCACAACGGGACGTCCCAGTGGAACGGCGTCGCGATCGCCTCCCGGGTGGGGCTGGAGGACGTGAGCACCAGCTTCGGCCAGCCGGCGTGGGACGAGGAGGCCGGCCCGGAGGCGCGCGCCGTCGCCGCCACCTGCGGCGGGGTGCGGGTGTGGAGCCTGTACGTGCCCAACGGGCGCGAGGTCGACGACCCGCACTACGACTACAAGCTGCGGTGGCTGGAGCGGCTGGGTGTGGCCGGCCGGGAGTGGCTGTCCGCGGAGCCGCGGGCGCCGATCGCGTTCTGCGGGGACTTCAACGTCGCCCCGCAGGACGACGACGTGTGGGACATGGCCGCCTTCGAGGGGAAGACGCACGTGACGAAACCGGAGCGGGACGCGTTCACCAGTGTCCTCAACGCCGGCTTCTCGGACGTGGTCCGGCCGCACACGCCGGGTCCGGGCGTGTACACCTTCTGGGACTACCAGGGGCTGTCCTTCCCCAAGCGCAAGGGGATGCGGATCGACTTCGTCCTCGCCTCACCGGAACTGGCCGGACGGGTCACCGGCGCGACGGTCGACCGGGAGGAGCGCAAGGGCAAGGGTCCCTCCGACCACGCCCCCGTGATCGTGGATCTGGACTGACCGCCGGACGGTTCCGTCGTGGCGGTACCGGACAGGTGTGGGTAATCTCGGCGGTGTGAATTCGGCGCATTCGGGACCGGTACCGCGCATCGCGGTGTTCGGCAGCATCAACATGGACCTTGTGGCCTACGTGGAGACCGCCCCGTCCCGGGGGGAGACGGTCATGGGACGCGAGTTCCGCCAGGTTCCCGGCGGGAAGGGCGCGAACCAGGCCGTCGCGGCCGCCCGCGCCGGCGGCGACCCGGTGTTCCTGGGAGCGGTCGGCGACGACGCGTTCGGCGTACAGCTGCGTTCCAACCTGGTGGAGCGCGGCGTGGACGTGTCCGGGGTGAGCACGCACGAGGGCAGCTCCGGTGTGGCGCACATCGTGGTGGAGGACGGCGGTTCCAACTCCATCATCGTCGTCCCGGGGGCCAACGGCGCGGTCACCGCGACACGGGAGGGTGACGCCCGGTTGCTGGAGGGCAGCTCCGTGTTGCTGCTGCAGCTCGAACTCCCCATGTCCGGGGTGGTCGCGGCCGCCCGCGCGGGTCGCGCCGCGGGGGCGCTGACCGTGCTCACCCCCGCCCCCGCCCGGGAACTGCCCGCCGAGCTCCTGGAAGGGGTCGACCTGCTGGTGCCGAACCAGCACGAGGCCGCCGCCATCACGGGAGAGACCGAGCCGCACCGCGCGCTGGAGGAGCTGTTGCGGCGCGTTCCCGAGGTGATCGTCACGCTCGGGGCGGACGGGGTGCTGTACGGGCGGCGCGGCGGCGAGCCGCTGCACGTTCCCTCGCAGCGGGTGGAGGCCGTGGACACGACCGCGGCGGGGGACACGTTCTGCGGTGCGTTCGCCGTCGCCCGAGCCGAGGGGAGGGCGCCTGAGGACGCGCTGCGGTTCGCGTCGGCCGCCTCGGCGCTGTCGGTCCAGCGCTTCGGTGCCAGTACGTCCATGCCGGACCGCTCCGAGATCGAGACGGCCCTGGGCGGCTGAGCCCGCTGGGCGCTGCCGGCGCGGCCTCAGCTCACGTGGCCGATCTGGCGGAGGAAGTCGATGGGGTCGTTGTTCTGCAGACGCACCTCCAGGACGACGTCGACCGTGTCACCCACCATGCGGCCTCCCCACGGCAGCGGGCCGCCGTCGCCGACCCCGAACTCGCTGAGTGAGATCTGGGTGGTGGCGGCGAAGAAGTGGCCGTAGGTGTCCTGCGGGCTGTTGTAGTCGGGGGCTTCGCCGACCCACTGGCACTCGAGCGTCACGGGCCGGGTGGTCCCGTGGATCGTCAGGTCCCCGTGCATGAGGAAGGCCTGCTGGCTCCGGCCGCGCTGTTCCAGGCCGGTGCTGGTGAACCGCAGCTCCGGGTGGTTCTCCACGTCCAGGAAGTCGGCGGAGCGCAGGTGGGCGTCGCGCGCCTGGACGCCGGTGTTGAGACTGGCGGCGTTGAGCGTGACGTCGACCTTGGAGCTGGTGGGGTTCTCGCCCACGACCACGATCCCCTTGGCGTCGCCGAAGGTCCCCTGGACCCGGCCGAAGCGCAGGTAGTGGGCGACGAAGATGACGCAGGAGTGGACCGGGTCGAGGTGCCACGTCCCCGGTGCGGGACCCTCCGGTGCACCGTCACCCGCGATCGGAGTCATGTCTGTTTCCCCCTCTTCTGGTGCGTTGTAAGGCTAATTTCCCATTCGCTGGTGGCAGGTAGGCGACGTGGTCGTGGGAGGGGGCGGGCGGAGCGGGATCGCCGCTGCCGGTCCCCTCTCCCATGTAACCGGTGAGTAGTGACGGGTGGCTTTCGCCGTCCTTTCACGCGGACCAGCGGCGAAGTGCGTGCGCATCCGGCTCGCGCCGGTGCATAACAGGGTCGTTGTAAGGTGTATATACTATAAGTAATATATACTTTAAGTACTTATTGTCCGATTTTGGCACTCTGTGGCAGCGCCGGGTTCCACACCCCGTGCTAGCGGCGGTCGGCCGCACACCCGGGCGACAGCCTCCCCACACCGAAGGTCAGGGCCCCCGATGAACGGCGATTCGCGGCGGCCGAGCGGGCCGTCCCGCAGCGCACGGCACCAGCAGGCACGCAGAAGACGCAGGCGGAGAATGATCACAGTGACGCTGGTCACCGTCGGCGTGGCGGCGGGCGCGACGGTCGCGCTCACCGCGTCCTACTCCGACGATCTCCCCTCCCGGATGCGACTGGACGCCTCCCCGTCCCGCGACCTCGGCACGGACGAGCCCGCAGACAGCCGTTCCCCCCGCGGCGGCCAACCGGACAGGGACACCTCCGCTGACTCCAGCACCACCGTCGCGGAGACCCCTTCCCCGCAGCATTCGTCCCCGGAGGAAGAGTCCCCGGAGAACACGCCCTCCCGGGAGACCCAGGAGGAGAGCAGCCCCGGCGGCGGCTCCGCGCCCGCCACCGACGACTCCTCCGGCTCCTCACCGGACGACAGCGGCGGCGCGAGCCCCGATCCGGACCCCTCACCGACATCCGCGCCGGAGCCGACCCCCACACCGGGGCCCGACCCCGGTGAGACCGACAGTCCCGAGCCCCAGCCCTCGGACAGCGGCGGGAACTACCCCGGACACCCGCACCGCTGACCGGCTGGTCGCCCGGTCGGCGGTGGTGGGGCCGGCCCGGTGGACGCCCGTCCCACCGCGCGGCGCCCCGGCGCCGCTCGTGACGAACGCAGCGTCCACCGAACAGGGCGCGGGTTCACATCCGTTCCGGCGCCCGCACACCCAACAGGTCGAGTCCGCGCACCAGCGTGTGCAGCGTCGCCGCCGTCAGCGCCAACCGCGAGTCCCGCACCGCGGGATCGTCGGGTTTCAACACCGGGCAGCGCTCGTAGAACGACGTGAACGTCTGGGCGAGGTCGAACAGGTAACCGCACAGGTGGTGCGGCTCCAGCGTGTCGCCGACCTGGCGCACCGCCGGACCGAAGCCCAGCAGTGCCAGGGCGAGGTCCCGTTCGGCGGGTTCCCCCAGCCGGATCGGTCCGGTGGCCTCCCGCGGGTCCAGCCCGCCCTTGCGGAAGATCGACCTGATCCGCGCGGCCGCGTACTGCAGGTACGGGCCGGTGTTGCCGTGCAGCGCGAGCATCCGGTCGAAGTCGAACACGTACTCGGTGTCGTGCGACACCGACAGGTCGGCGTACTTCACCGCACCGATACCGACGTCGCGCGCGATCGCGGCGCGGCTCTCCCCGTCCAGGTCGGGACGGCTCTCGGCGACCACACTGGTGGCGCGCTCCACTGCCTCCTCCAGTAGCGCCATCAGCCGGATCGGCTGGCCGCTGCGGGTCCGCAGGATCTTGCCGTCCTCCCCGAGCACGTTGCCGATCTGCACGTGGACCGGCTCCACGTTCTCCGGGAGCCAGCCGGCGGCGCGCGCCGTGTCCCACACCATCCGCAGGTGCAGGGACTGCGGCGCCCCCACCACGTAGACGATCCGGTCGGCGTGCAGCGTCTCCACCCGGTACTTGACCGTGGCGAGGTCGGTGGTGCCGTACCCGTAGCCGCCGTCGCTCTTGCGCACGATCAGCGGGAGCGGTGATCCGTCCCGGCCGGTGTAGCCCTCCAGGAACACGCACAGCGCGCCGTCGCTCAGCTCGGCGACCCCCGTGCTCTCCAGTTCGTCGCAGATCGCGGGCAGCATGTCGTTGTACATGCTCTCGCCCGCCAGGTCGGCGTCGGTGAGGGTGACCCCGAGCTCCGCGTAGATCCGGTTGAAGTAGGACTTGGACAGGTCCACCAGCTCCCGCCACAGGCGCAGCGTCTCGGCGTCCCCGCTCTGCAGCTCCACCACCCGTTCGCGCGCGCGTTTGGTGAACTCGGGCGAGGAGTCGAACTTGCCCTTCGCCACCTGGTAGAAGGCGTTCGGGTCGGTGGTGAGCAGCTCGGCCTCGGCCGAGTGTTCCCCGACGTCCAGCAGGTGCTCGATGAGCATCCCGAACGGGGTGCCCCAGTCGCCGATGTGGTTCTGGCGAACGACGTTGTGTCCCAGCGCCTCCAGCACGCGTGCCAGCGCGTCGCCGACCACCGTGGTGCGCAGGTGGCCGACGTGCATCTCCTTGGCGACGTTGGGCGCCGAGTAGTCGATCGGGATGTTCTGGCTCTCCTGGCGGGGGACGCCCAGCCGCGGGTCCGTGAGGAGCTCCTGGGCGCGTCCGGCGATCCAGTCCTCGTCCAGTGTCAGGTTGACGAAGCCGGGGCCGCTGATCTCCACCCCGCTGCACACGTCGCCGGCCTCCAGGTGCGCCACGATGTCGGCGGCGACGTCGCGCGGCTTGCGGCCCAGCCTCTTGGCCAGCGCCAGGGCGGCGTTCGCCTGGTAGTCGGCGAACTGCGACGGGCGGATGACGGGGTCGGTGTCGGCGTACTCGGAGCCGAACGCGGCGCCGATCGCGGACTGGACCCGTTGGGTGAGAACGTGTTGCGGGTCGGCCATGCCTGCCAGCCTATCGGCGCCGGACAGCCACCGGTTCCGTCCGGTGGCGGCCCTGGTGTCCGGGCCGTTCTCACCGGGTCCCCTCGGAGGAGCCGGTCGCGGACGCCGGGCGGGCGCCGCCGCGCAGCAGGGCGGCGATGAGCAGGAAGAGTACGGCGCAGATGGCAGCCAGCACCCACAGAACCGTGTGGAAGGAGGCGTCGTAGGCGCCGACGAGGAACGTGTGGAAAGCCCCGCCCTCCGCGCTGGCGGCCGCCTCTCCCGTGTGTCCGCCGGCGACCTCGTTGGCGATCGCCTCCGGCGTCTCCGTGCGGTCGTAGGAACCGAGTCCCTCCGCGACACGCGAGGTGAGGAACGTCGCCAGCAGCGAACCGTACACGGCGACGGCGATCGCCTCACTGCCCAGTCGCAGGGTGTTCAGGAACCCGGCGGCCATGCCCGCCTTCTCCTCGTCGGCGATGTCCAGCGCGAGCCGGTCGACCAGACCGGCGGACAGTCCCATGCCGGCACCGGTGACCAGCATCGGAAGGGCCACCACCGCCAGGGAGACCCCCGGCTCGAACAGCAGCAGGGCGATGTCTCCCGCGACCAGGCAGGCGAGGCTGATGTAGAGCAGCAACGCCGCGGGTACTCCGCGGTTGACGAGGGCCGCCGCGAGGGAGGGGCAGGCGAACACCGGGAACGTGAGCAGCACCATGGCCAGCCCGGACGCGCCGGCGCCGTACCCGCCGACGAAGGACAGGTAGCTGGGGAGGTAGGTCAGGATCGTGACGAACCCGAACGACGCCGCCACCGGAACCAGGCACAGCCCGACGAAGCGCGGTTCGCGCAGCAGGCTGAGGTCGAGGACCGGGTGGGCGCGTCGGCGCTCCACGGCGGTGAAGCCGACCAGTGCCAGGACGGTTCCGCCGAGGAGGGAGAGGACTCCGCCGCTGCTCCAGCCCCACTGCGACCCCTGCACGATCCCCGTGGTCAACAGCACCATCGCCAGGATGAACAGGACGCTTCCCGCGACGTCGATCCGTGCCCCCTCCCGGCCGGAGGAGGGGGTGTTCCGGGCGATGACGGGCACGGCCAGCAGGACCAGGGCCAGAGCTATGGCGTGCGCGCCGAACACCCAGCGCCAGCTCAGTGCCTCCACGATCACTCCCGCGAGCGAGGGGCCGACCGCGACGCCGATCCCGGCGACGGTACCGAACAGCGCGAAGGCCTTCGCCCGGGCGGGGCCGGTGAAGACCGTCGAGAGGATGGCGCTGCCGCAGGCGAAGATCGCGGCTCCGCCGAGTCCCGCCAGTCCCCGGGCGGCGTCGAGCAGGTACACGTTGCTGACGACGGCGCTGGCCAGGGAGGCGGCCCCGTACACCGCCGCGCCCGCCGCGAAGGCCCGAACCCGGCCCAGGATGTCCGCGAGCGACCCCCAGACGAGGGTGAAACCGGCGAACATGACGTTGAAGGCGTTGACCACCCACTGCAGGGGAACGAGGTCGGCACCCGTGGTGGAGCCGATGGCGGGAAGGGCCACCGCCGTTCCGGAGATGGACGTGGGGACGACGAACACGGCGAGGAGGACCGCGCCGAGCGTGAGTGTGGTTCCGGCGCGTGGCGCCGCGCGTCCGGACGCGGCGGTGTCAGCGTCCGGTGGTGTGTCGTGTTGTGTGGCCACGGAGCACTCCCGGTCCTTAGGTATGAATGAATTCGTACCTAAAGGTGGCACAGGGTCTAGGTATGATTCAAGTAGAACCTATGCCCTGTTGGGTGGACGCTGTTCGCCGCGAGCGGCGCGTCCGGCGCGGTGCTGGGGCGGAGCGCAGCAGAACGAGCGTCCACCGAGCGGGGTCTAGGCCCTGTTTCCGAACGCTTGTCCTGGTGCGTGTCGCCCCAGGGCACCGCCCGGCGGTGTTCTCGTCGGTCGGCGGAGGGTCCGCTCCGCCTCCCTGGCCGGTCGTGCCGGGCGGCACCGGAGACGCCGCTCGCGACGAACAGCGCCCAAAAACAGGACCCAGAGCGGACGTCGGTTGCCGAGGAGTTGGATTGCCTGACGCGGAAGGCCACCCTTTCCGGGAAGAGATGGACCTGCGCACCGTCGCCAACGCCCTGGGCGATCCGTTGCGCTACCGGGTCATCGCCACCCTGGCCCGGGAGCCGGCGCAGTGCGAGCGGCACTGCACCTCGTTCGGGCTGCCGGTGTCGAAGGCCACACGCACGTACCACTTCCGCGTCCTGCGGGAGGCCGGCCTCATCTGGCAGGTCGACCGGGGCAACAGCCGGATGGCGCAACTGCGCCGGGACGACATCGAGGTGTGCTTCCCCGGGCTGCTGCGGCTGATCCAGCGCTACCCGCCGCAGGAGGAGACCGGTACGGGCACCGCCGAGGCGTGACCGGCGCCATGAGCACCATCCCGGGATCCCCGACCGCCGGGGGCGCGTGCTGGCGGCGGTTCAGGGGACGCCGAGCAGGCGCAACCCGGCGGCGGTGCCGGCGGCGGTGAGGACGGCCACGACGAACGGTGCCCCGCGCCAGGCCAGCACCCCGCCGACCAGCACTCCGGCAGGGCGCGCGAAACCCGCGAAGCCCTGGTCCTCGGTCAGCGCGGTCGTGGCCACCACAGCGACGAGCAGCACGGCCGCCGACGTCTCCATCAGCCGCTCCACCCGGGCGGGGACGGTGACGCGGGACCTCAGCAGCGGTCCGGCGGCCCGGAGGGCGAACGTCTCCCCGGCGAGCACGGCGACCGCGATCGCCAGCGTGAGTGGGTCGTTCACTGTTCCTCCTTCGTGCGGCGCACGGTCGCGACCAGACCCACCAGGGACAGCAGCACGGGAAGCCCCGCCGGGAGGAACACGGACGCGGCCAGCGCGATCCCGGCCCCGAGAAGCGCACAACGCCGGGTTTCCGGGGACCGTAGCGACGGCAGTACCAGGGCCAGCAGAACGGTCGGGAACATGGCGTCCAGCCCGAAGGTGTCGGGGTCGGTGACGGCGGTTCCGGCCAGGGCGCCGGCCAGGGCCCCGGCGGGCCAGCACAGCAGGATGCCCAGCCCGCACACCCAGTAGGCGGTCCGCTGGCGCCTCGGATCCTCCTGGCCGAGCGCGAGGACGACGCTCTCGTCGTTCATCAGGTGGCTGCCGAGCAGGCGCCGCCAGCCGCGCCCGAGCACGTCGGCGAGGGCCAGACCGAACGGCAGGTGCCGCGCGTTGACCAGAACCCCGGCGGCCACCGCCGAGACCGGGCTCCCTCCCGCCGCGAGGATGCCGACGAACAGGAACTCCGAGGAGCCGGCCAGCACCAGCACCCCCACCAGGACGGGGAACCAGACGGGGAACCCCGAGGTGACGGCGGTGGCGCCGTAGGATACGCCGACGACACCGACCGCGAGGCACACCAGCGCGGTGGTGCGCAGCAGTCCACGGTCCAGTGTTCGCCATAACGTACGCATGGTTTTTATAATGAACACACCAGGATGTGTTCGTCAAACCGGATTTTTGTTCATTGGAGTGAACGTGGTGCAGGACGGGAAGGCTCCGCTCGACGTCATCGCGAGTGCGCTGCGGCGGGAACGCAGCCGGTCGGGAGTGACACTCACCGAGCTCGCCCGGAGGGCCGGCGTCGCGAAGTCCACGCTGTCCCAGCTGGAGTCGGGCGCCGGCAATCCCAGCCTGGAGACGCTGTGGGCGCTGGCGGTGGCCCTCGACATCCCCCCGGCCCAGCTGCTGGGGCCACAGCGCCCCACCACCCACGTGGTCCGCGCCGGCGAGGGGGCGGCACTGCACGCCGCGGAGGCCAACTACCAGGCCGTACTGGTGGCCGCCTGCCCCCCGAACGCGCGCCGGGACATCTACCACATCGCCGCCGAGCCGGGGCCGGCGCGCGAGTCCCAACCCCACATGCCCGGCGTCACCGAACACGTCGTGCTCAGTGCCGGACGGGCGCTCGTCGGGACCGCCGGTGAACCGGTGGAGCTCGCGCCGGGAGACTACATGTTCTATCCGGGCGACGTGCCGCACGTGTTCCAGGCGCTGGAACCGGGCACCCAGGCCGTCCTGGTGAGCGAGCACGTCTGAGGCGGGCGCGGTGGTGCCCGGGCCGTGGGGCCGGTGCTGGACACACGATCGAATCCGTGTTCGAATAAAGGGTATGCGCTGGGAGGAACTTCGGGAGGATGCGGACGAGAGCGCGCTGTTCGACCGGGGCGAGGTGATGGCCGAGCCCGAACGAGGCACCGGACGCGCCGGCCTGTCCACCCCCGGCCCGGAGCCGGTGGACGCCGGCAGCGACGAGGGTCCGATGGCGATCGAGATCCGCGCCCGCTCCGTCCTCAACCGGGTACCCGCAGCCTCGGACGTCCCGTTCCAATGGACCGTCAACCCCTACCGGGGGTGCAGCCACGCCTGCGTGTACTGTTTCGCCCGCCGCAGCCACGAGTACCTCAACCTGGACTCCGGGCGGGACTTCGACACCAAGATCATGGTCAAGGTGAACGCGGGCCGGGTGCTGCGAACCGAACTCGCCGACCCCCGGTGGGGCGGCCACCACATCGCCATGGGCACCAACACCGACCCCTACCAGCGGGCCGAGGGCCACTACCGGCTCATGCCTGACATCCTCGCCGCCCTGCGGGACTTCGCCAACCCGTTCTCCATCCTCACCAAGGGAACACTGGTCCTGCGCGACCTGCCGGTGATCGAACAGGCTGCCCAACGGGCCGAGGTGGGTATGGCGGTGTCGGTGGGCTCCGTGGACGACACCGTGTGGCGCTCGGTGGAACCGGGCACTCCCCGCCCCACCAGCCGGCTGAACGTGGTGCGCCAGTTCACCCGGCGGGGGATCGGGTGTTCGGTCCTGATGGCGCCGGTCCTGCCGGGGCTGACCGACTCCGCCGCGCAGCTCGAGGAGACGGTGGCCGCCATCGCCGAGGCGGGAGCCAGCAGCGTCACCCCGATCGTGCTCCACCTGCGGTCCGGGGCCCGGGAGTGGTACCTCTCCTGGCTGTCGGAGAACCACCCTCACCTGGTTCCGTACTACCGGGAGCTGTACGCCCACGGCGCCTACGCGCCCCGGGCGTACCAGAAGGCGGTACAGGAGCGGGTGCGCGAGGCGGCCCACCGGCACGGCCTGCACGGTCCCGGCGAGAGCCCCCGCGCGGCGGAACACCGGGAGAGCCAGCGGGACGGGGCGGACCGGGGCGGGGCGGAGGGGCACCAGCTCACCCTGATGTAGCGGGGCGGGCGAAAAGCCGTCCGTCCGTGCGCGGTTTCCGTTGTCCCGCGGTGCGGGGATGTGGTTGTTTGGAACCTCGTATCTGCCCCACCGGCCGGTGCGGGGGCGTCCCTCACCGGTTGTCGGGCAGGGGAGGATCGCTGTGTCACCGTCACCGCACGTCAGGAAGTCCGGAGCCACCGACCGCATGCGGCGGTACTGGGACCGCCAGGCGCCGCGCTACGACCGGGCGATCGCCCGTATGGAGCGGCTCCTCCTCGAGGACAGCCGGCAGTGGCTGTGCTCGAAAGCCGAGGGCGCCACCCTCGAGGTCGCGATCGGCACCGGCCGCAACCTGCCGTTCTACCCGGACGGTGTGGACCTGACCGGCATCGACCTCAGCCCCCGCATGCTGGGGATCGCCCGGGAACGCGCCCGCGAGCTCGGTATGGACGTGGACCTGAGCGAGGCAGACGCGCAGCACCTCCCGTTCGCCGACTCCTCCTTCGACACCGTGCTCTGCGCGCTGTCCCTGTGCTCGGTGCCCGACCTGGAGGCCACCGTCACCGAGGTCGGCCGTGTGCTGCGTCCCGGTGGCCAGCTCCTGCTGCTGGACCACGTGCGTTCCTCCTCGCTGCCCGTGCGCGGGCTCCTGCTGACCGTCCAGGGGCTGATGAGTGTGACCAGCCCGGGGAACGGGGAGAGGATGACACGCCGTCCCCTGCTGACCCTGCGGGAACAGGGGTTCGTCGTACAGCAGCGCGACAGGTTCAAGGCCGGCGTCATCGAACGCCTCGTGGCGCGCCGCCCATCCGAGTAACCAGCCCGTCCGCCGTGCCGGCTCCCTGACGGAGTGTGGCGGAGACGGCGGCGTCCTCTCCCGGGAGGGTGTAGGAGCAGCGCAGGGCGTTTTCAAAGGTGACGTGGGTGATGACAGCGCTGTTCATATCACGCAGCGATCCGGACGAAGTTCGCACACGTAACGCTAGAAGGACAGGGACTCTCACATCTCTGACTTCTACTGATCTTTTCATTAGTTGGTTGGGATTTCGTGGTGTATGTCCAGCTTTGCGTGGGCGAGGAGGGGGCCGGGGGAGGTGCTCGTCGGTGCAGACGCGGTTGATGCCGGTCCGGCGAACTCGCTGAGGTGGTCACCGGCGAAATTGGTCAGCTCGCGGGTTCGAGGCTGGACAACAGCATCTCCACCGGATTGAGCGCAGGCGCCTAGGCAGGCAGGCGTTCCACGGTGAGCCAGTTCTGGGCGGCGATCTAGTCGCGCATGGCCCAGCTCCAGTGCGCGCCGAGTCCGTCCCAGATCAGCACCACGGGCTAACCGGCGTAGAAGACCTTGATCTCTTCCAACACCGGTGTCATAGCTGCCGGGCGTGAGATGGAAGCACAATCGTGCTCCACGCCCTTCATCGACGCTGTGATACCCCAGGGCTGCTGCCATGGATGCCGTTTTCCAGTTCAGCCGGTGGGCCAAAGTGGGAGTGCCTCCGCGGGGGCCGTAGGTGCGGCGCACCTACGGCCGCAGCGAAATGCCCGATTCGTCGAAGAGCAGGATCCATGCCCGGTTTCTACGGCCCCCTTGTGATGCGTGGTCACCCGCGGACCGTCCAGTGCGCGATCGCGGTCTCGTCACGCTCACGCGTTCGGGCCCGCTGCAGACTCCACCCCAGTCGCACTGTCAGCAACCGCCGCGCCTCGGCCGTCTACGGATCGGGGCAACGGGGGCGCCTCAGAAGCGTCACGCTCAACTATGGGGGCATGCCGCGATGATCGCAGACTACCCACCTGCCCCACCCAACTAATGAAAAGATCAGCAGAAGGCGATGGGGGTGTGGGCTGCGGCGGAGTCGGTGTCATCATGACGAGCTCTTGCTGGTCTCTGATGGTGGTAGCACGCGCACGCTTCTCCGCGTATTCCTTGTCTTTTCCCTTTCGTTTCCCTTCCGCAACACCACTAGTGGTGGTGCTGGCCACCGGCCCACAGCACCCCGGCGGGGAGAGCCGAACCCGACAGTGACCCACACGAGGCACCCACCGCGGGGACACACCACCACCCCGCCCCCTGGACACCCGGGACAAACCCTCGGTTATTCCCGTGGCCGGAGCTGAACACACCCCGGACTCCCGCGGGATAACCCTAGTGCTGGTCATCGTCCTACGCCGTTCCAGACCACCGCGATACCCCCGCCCGTGGCCAGACACCCCGACCACGGCCACCCCAACCACGAACGGCACGGGGGGTGGGTGCGGAACAGAAGACCGTATGTTTGAGTGCTTCCTGAACCGAAACTGAGAACACTCTGAGAGATCCCGTGAGCCGCAGGGGTTCTCACCCCCCGTCCCAGGAGGCGCCCCACCCCTCTTCTCTTCGTGTGCCGCCGGCCCATGTGCGATCCCACCACCATCCACGGTGCTCGCGTTGCAGCCCCCGGGCGGTGGTGTCTCGCACCGCACCGCCGGCACGCCGTTGCCCTCGTGCTTGTCGCACCACACGTGTGGTGCGACAACTCCCCCACGCGCGACCAGGTGAGGACAGACATGCCCGCACCCGCACACCCGCGAGGGTGGCTCGCTTCGATCGCGGTGGCCACCGCCGCCGTCACGACCGCAGCGCTGCTGCACACCCCCGCCCACGCCGAACAGAACAGCAGCCCCGACACCCAGGACGTGCCGTCCGGCGATTCCTGGCAGCCCGACGAGGAGGTCGACCGGGACCCCTCGGGTGGCGAGCCGCCCGAGGAGGACTGGAAGCAACCCCACGAACGCGAGGCCGACCAGCAGGACGGCCTGTCAGCCCAGGACACCGACATCGACGCCGAGGATTCCTGTGATGATGGCACCAACCGCGGCGTCCAGGACCACTACCCCCTCCAGCGCCACCAGATCAGCGACCGCCTGGAACTGGACGTCAACCTGGAGAACGGCAACACCGTCCTGCGCCACCGCGAGCTGACCATCCCCGGCACCGGCATCGACCTGTCGCTGTCCAGCGTCTACAACAGCCAGGACCTGGGCACCAACGGGTGGAAGCTCAACACCGGCACCGACGTGGGCCTGGACTTCATCACCGACTCCGACGACGTCGTCTTCCGCGGACCCTCCGGGTTCTGCGAGACCTTCACCGACCAGGGCGACGGGACATTCGCGTCTCCGGAGGACATGGAAGCCGACCTGGAGGAATTGGACAACGGCCGCTACGCCCTGACCTTCCACCAGGGCCCCTACGCCGACCAGATGTGGACCTTCACCGCCGACGGGTGGCTATATGCCCAAAGCGACCACAACGGCAACACCACCACCCTCAACTACGACGACGACGGCCTGATCACCTCCATCACCGATGACCAGGACCGCGTCACCGAACTCGACTGGCACCAGAACCGCATCGGACTCACCGAGATCACCGACCCCACCGGAGCCACCGCCGCCGACTACTCCTACAACGCCGACGGGCAACTCACCGAAATCACCGACCGCGCCGGCAACGACATCACCTTCGCCTACGACGACAACAACCACCTGTCCGAGATCACCAACGCCCGCGGCCACACCTGGAACCTCGACCACGACACCGCGGGCCAACTCACCGAGCTGGACCAGCCGGTCACCGGAGACGAACGCGCCGTGACCACCTACGACCACGGCGAGGCCGAAACCGAGGTCACCGACCCGCGCGGCAACACCTCCACCCACACCTTCGACGAGCAGGGCCGCCAGGAAGAGGCCACCGACCCCGAGGGCAACACCCGCTCGACCACCTGGACCGCCGCGGCCTCGGTGGCCGCCGCCACCGACCCCGCCGGAGCCTCCACCACCTACGACTACGACGACCTCAACAACATGGTCGGCACCCAGCTGCCCTCCGGCGCCGAATACCAGATCGGATACGCCGATTCGGCCAACCCGCACAAACCCACCTCCATCACCGCTCCCGAGGAGGAGGTGGAGCTGGACTACGACGACCGCGGCAACCTCACCCAGATCCGCCGCCCCGGCGCCGAGGAGCCCGAACAGAGTCTGGAGTACAACAACAACGGCACCCTGGCCTCCCAAACCAACGGCCAAGGCGCCAAAACCGAGTTCTCCTACGACGAGGACGGCAACCTCACCGAAATCGACCAACCCGACCCGCTGGGCACCACCAGCTTCACCTACGACGCCCTGTCCCGGGTCACCAGCGTCACCGACGGCAACGGCACCACCCTCGAGTACGCCTACGACAAGCTCGACCGCGTGGTCGAGATCGTCCACGACGGCGACATCCGGCAATCCACCGAATACAACCCCAACGGCGACGTCACCGCCACCCACACCCCCCAGGCCACCGTGGCCCACGCCTACAACAAACGCGGCGAGGTCGCCAACACCGGCCGCGACGACGGCCAGGACCACGAGTCCTACGACTACACCTACGACCAGGCCGGCAACCTCACCTCGCTGAGTGAACACGGCGCCACCACCGACTACGCCTACGACACCGCCAACCGGCTGACCACCGTCACCGACGACTCCGGCGGCGAGACCACCATCGGCTACGACGAGGCCGGCAACCGCGACGAGATCACCTTCCCCGACGGGGCCACCCAGAGCCTGGACCACAACGAGGCCGGGCTCCTCACCGAGTCGGTGATGGCCAACGCCGACGGTGACACCCTGGCCGAGGCCGCCTACTCCTACACCGACGACGACGGCCAGGACACCACCAAGCTGCAGTCGCGCACCGTCAACGGCCAGAGCCGCGAGTTCACCTACGACGAGCGCGGCCGCCTGACCAGCGACGGCCACACCGACTACACCTACGACGAGGCCGACAACCTCACCTCCGCCGGCGACACCGACTATCAGGTCAACAAGGCCGACCAGGTCACCGAGGTCGATGACACCGAGCTGGGCTACGACCAAGCCGGCAACCTCACCGAGGCCGGCCAGACCGACATCGACTACAGCCCCACCGGCCAAATGGTCGACAAGGACGCCGGCAACTCCGCGTCGGACCTGCAGGTCAGCTACGACACCGCCGACTCCACCCAGCGCCGCACCATCACCCAAGGATCCGGCGACAACCAGACCGAACACACCCTGACCAACACCGCCCTGGGCATCTCCAGCATCGAACAGGACGACGGCGACCGCACCCGGTATGTGCGTGATCCGGACGGGCGGATGCTGGGCATGATCACCGGCGGGCAGCGCTACAACGCCGCCACCGACGCCCAGAACTCCACCCTCGCCCTGGCCGAGGACGGAACCGAGTCAACCGATCCGGACGTGGCCTACGACTACACCCCCTACGGCCAAACCGAGACGGCCACGGCCGGCAGCGGCGACCAAGCGGCCCAGACCAACCCCTTCACCTACACCGGCGCCTACGAACTCGACAACGGCGACAAAGCCCTCGGCCACCGCTACCTCTCCCAACGCACCCACCGCTTCACCCAACAAGACCCCTCCTGGCAGGAAGACAATCTCTACACCTATGCCGAATGCGACCCCATCAACAAGATGGACCGAAACGGACTTTCTGCTTGCGGGTGGGCGATCGGTGACTTTATTACCGGATACATTTCTTACCACTTTGCCGTCTATGGTGTAGCCGCGCTTTTGGCTGGTACAGTCGCTGTAGCCGCAGCTCCTATCGCAATCGCTGCTGTATCTACTGGTATTGCCATATACGGCATGGGTCGCGGAATCGCAGGAATGTATCATAGTTGCTAGTTTAGAACGCGGGGCGGAAACCCAGTTCCGCCCCGCGTCGGTCTTGAAATAAAAACACAAGGTGCTTTATTGGCAATAATGGGCATTACCTCAAACATCTTATTGACTTTCTCTTTGGCCTTTTTCTTGCTGCACTTCAAAAGATCTTCCCCTCATCGTTCTTGGTACCTTCATGGATGCATAATACTTCTTTTTATATCAGCGAGTTTCGCGTTAATCGAATACTTCATCTAATAATTTCGAGGTGCAATTAGGGCCTTCGTCACGTGGTTCGGCCGAAAGGACCTCGATGCGCTGCAGTATCAGCCTGGGCAAGCATCGAACAGGACGACGGGGGCCGCACCCACTACGTGCGCGACCCTGAGGGCCGCATGCTGGGCATGATCACCGGCGGGCAGCGCTACAACGCCGCCACCGACGCCCAGAACTCCACCCTCGCCCTGGCCGAGGACGGAACCACCTCAACCGATCCGGAGGTGGCCTACGACTACGACCCCTACGGCGAAGCCGACACCACCACCAACAACGGCGGCGACACGGTCGCAGAAGCCAACCCCTTCACCTACACCGGCGCCTACGCCTTCACCAACGGCGACAAAGCCCTCGGACACCGCTACATGTCCCACTTCACCGAACGCTTCACCCAACAAGACCCCTCACGACAAGAAAACAACCTCTACGGCTACGCCGCCGGTGACCCCATCAACAACACCGACCCGAGTGGACTGCTCAGCTTTGCCGGGACCGTAGGGACGATCACCGGAACAGTGCTGGGCGGGGCCGCAGCTGCTGGTGTCGCCGGCATGTGCGTTGCAACCGCTGTGGTCGCTTGTGCCGCCGGTGCGGCCGTGGCCGGAGGCCTCTACGGCGCTGTTGGAGGTGGCGCAGGAGCACTCATCGCCGGTGGTTCCCAAGCCCAGGCGAGAAATGCCATGTGGTACGGAATGGTAGGAGGAATGACCACAGGCGCAGGAAAAGCGATCGGATACTGGTGAGCTATCCGCATGCCTTAGCATCCTAAAGTCGACGCACTGTCCGGTGATAGTTCCGCGTTGATACAGACCCGTCAGGACGAACTCGACGGTGTTACACTGCAGCTACAGAGAGCCTAAATTTTGTGAAAATTTAAAACAAAGCCCCTGCAGCCCCATACTGAAATCAGCACTAGGATGAAGATCCTGAAAATCGTACTCAAGTGGATGGTCGCTGTATCGATATTCGGGCTAGTAACATTCGGAATGGAAAAAATGATACCCACCGACAATATCGACATGTTCTCCCTTGAAGGGGTTGTCGGATTCGGAATCGGATGCGCAATCCTCCAAACAGTGAGCCACTTTCGGGAAAATAGAGGAGAATAGTGTGGCCCGTTCGCTTCGGGCGTCGGCGAATTCGTCGATAACGGCATCGAGGTGAGGCCACACTGATCCTGGAGCCGTTGGGTCGGGGACGGGGCGCCGTGCGACTTGCCAGTCGCCAGCCGACCCGTCTCCGATCGCCGCCCCGAGGGGTAGGACATACCGCACCTCGGGAACCGGATGGCCCGAGCCGCTGATTCCACCCAGCGGCGCAGCATCACCCAAGGATCCGGCGACAACCAGACCGAACACACCCTGACCAACACTGCCCTGGGCATCTCCAGCATCGAACAGGACGACGGCGACCGCACCCGGTATGTGCGTGATCCGGACGGGCGGATGCTGGGCATGATCACCGGCGGGCAGCGCTACAACGCCGCCACCGACGCCCAGAACTCCACCCTCGCCCTGGCCGAGGACGGAACCGAGTCAACCGATCCGGACGTGGCCTACGACTACACCCCCTACGGCCAAACCGAGACGGCCACGGCCGGCAGCGGCGACCAAGCGGCCCAGACCAACCCCTTCACCTACACCGGCGCCTACGAACTCGACAACGGCGACAAAGCCCTCGGCCACCGCTACCTCTCCCAACGCACCCACCGCTTCACCCAACAAGACCCCTCCTGGCAAGAAAACAACCTCTACACCTACGCCGAATGCGACCCCATCAACAAAATGGACCCCACGGGGCTGTGTGCGGGCAGTATGTTCTCGCTAGCGTGGGGTCTGGCTAACGTGGGGCATGGATCTGGTGGGGTGGCCCCGCAGGATTCATTGGAGCAACCGTGGTCTTCGGCCTGGCTGCAGGGAGCGCAATTATCGGTGCTGTCCAAGTGGGTATAAACTGCTCGCCCTACCGAAGCTGAATATTCGTGTCAGTGGCCCAGCGACGGGGCCACTCTGCTTACTCTTTTGAGTGTAAATATGGCAAACGAATCACAGAAAAAACCGTTCCCAGCTTGGCCGTTTATAGCAATCTCCTCTTGTCTTATGATATCATTTGTTATCCATGAGAAGATTACGAGCAATCAGGTTCCAGCACTTCTGATGGCCCTTTTATTTTTTCTGGTTGTCACCTGTTTCTTTTGTTACGCTATTTACCGCAAAAAACATTAGATGGCAAGCCAAGATGAGAGCTAAGTGAAAATATAATAATGGCGGTCAGTATTTGCTTGCACTGGGACCATGCTATTTGACCACGGAGACAAGTTGGTAGTGTGTCAGTATCTTTCGCGCCTCACCGAGCTTTTCGCCCGGCAGGGCCCGTCCTGGCAGGAAGACAACCTGTACTCCTACGCCGAATGCGACCCCATCAACAACACCGACCCGAGTGGGCTGGTCACATGCGGGCGAGCGGTTTTCAACGCAGGTATGTCACACCTCATGTTCTCAGGAATGGCACTCACGACTGTTGCGGCTTATGGGGCAACCGCAGCGTCAGGAGGCGCAGCTGCTGTCGGAGCGGTTGGCGCTACAATCGGTCTTGCTGGAACGTTCGGGTTCCATATGGGAAACCTTTATACTATCGGTCAAAGATGCCCGATATTTGTGAACTAGGAATCCATTCATGGAAAATCAAAACCAGAAGGACGTGCCAAATTTACAAATATTCATCATCGGAATATCACTATTTACTGTAGGATTGATAGGGACATTGTTGGCTCCATTGTTTTTCGGATGAGATGTTATCAGCGACTTTATTTTCGAGAACCGTGAACGCCAGCGCGGCTTTGACGATACCGCCGACCACCCGAATTCCACCCTCGCCCTGGCCGAGGACGGAACCGAGTCAAGCGATCCGGAGGTGGCCTACGACTACACCCCCTACGGGGACGCCGAAGCGGACACGGCCGGAGACGGCGATCAGGCGGCCGGGTCGAACCCGTTCACCTATATCGGGTCCTATGAGTTCGACAACGGCGACAAGGCGATGGGGCATCGCTACATGTCGCACTTCACCGAGCGCTTCACCCAGCAGGACCCCTCCTGGCAGGAGGACAACCTCTACACCTACGCCGAATGCGACCCCATCAACAAGAGCGACCCCAGCGGGCTGAGTAGCTACTGGGGAACTGTGAGGAATTGGACGGCTTACGGAGCCGGCGCCGGGGCGACCGCAGGGTGCGCGCTTGGAGGTATCGGAGGAGGAGCACTCGGAAGCTCCCTTGGCCCCCCTGGAACGGTAGGAGGTGTCATTGGGGGCTGTATCTACGGTGGCACTAACTGGCTTCTCCTGGGTACCGTAGGAGGCTTTGTCGGTGGAAACATAGCGTACGCAGTTTCTTGAATTCCCCCTTTTTCTTACCTGGGCTGCATTTTCCGGTCAAGGAGAAAGACTAAGTTGGCAGGAGCCATGAGAAGCTTCATTTTTGGTGAAACACGATTTGCCACTGTCATCTCTATTTTGGCATTGGTGATTTCCATACTCCTTGCGATTGCCTCCTGGGGAATGCAATCCCACCTCTACTTTTATTTCTTCTCTATTTTGGGAGTGGTTTCGTTTGTTGTCTTCTTGCTCCGAATAAACAGGAAGATTAATAAGTAGGTCGGGATCCGTGGCCTCCGTCCCGGAGGTGGCCTACGACTACACGCCCTACGGGGACGCGGATGTGGCCACGGTCGGCGGCGGGGGTGCGGTGGCCGGGTCGAACCCGTTCACCTATATCGGGTCCTATGAGTTCGACAACGGCGACAAGGCGATGGGGCATCGCTACATGTCGCACTTCACCGACCGCTTCACCCAGCAGGACCCCTCCTGGCAAGAAAACAACCAATACACCTACGCCGAATGCGACCCCATCAACAAGAGCGACCCAAACGGGTTGCTAACTTCTTGCCAGTGGTCAGCAATTGGGTTCGGAGTCACCACAGTAATTGGAATTGCTGGCATCGCGGCTACACTCGGAACCGCGGGAGCCGCCGCTGGCCCAAGCGCTGCAGCACTGGGCTGGAGTCTTGGACTCTATAAAGCCGGACAGGGATACGCAATGTTTGATGTAGTCCGCAACTGCTACTAGCAACAGTGATCCAGTGAAGAGTTTTGGTTAACGGTGCGGACTGACGAGAGAGTTCGTTGACCACCCTCTCGTCAGTCCGCTTACGTGTACAAATTCTCTCATTTAGAGAAACAATTACACACAAACCATCCAGTTGTGAAGCGATAAATCTCAATGCCAGATAAAAGTCTTTATGCGGGATCCTCTTTAGGGGTTCTTTCGATTTCCGTTGCAGCCTCAATTCCAACAATAAGAGGGTTTGCGAATGAGGAAATTTTTGTAAAGATATATCCAACGATATATTTTTTTGTTTTTTTGATCTCTATAATAATTTCCGCTTTCTTGGGATATCTTTTTTTAAGAAAAAGGTGAATTCGTCTCAGCGTAGCGGTATCACCCAAGGAAGCGGTGACAACGCCGCCACCCAGACCCTGACCAACACCGCCCTGGGCATCTCCAGCATCGAACAGGACGACGGGGACCGCACCCGGTATGTGCGTGATCCGGACGGGCGGATGCTGGGCATGATCACCGGCGGCCAGCGCTACAACGCCGCCACCGACGCCCAGAACTCCACCCTCGCCCTGGCCGAGGACGGAACCGACTCAAGCGATCCGGACGTGGCCTACGACTACACCCCCTACGGCCAAACCGAAGCGACCACGGCCGGCAGCGGGGGTGCGGTGGCCGGGTCGAACCCGTTCACCTATATCGGGTCCTATGAGTTCGACAACGGCGACAAGGCGATGGGGCATCGCTACATGTCGCACTTCACCGAGCGCTTCACCCAGCAGGACCCCTCCTGGCAAGAAAACAACCAATACACCTACGCAGGATGTGATCCGGTAAACAACAGCGACCCCAGAGGGCTGGACTATCTCTCAGATGTAGCCAGGTATGGCACAGGTTTTGGCATGACTGCCGCCGCCGGCGGATGCGTCGTGGGGGGAGTCGCGGGGGCATACACCGGAATGCCCGGAATCGTAGCCGGGGGAGCAGGGCCTGTACTCGGAGGAGCTATCGGATGCGGGATCGGATTCGGAATCGGATGGACAGGAGGGGTTGTTGCAGGGGTGGGATACGCAGCCTATAAGAATATCTTCTAGGTGCCAAAAATATAGCCTCTCCAGACAAATAAACTGAATGCAAATCTGACCGTTTTACTTCACCAAAAAGGCGCCCATTAATGCAAATGACTCTAATGTTGATTGCATTTGCGTTCTCTTTGGCTATGCTTGTAAGTGTATACCGAAACCGGAGATTTTCTAAAATCGAAGCGTCTTTGGTTATTCTCTGCGCCTTCTTCGCGATTGCTTCGTTTGTCAGTAGTAATTTCTGAAGCATAGCGACAAAGGCTCTTCCGAAGCCGCCAAGGAAACCGAATCTTTCATCCAAACACGACTCCTCACAGTAAGAAGACGACCTCTACGTCTGCACCCAATTCGACCCCATCAACAACACCGACCCAACAGGACTCAATGCCTCCTGTGTATGGGGAGTTACAACCTTCGTTGGTGGGGATGGCGTCGTACTCATACGGAGCCTACGGTGTTGCCGCCATCGCCGGAGGTGTTGCCACAGGGGGTATTGCTATGCCAGCAATCATGCTAGGAGTCACAGTCGTAGGAATCGGCGGGTCCATTCATGGAATGATGTCATGCTGACTTGAATGGCGCGGATCGCGGGCAGTCAGCAAGTCGTGCCGGCTGCCCGCTAGTAAGTGGAGAAAATGTTCGCCTTTACCTCATTCGTCTTGGTCGTTTATTCGTTCCTGGGGATGCTGCGAACGCGTCACCTGTCCAAGAAGGGGAGGACGATTGTCAGGATCGAATTTAGTGCGTGGCTGGGGGGTGGAACTGTCCTTCTTTTTGTCTGGATTTGCATACTTTGGATTTCCTTTCATTAGAAATACAGGGAAGGATGATGCGGGTCTAAGTCGTCGATGATTTCGAGAATGAGATCCGATGTCGACGGCTAGGAGGTGTCAGATTCTGGTGGCGGGGTCGTGGCGTCTGTTGCGAGGACACCGCAAGTGCAAGAATAGTTCATATATGGGATTCGGAGTAATCTCGCCTCTGCATATGGAGCACTATCAAGCATGGAAAAGCCATTGACCTACTCGAGGAAAGTTCCCTTCAGCGGAAGCCGCGACGATGTCCTTGAAAGAGTGATGGTGGAGCTGAAAAAAGTTGGTTGGAGAAATTTTACTACAAAAGGGAGGGTCCTCAGGGCTGAACATGGATCGCCGTTCATGTTCCGTCTATTCGGGGTCTTGTTGGGCGGAAAAAGATTCATACCAGCAAATCTGTCGGTGTGGGACTGTGGTGATGAAAAAACCATGTACATTCACTATGAAGTCAATCCTGGGAAGTATGAGTACAAGTATTTTCCCGAGTTTGGGACTCGCACTGTCAGGGAACATATGGAACAGGCAGCCGATAGAATCTGGACAGCAGGTAGCCAGCCATCTTGAGAGAAAACCTCAAAAGGTTCCGCTGTGCCTACTTTGGCATGCGCATCCGATTCGTTCACCACTCTTTCGTCAGTCCGCTTGCTTGTACAAATTCTCTCATTCAGCGAAACAGCTACACACAAAATACCTAGCCGTGGAGCGATAAATATTAATGCCACATAAAAGTTTTTAGCAGGATATTCCTTAGGGTATCTTCGCTTTCCGTCGCAACTTTAATTCCAACAACAAGGATTTATAAATGAGGAAATTTTTGTAAAAATATATCCAACGACATATTTTTTAATTTTTGATATCCATAATGATTTCCGCTTTCTTGGGATATCTTTTTTTAAGAAAAGAGTGAATTCGTCTCAACGTAGCGGTATCACCCAAGGATCCGGCGACAACCAGACCGAACACACCCTGACCAACACCGCCCTGGGCATCTCCAGCATCGAACAGGACGACGGCGACCGCACCCGGTATGTGCGCGACCCTGAGGGCCGCATGCTCGGCATGATCACCGGCGGCCAGCGCTACAACGCCGCCACCGACGCCCAGAACTCCACCCTCGCCCTGGCCGAGGACGGAACCGAGTCAACCGATCCGGACGTGGCCTACGACTACACCCCCTACGGCCAAACCGAAGCGACCACGGCCGGCAGCGGGGGTGCGGTGGCCGGGTCGAACCCGTTCACCTACACCGGCGCCTACGAACTCGACAACGGCGACAAAGCCCTCGGCCACCGCTACCTCTCCCAACGCACCCACCGCTTCACCCAACAAGACCCCTCCTGGCAAGAAAACAACCTCTACACCTACGCCGAATGCGACCCCATCAACAAGAGCGACCCCAGCGGACTGTGGGTTGGATGCGCAGTAAATGTCACTGGATTTTTCGTATCGGCTATCGGATACGCGGGCGCTGCATGGCCTTTGGCAATTGCCATCGGAACGGGAGGCGCAGTCGCCATGCCAGCATTTCTATTCGGCGCCGCTGTCATCGGAGTGGGAGTAGGGGTTTATGGGATAGCAACTGCTTGTTAGATACATATATAATCTACATAAAAAGCTTTCCAAAAAAGAGGAAATCATGACAGCCGGAATAGTAGCAATTGCATTAGGAGGTTTTGCTATGGCCGGATCCTGGAGGATCTGCATCCTGGCTCGCCAAAACCATAAGCCCGATAATGCAGAGACGATCGCTTGGATAGCCTTGGGAACTACCCTTCTTGTTGTTTCCGCTCTTGCATTGTTCCTTATAGAAACGTAAAGAGCGGACAGTTATCACCGAACGCTGCACCCAGCAGGGCAGACCCCCTCCTGTCAGGAAGACAACCTGTACGGCTACGCCGAATGCGACCCCATCAACAACAGCGACCCGAGTGGGCTGATCTCTAACTGCACGAACGCGTCAGTGGGACTTGGAGTTGGCGTTCTGTACGGAGGTGGAGCAATCCTGGGCGTAGCCGCCGCTATAGGAACGGGAGGTTTAGCAGTAGCTGCGGCAGGATTTTTTACGCGGGTGCGACTGCAAACGCGGGCTGGCAGGCGTTTCAAGTCGGATACTATTGCTAAAAGGGAATGAATCAGCGTTCACCAACTTCTCCGCAGGCCAAACATGAAAAAACGACCAACAAGAATCACATGGTGGGTTATCGCCTGCTCTGTGTTCGCCCTGGGAGTCACGTCAACATACAATCTAATATTCTCAAACCAGATCGTGGGAATAATCGGAATGACAGGAACAATCGGAGGAATTATTTTGCTCATCGAAATAAGAGATAAAGATCGCGTCTAGCTAGAATAAAGAATTGCACTCAGGGGGATTTAAAATTCTGAAACACCAAAGCCCCCGTTTAGCAGGAGCGCCCATCCTGTCACCTACACCGGCGCCTACACCTCCAACAACGACGACAAAGCCCTCGGCCACCGCTACATGTCCCACTATGTTTCACCCAACAAGACCCCTCCTGGCAGGAAGACAACCTGTACACCTACGCCGCCGGCGATCCGATAAACAATATGGATCCAAGTGGTCTCTATTCGTACAATAACTTTACGAACGATATTGGCGTTATCGGAAGTTCTACTGGTGCTGGGACCGGACTGGGGGCAACAGTCGGCTGCACAGTCGGTCTTGCAGGGGTTGTAACTGTCGGCGCTGGTTGCGGAGTAGGTTCCGGAATAGGAGCCTCTTTTGGATTCGCTGTGGGAGTCGGAGCGGTTCTGGGCCATCGTTTCGGGTAGAGAAAGGTATCTGATTGGGCAATACACTGATCTATGCGGAAACAAAAATTTGGAAAATTTTTTCGCGAACAGTCGTTGTGGTAGGGGTTGTTTTCGCCGGAGTCGCAGCGACGGGTGAGATGTGGTGGACCTCTTTCGCTTTCCTTGCTCCTTTAGTTCCGGTGTTGTCCATAGAGGTCACCCATCGCGCAAGAGGCGGAGAAAGAAAGCAAGCGAGAGAGTTAAGCGAGGGCGAGCGACACACTCTCAAAAAAATCGTTATCATTGTCGCATTGCTTTCCGTGCTTGGGCTCGCGATCGGTTTTATAATCGGAGGCCAATTATCCTGATCCTATAGCGATTGCCTACTGGATTGAACCTTGATCCTATCCAAGGTAATAAATAACGAGCGGTAACAAACAAGCATCCGAAAGAGCAATGGACTATCCGGATAAAAACTTATTCAAGCTTCCTTGAGATGGCGATCTGACAGTTTTACAAGTATCCTTTACTCCTCCCAATTTACCCAACAAGATCCCTCACGCCAAGAAAACAACAAATACACCTACGCAGAATGCGCCCCCATCAACAACATGGACCCGAGTGGGTTGGTTAATGTGAACGGGCTGTGCTTCGCGGCGACCGTCATTGGAGCCGAGATCAGTATTTTCCTCGCTCTCGGTTCGTGGATGGGAGGTCCCGTGGGCGCAGGCGTTGCGCTCGCATGGGCAATAGGTCTAGGGGCGGTGGCAATCGGATGTGGTATAGCGACGGGAGGGTTCGGATACCTTAGGTGAGTCCCGACTGGATATATATAGAGGCCTCCATTGGATTCCTTGCCTTATGTGCTGCTCTTGGTTTCTGCGATTATAATTGTAATTCGCCAGGTGCCAAGAATCTGTGACAAAGAAGTCCCAAAATACTTTGATGTTGCCATCGTCGTTTTTCTGGTGGCAATTTTCCTGTTCATCACTATCGTATTCTGGGGTATCCTTGACTGATACTCGGTCGGCAGGACCAGGGTGAGGACTACTGAGATGGCCTACGACTACACCCCTACGGCCAAACCGAAGCGACCACGGCCGGCGGCGGGGGTGCGGTGGCCGGGGCGCCCCCGTTCACCTATATCGGATCCTATGAGCTCGACAACGGCGACAAAGCCCTCGGCCACCGCTACCTCTCCCAACGCACCCACCGCTTCACCCAACAAGACCCCTCCTGGCAGGAAGACAATCTCTACACCTATGCCGAATGCGACCCCATCAACAAGATGGACCGAAACGGACTTTCTGCTTGCGGGTGGGCGATCGGTGACTTTATTACCGGATACATTTCTTACCACTTTTCCGTCTATGGTGTAGCCGCGCTTTTGGCTGGTACAGTCGCTGTAGCCGCAGCTCCTATCGCAATCGCTGCTGTATCTACTGGTATTGCCATATACGGCATGGGTCGCGGAATCGCAGGAATGTATCATAGTTGCTAGTTTAGAACGCGGGGCGGAAACCCAGTTCCGCCCCGCGTCGGTCTTGAAATAAAAACACAAGGTGCTTTATTGGCAATAATGGGCATTACCTCAAACATCTTATTGACTTTCTCTTTGGCCTTTTTCTTGCTGCACTTCAAAAGATCTTCCCCTCATCGTTCTTGGTACCTTCATGGATGCATAATACTTCTTTTTATATCAGCGAGTTTCGCGTTAATCGAATACTTCATCTAATAATTTCGAGGTGCAATTAGGGCCTTCGTCACGTGGTTCGGCCGAAAGGACCTCGATGCGCTGCAGTATCAGCCTGGGCAAGCATCGAACAGGACGACGGGGGCCGCACCCACTACGTGCGCGACCCTGAGGGCCGCATGCTGGGCATGATCACCGGCGGGCAGCGCTACAACGCCGCCACCGACGCCCAGAACTCCACCCTCGCCCTGGCCGAGGACGGAACCGAGTCAAGCGATCCGGACGTGGCCTACGACTACACCCCCTACGGCCAAACCGAAGCGACCACGGCCGGCAGCGGCGACCAAGCGGCCCAGACCAATCCCTTCACCTACACCGGCGCCTACGAACTCGACAACGGCGACAAAGCCCTCGGCCACCGCTACCTCTCCCAACGCACCCACCGCTTCACCCAACAGGACCCCTCCTGGCAAGAAAACAACCTCTACACCTACGCCGCCTGCGATCCCATCAACAAATGCGACCCGAGTGGGCTGGTGGCATTGGGCGTAGGTGATCTTTGTACATTAGGTGGATTGGGCTTCACCGGAGCGGGTTTTCTGCTTTGGGCGATCGGAGTATCAGGCCCACTAGCAGCTGGGGTCATAATTCTCGGTGTCGCCTGGGAAGTAATGTGTTTTGGTTACTGGATAGCACAAAAAGAAGAAGCCGCACGAAAAATGTAAAAAACCAAAAGGGGATGTGTGAGCAGTCGCGTTTTGGGAAATAAAGGTTCATGGAGAATATAATACTACCCACCGCATTGGCATCAATGGTGGCGACACTCATTTTTTCAAGCTATTTCCAATAGAAAACAATAGAAAAAAGTGGGCAGTAATTCCTATTGGGGTAATGATGACAGTTTGTACTGTGGTTCTTTTTCTTCTCTCGTGGAGAACCTACTAGGTGTATGAGGGCTGGAGGTTGGTGACACCTGTGTGTAGGCGCGAGGTCGGGGCAGGCCGCCGACGTTGTGGGGGCGATGGTAGTTGTCGTGGATGTTCCATGTCGTCAGAGCTGCTGCGCGTTCGTCCTCGCTGTCGTAGGGCCGGGCGTAGAGGACCTCGTCGGCCATGGTCCGCTGGTAGCGCTCGACTTTGCCGTTGTGCTGGGGTTTGAACGGTTTCGTTCGACGGTGCTTGGTGTCTCGGCCGACGGTGTGGGAGAAGACGGCTGAGCGGTAGCAGGCCCCGTTGTCGGTGACCACCCGGTGGATGTGCGTGATGCCGTGGGCGGCGAAGAAGACTACCCGGGCGAGGAAGGTGGCCGCGGTGGCGTCCTTCTCGTCGTCCAGCGCCTCGGTGTAGGCCAGGCGGGAGAACCCGTCCACGGCGGAGTGCAGGTAGGCGTAGCCGCCCGGGCCCCGGTGTTCTTGGCGCGCTGTGCGGTGCGGGCGGCCTCGGAGCCGCGGCCGTGCACGCGCCAGCCCCCGCCGGTGGGGATGCGGCCGACCTTCGTCACGTCCAGATGGATCATGTGGCCCGGCCAGCGTGCGGTGATGCGGCCCGGGGCGCGGTTGGTGTCGCCGGTGGGGTCGATGAAGCGGCGCCGGGCGAGTCCGAGAGGGGCCAGGTGGCGGGTGACGGTGCGCCGGTTGAGCACGATGCCGCAGGCGGTCGGCTCAGCGGTGATGCGGGCCGCGGGCCATGTGTGCTCGCGCCGCCAGGCCTCGCCCGAGTCGGCCCGCGGGCTGCGGTGCGGGACCGGAGAGCGCTCCTGCAAGCCGGTCTCACCGTAGCGGCGGTGGCGGTTGACCCATGTGGAGGCACACGCCCGCGAGATGCCCATCTCCGCGGCCACGTGGGCGATCGGGCGGCTGCGGCAGCGCTGAGCGAGGCGGCGGCATCCCTCGACGGACAGCGGCGCATTACGGTGGGACACGAGAGCAGGCCCTTTCGGCGGCTCGATGAGTCAGGTCGCACTTCTCATCATCGCCACCAGGGCCTGCTCTCCTCATGTCACCCCCGCCTCAGCGTCAACAACCTCCCACCCCGCAACACCCGACTACCAGGTGTCCGCACTTCAGGGGAACCCCCCGTTTTCCGGTTACATCCGGTTGGTCACTGTACGTAGCGGAAATCCTGTAGCCGGTTCCGCGATCACAGCGGGAGAACCGGGATAGGGCAACGGGGCCGTGGCAGGGGAGGGGATTCCCGTCCGTCGCGCATGACACCTGCTCCCGCCGGGCCCAGGGCCGCCAGCGGGAGTGCGCGCCGCTACTCCTCCCCAACCGGGGCGGAACGTTGTTCCTCCTGGTGGCTGCGCCGGGGGCGCCAGCCGGGGGCGCGGTTGCTGGCGTTGATCCTGCGGCGGATGTGTTCGGTGATACGGCCGCCGGCCAGCTCGTGCGCCAGCGCGCAGGCGCGGGCGATGCCGGCGGCGTGCGTGGACCCGTGCGCCGTCACCACGCCCCCGTTCAGACCGAGCAGCACCCCGCCGCCGTAGCTCTCGCTGTCGAACCGGGACCGCAGCTCGCGCAGGGGCTTGCGCTGCAGTACCGCCCCGGCCTTGGCGAGGGTGCTGGAGGTGAGGCTGTCGCGCACCGCGTCGAACACGAACCGCGCGGTTCCCTCCACCGTCTTCAGGGCGACGTTGCCGGTGAACCCGTCGGTGACCACCACGTCCACCGCCCCGGTGAGGAGGTCGTGGCCCTCGATGTTGCCCTGGAAGTCCAGTTTGGGCGGCCCGGCGGGTGTGCCGGCGATCAGCTCGGTGGCCTTGCGGGTGAGCTTGTTGCCCTTGCCCGGCTCGGAGCCGATCGTGAGCATGCCGACCCGGGGCTCGGCCACACCGTGGGCGACGTGCGCGTAGGCCGCGCCCATGTGGGCGAACTGCACCAGCATCTCCGGTTTGACGTCGGCGTTGGCGCCGGCGTCGACCAGTACCGTCGGTCTCGGCTGGGTGGGCAGGGTGACCGCCAGCGCGGGCCGCATGACCCCGGCCTGGGTGCGCAGCCGCACGGTGGAGGTGGCCACCACACCGCCGGTGGAACCGGCCGAAACGAGCGCCGAGGCATCCCCCCGCCGGATCAGTTTGCAGGCCACGGCGACGCTGGAGCGGGGGCGGCGCCAGCTCGCGAGCGCCCCCTCGTGCATGGCCAGCGTCTCCTCGGCGTGCACGACCGGGACCTCTCCGGCGCCACCCTGTTCGGTCAGCAGCGTCGTGATCTCGGGCCGCCGGCCGACCAGCACCGGCCGCAGCCCGTGCTCCCGCACGGCCAGCAGTGCCCCGCTGACGATCTCCTCCGGCGCGTGGTCCCCGCCCATGGCGTCGAGCGCGATCGGCGGGGCGTCAACGGCCGGCCGGTTACTCGGCAGCGGAACGCTCAACTGTGGGTCCTTACTCGCGTCACGGGGCCGGAGGCGGGGACGGTTCCACGCCCGGCCGCCGGGGCGAGCCCTCCGCCTGCTTCCGTACGGCGTGGGAAACCTCCCCGCGCGGGGCATGCACGGGTCCCGGATGTGGGTACATACCGCACGCGGTCGGAAAAATCCGCCCGTTGACCTGGTGTGTGGCCACCGGACCGGGCCCGGTACCTCAGCATAGTCGCCGTTGTTGCCGGTATGCCCTCGCGTGTCCGCACACCGGAACTGGTGTTTCGGGAGCGCCGGGGTTCTCCCCGGGCAGACGATCCCGCCTGTTCCCAGGAAAGGAGACGCGTGAGCTTGACGCACGACGCGCCACTGTCCCCTTCGGCCGGACGCCGGTTCCGTGCCTACACCACCAAGCACCTGGACGAGTTGACGGCCCGGGCGGGGCTCGACGCCGATGAGCGGCTCGCCGTCCGGGCGGTGGCCCAGGTGCTGCCGTTCCGGGTGAACAGTTACGTCCTCGACGAGTTGATCGACTGGGACGCCGCCCCCGATGACCCGATCTACCGGTTGACGTTCCCACAGCCGGACATGCTCCCCCACGACGATGTGTCCCGTATCGCCGACCTGCTGCGCGCCGACGCGCCGCGCAGCGAGCTGACCCGCGCCGCCAACGAGATCCGCGCGAAGCTCAACCCCCACCCGGCGGGCCAGATGGAACTCAACGTTCCCCGCCTCAACGACGAGGACCCGCTGCAGGGGGTGCAGCACAAGTACCCGGAGACGGTGCTGTTCTTCCCCAAACAGGGCCAGACGTGCCACGCCTACTGCACCTACTGCTTCCGGTGGGCCCAGTTCGTCGGGGAACCCGACCTGAAGTTCGCCGCCAGCGAGACCAGCCACCTCGTGTCCTACCTGCGCCAGCACCCGGAAGTCACCAGCGTCCTGTTCACCGGCGGAGACCCGATGATCATGGGTGAGGGGGTGCTGTCGCGCTACATCGAACCGCTGCTGGAGGTGGAGACGCTGGAGTCCATCCGCATCGGCACCAAGGCGTTGTCCTACTGGCCCCAACGGTTCACCACCGACCCGGACGCCGACGAGACACTGCGCCTGTTCGAGCGGGTCGTGGAGTCCGGGAAGAACCTGGCGTTCATGGCCCACTTCTCCCACCCCAACGAGATGGCGCCCGACCTGGTGCGGCAGGCGGTGCGGCGCATCCGCGAGACGGGGGCGGTGATCCGCACCCAGGCGCCGCTGATCCGCACCATCAACGACGACGCCGCGACGTGGGCGGACATGTGGCGCGACCACGTGCGGCACGGCATGGTTCCCTACTACATGTTCGTCGAACGCGACACCGGCCCGCAGGACTACTTCGCGGTACCGCTGGCCCGGGCCTACGGGATATTCCGGGACGCCTACGCGCGGGTGTCCGGGCTGGCGCGCACGGTACGCGGTCCCTCCATGTCGGCCACACCAGGCAAGGTGTGCGTCGACGGCGTGACCGAGGTGGCCGGCGAGAAGGTGTTCGTGCTGCACTTCATCCAGGCGCGCGACCCGGAGCTGGTGGGCAGGCCATTCTTCGCCCGCTACGACGAGCGGGCGGCGTGGCTGTTCGACCTGGAACCGGCGCTGGGCGCGACCCACTTCCCCTACGAGGAGGCGCCACCGAGTGACGCGTCCGCGTTGGCGGAGCCGGCGGAGGTGTAACGGCGGGTGCCGGCCGGCCCCGGAGGAAGGCGGCGACCGCGACAGGGGCGGGAGCCGTTCCGGGGCCGGCCGTTTCCGGTTGAGGGGGCGTTATGGCGGTAGCCAGGGGTCCGGGCTCGTACCGGCGCGGGCTGACGGTCGGGGTCGACGTCGGCGGGAGCAAGATCGCCGCCGGGGTGGTGACACCGGCGGGGCGTGTGGTGGAGCGGCGCCGGACCCGCACGCCGGAACGCAGCACCCGCCCCGCCGTCGTCGAGGACGCGATCGTCGGTCTCGTCACCGAGCTGGCGGCCGCGCACCCGGTCAACGCCGTCGGCGTCGGTGCGGCGGGGTTCGTGGACGAGTGGCGCTCCACCGTCCTGTTCGCCCCGCACCTGGCGTGGCGGGGGGAGGGGCTGCGTGCCGCGCTGCGGGAGCGGCTGGGGCTGCCCGTGGTGGTGGAGAACGACGCCAACGCCTCGGCGTGGGCGGAGATGTGCGTGGGGGCCGGGCGCGGTGTGGGCGACGCCGTGGTGGTGAACCTCGGCACCGGGATCGGTGGCGCGGTCGTCGCGGGCGGGGCGCTGTACCGGGGGCGCTACGGGATCGCGGGCGAGTTCGGGCACATGACGGTCGTCGCGGGCGGCTACCGGTGCGAGTGCGGCAACCGGGGGTGCTGGGAGCAGTACGCCAGCGGTAACGCGGTGACGCGGGAGGCCCGCGGGCTGGTGCGGTCCGGGTCGCCGTTGGCCCACCGGTTGAGCGCGGCGGTGGGCGGGGACGCCTCGCTGGTCACCGGCCCGCTGGTGAGTGAGCTCGCGGCCGACGGCGACCAGGCGTGTGCGGAGCTGCTGGAGGAGGCGGGCGGTTGGCTCGGCGCGGGGCTGGCGAACCTCGCGGCGGCGTTCGACCCGGAACTGTTCGTCGTCGGCGGCGGGGTCTCGGAGGCGGGCGAGGTGCTGCTGGGCTCGGCGCGTTCGGCGTTCCGGCGCAACCTGACCGGGCGCGGCCACCGCCCCCTGGCGGGGGTGGTCGCCGCCGAGCTGGGCAACGAGGCGGGTGTGGTGGGCGCGGCCGATCTCGCCCGGGACGCGCTTCCCCGCCGGCGCCAGGGGCGGCGCCGGAGCCGTCTGGTTCCTCCGGTGGTGCGGATGCGCCGTGGTGCGGGAGAGTCCCCCGGGGTTACTGACAATTAACCGAACCCCGTTCTAGTCGGGAGGCCCGGAAAACTGTAGAGTTCGTCCCATGGAGCTGAATGGAGTTGCCGCCCTCGTCACCGGGGGCGCGAGCGGACTGGGCGAGGCCACCGTCAAGGAACTGGCCTCCGCCGGAGCGACCACGGTCATCGCCGACCTGAACGCCGAGCTCGGCGAGGCCCTGGCGAAGGAGGTCGGTGGTGTCTTCGTCACCACCGACGTGTCCGACGAGAACCAGGTGCAGGCCGCCGTGCAGGCCGCCGTGGACACCGGGAAACCGCTGCGTGTGGCGGTCTCCTGCGCCGGGATCGGCTGGGCCACCCGCACCGTGAACAAGGAGGGTACGCCGCACGACCTGGAGAGCTACAAGAAGGTCATCGAGGTCAACCTGATCGGCACGTTCAACACCGTGCGCCTGGCCGGGGCCGCCATGTCCAAGACGGAGCCGGTCGGTGAGGACGGCGAACGGGGCGCGATCGTCAACACCGCCTCCCTGGCCGGGATCGAGGGCCAGATCGGCCAGATCGCCTACTCGTCCTCCAAGGGCGGCATCATCGGCATGACCGTGCCCGCCGCGCGTGACCTCGCCGCCGCCGGCATCCGGGTGAACACCATCGCCCCCGGCATCCTGGACACCCCCATCTACGGGGACGGCCCGGGATCCGAGGAGTTCAAGCAGAAGCTCGCCGCCCCCGTCCCGTTCCCGAAACGGCTGGGGACGCCCGGCGAGTTCGGCCACCTGGCGCGTACGCTGCTGGAGAACAGTTACCTCAACGCCGAGGTCGTCCGGATCGACGGCGGCCTGCGGATGCAGCCCAAATAGGAGGTCGCCATGGCCGACGAGGTGCTCTACACCACCGAGGACGGGGTCGCGATCATCACGATCAACCGTCCCCAGGCCAAGAACGCGGTGAACGCCGCGGTCGCCCAGCAGATCGCCGAGGCGCTGGACGACCTGGACTCCCGCCGCGACCTGACGGCCGGTGTCCTCACCGGCTCCGGCGGCACCTTCTGCGCCGGCATGGACCTCAAGGCGTTCATGCAGGGCGAGGTGCCCCTGGTGGAGGGGCGCGGTTTCGCCGGGTTCGCGCAGCGCCCGCCGAGGAAGCCGCTGGTCGCCGCCGTCGAGGGCTACGCCCTGGCCGGCGGGTTCGAGGCGGTGCTGGGCTGTGACCTGGTGGTGGCGGCCGAGGACGCGAAGTTCGGCATCCCCGAGGTGACGCGCGGGCTCATCGCCGCCGGGGGCGGGCTGCTGCGCCTGCAGCACCGCATTCCGCGCAACATCGCCATGGAGTTCGCGCTCACCGGGGAGAAGGTGGGCGCCCGGCGGATGTCCGAGCTCGGCCTGGTCAACCAGGTCACCTCCAGCGGCAGCGCGCTGGAGGGCGCCCAGGAGCTGGCCGGCCGGATCGCTGCCAACGCGCCGCTGGCGGTGGCTGCCTCCAAGCAGATCATCACCGAGTCCGACGACTGGTCCAGCGAGGAGATGTGGTCCCGCCAGGACGAGATCTCCTCGTCGGTCTTCGCCAGTCACGACGCGATGGAGGGGCCGGCGGCGTTCGCCGAGAAGCGCAAGCCCCAGTGGAAGGGCGAGTAGCCCACCCCGGGCGAGGAGAGTCGAGACGGCGCCGTTTCCCGACAAGCGCGGGCAGCGGCGCCGCTGTCTGTCGCGCGGGCGCGGCGGCCGGTGGCGGGGACCCCGCGCGCGTGTCCGGGTGGAGCATTGTGCAGCACAAGGCCTTCTTGGTAGCTCTCGTGCATGCCGAGGGAGATCAGCCAGCGCGAGCTGCGCAACGGCAGCGGAGCGATCCTCGAAGCGGCCGCTGGCGGGGAGATATCCGTCGTGACCAGGAACGGCACCCCGATGGCGGAGCTGCGTCCGCTGGGCGAACGTACGTTCGCCGACACGGACGAGGCGCTGAGGGCCGCCGCCCGTATGCCGCCTGTCGACAGCGCGCGGTTGCGCGACGAGCTCGACGGGGCTCTCGACCAGGAGCCGTTCGGTGAGTGAGGGGACACGACCGGCGCGGGGAGCGCTCGACACGCCGGTCCTGGTCGCCCCTCAGGGGCTGCGGGACCAGCTCCCGGACCAGTTAGCGGTCACGACGGTCACGCTGGCCGAACTGTCCGCGGGTCTGCACACGACCGACGATCCCGTGGTGCGCGCACAGCGGCAGATACGGCTCCAGTGGGTCGATGAGGCGCGCGCCCGCCCCCTCTGGCTCGGACGGGCTCAATCCAGGTAATCGGTGAGCAGGGCGGGGCGCAGTCCGGCCTCGTCGGCCTGGTCCAGGAAAGCGTCGAGGTCGCGGGAGAACTCCGAGCGGAAATGCATGAGCACGATGTCACCGGGGACCAGCTCATCGCCGGCGGCGTAGGAGAGTTCCCCGTCAGCGACCTCGGCTGACCAGTGCACGAGGTGCTGGGCTCCGCAGTCCGCGGCCGCGCGCAGGGTGGTGTCGTCGTAGCTCCCGTACGGCGGCCGGAAGAGCACCGGGCGCCGGCCGAATTCGTCCTCGTAGCGGTCCGAGGGTTTGCAGATCTCCTCGCGCTGCTTCTCGTACGGTTTGCCGCTGAGGTCGGGGTGGTCGAGGGTGTGGTTCTCGATGGTCGACTCGGTCCTGTCCCGAAGTTCCCGGAAGAATTCCGGGTCCTGTTGCACGTAGTCGTCGGTCAGGAAAAGGGTCGTGGGAACGTCGGAGTCCTGTAGCTCGTCGATCATCTCGGGGGTGCGGGATGCTCCGTCATCGATCGTGAGGAACACGACCGGCTCCTCGGTGTCCACCCGGTGCACTGCCTCTGTCGTGCTGTCACCGTTCGTGTTCGACGTGGGGGAGACACTGTGTGTCCCGGCGAGTCGCACGGAGGCGGTAACCAGGACAGAGGCGGCAACCAGGACTGCCAGTCCACCCAGACCGCACCAGAGGAATATCCGGACTTTCGGGCTCGCGAATGCCATGGGAACGAAGGTAGACGGGGCGTTTCTCGGGGGTGCCGAGTTTTTACGGAGGTCGCCCGTCGGGTGTCCGTCGGTCGTGTAACAACGGACGGACACGGCTATAGCATGCGAGGGTGCGGATCACACGGAAGTCGACGTGGACGACTCCGGTGCGCTGCGCTGTCCTCGTGTGCGCGACACTGGTGCTGGTGGGATGCGGTGTTGTGGACGACAGCGTGCACGTCACGGAGCGGGAAAGCCCCCGGCCTGTTTCCCCGTCCCTACCCAGCGACAGCGATATGGCGTCGGGAATCAGCATCGACCCGGTCCACGTACTGCGCAACGACCCCGGTGTCCCGGACCGGGTGCGGAAGGCCCTATCCCAACCGTGCACGTCTGGCTACGCCCAGGGGTGGTATCCGCTGTACACCACCTACATTGACATCCCCGAGACCGACATTCCGGCCGTTGTGATCAACGTGCAGGGGTGTTCCGCCTCGGTGGCCTGTGAAGGCGAGTCCCTCGCCGCCTATGTGTACCGTCTCTGGGACGACCGCAGCACGAAGCGGGTCTACGCGGCGAATGAGGTCGGAAGCCGACTCAGTGTGGAGGATGGTGCGCTCGAGCTGCAGCAGCCGGTTTTGGGAGGAACGAACTCCGCGGAGTGCCCCGAGCGATACGAGGAAACGCGCCTCACGTGGGACGGAGAGAAGCTCGTGGCCGAAAGTGGGTAGCGGGATGGGAGTTGAACAGCCGCACGTATTGTTCGTCGAGGACGACCCCGTGATCCGGGAAACCACCCAGATGAGCCTGGAACGCGATGGGTTCCGGGTAACGGTGGCCGACGATGGCCGGGCCGGGTGGGAAGCGTTTCGGCAGCAGCGCCCCGACGCCGTGCTGCTGGACGTGCTGCTGCCCGAGATGAACGGAGTGAGCCTGTGCCGGCGCATCCGCCAGGACGACCTCACCCCGGTCGTGATGCTGACCGCCCGGGACGATCCGGTGGACATCGTCGTCGGGCTGGAGGAGGGCGCGGACGACTACGTCACCAAACCCTTCGACAGCGCGGTTCTCATAGCACGCATCCGTGCCGTGCTGCGCAGGGCCGACGCGGGGCGCCCCGCGTCGGGAAACGAACCGTTGCGGTTCGGCGACGTGCAGATCGACCCTGAGGGAGTGCGTGTCCTACGCGGCGGTGAACCGGTCGCGCTGACCCCCACCGAGATGCGCCTCCTGCTGCGGTTCGCCGAGGAGCCGGGAACGGTGCTCGGCCGTGACGTCCTGCTGGAAAGCGTCTGGGACTACGCGTGGGGCGGGGACACCCGGGTCGTGGACGTGCACGTTCAGCGGCTGCGGAACAAGATCGGCACCGACCGCATCGAGACGGTGCGCGGTTTCGGCTACAAGCTGGTGAGCGAGGGTCCGTGAGTCTGCGTTGGCGGATCACTCTCGCGATCGCGCTGGTCAGCACGCTGGTCGCACTGGCGTTGAGCCTGACCGTGCACTTCGCCTACGCCTACCGCCAGGCCGAGCAGGCCCGCCAGTTGCAGACGCAGCGGCTCGAACTGGCGCTGGAGGAGTACGACCGCACCGGCCAGCCCGGGCTGCGCAGCCAGCTCAATGACCCGAAGCTGCCGGACCGCCTGCGGGAGGCGGCGTCCGAGGGCGGCACGGCCGCCATGGTGACCCAGACTCCACAGGGTGCTGTCGTGTGGGCGGCACTGTCCACCACGGGTGGGGACACGCTCTCGCTGCGCTCGTCCTACCAGCCGCAGTTGGACGACCGCGCCTCACTGGACCGGGTGCTGCTGATGGGTGCTGCGGCACTCATCGCTACGGGAACGGGAGCCGGAGTGGTGATTGGTGCGCGGTTGTCGCGCCGGTTGCGCCATGCCGCGGCAGCGGCTGCCCGGGTGGCCGACGGGGATTACTCCACCCGGGTCAGTGCGGCGGTCGGCGGCCGATCCCGGGACGAGGCGGCTGAGCTGGCCCAGGCGGTCGACGCGATGTCGAGCGCGCTGCAGAACCGGCTGCAGGCGGAACGCCAGGTCACCGCCGATATCGCGCACGAGTTGCGGACTCCGCTGACCGGGTTGACCACGGCGGCGGAGCTGCTTCCGGAGGGGCGTTCGACGGAGCTGGTACGTGGCCGGATCGCGGTGCTGCGTGACCTGGTCGAAGACGTGCTGGAGGTGGCGCGGTTGGACACGGCCACGGAACTGCCCGAGCTGTCCGACATCGCAGTCGGCGACTTCGTCACCCGGCGGGTCGCGACGTACTCGTCCGAACCCGAGGTGCGTGTCGCGACCGAGACGGTGGTGGCCACCGACCCGCGGCGGTTGGAGCGGGTACTGGCCAACCTGGTGAGTAACGCGTACAACCACGGGCGGCCACCCGTGGTTGTGGAGGTGGACGGGCCGCGGGTGCGGGTGCGGGACCACGGCCCGGGTTTTCCGGACGAGGTTCTGGCCGAGGGCCCGGGCCGGTTCCGGAAGGGCTCCGGAGGCGGGCACGGCCTGGGCCTTACGATCGCGGTGGGCCAGGCTCGCGTGCTCGGGGCGCGGTTGAGTTTCACCAACGCCGATGCCGACGGCGGCGCTGTGGCCGTGCTGGAGCTACCCGTCTCGGAGGGCGAGGACGCTCCCGGGAGGTAGGTGGGGTGTGTCCCGGGGCGCCCCGGGACACACGGGCGGATGACTACCGTGCTCGGGGATCAGACGCGGTCCCAGGCGGCGGTGAGGACGCCGCGCAGGATGCGCTCCATCTCCTCGAAGTGTTCCGGTCCGCAGGTGAGCGGCGGGGCGAGCTGGACGACGGGGTCGCCGCGGTCGTCAGCGCGGCAGACGAGGCCGGCCTCCAGCAACGCGGGGGAGAGGAACCCGTTGAGCAGGCGTTTCGCCTCCTCGTCGGTGAAGGTCTCCTTGGTCTCCTTGTTCTTGACCAGTTCGATCCCGTAGAAGTACCCGTCGCCGCGGATGTCCCCCACGATCGGCAGGTCGTGCAGCCTCTCCAGGGTGGCGCGGAACGTGGCGGCGTTGCGCTGCACGTTGTCCAGCAGCCCGTCGCGCTCGAACAGGTCCAGGTTGGCCAGCGCGGCGGCCGCGGCCACCGGGTGCCCGCCGAAGGTGATGCCGTGCGCGAACGCGCCGGCGCCGTTCAGGAACGGTTCCATGAGGCCATCGCGCGCGATCACCCCGCCGAGCGGGACGTAGCCGGACGTGGCGCCCTTGGCGAAGGTGATCATGTCCGGCAGGTAGCCGTACTTCTGGGCGCCGAAGTAGGTGCCGAGCCGGCCGAAGGCGCAGATGACCTCGTCGGACACCATCAGGACGCCGTAACGGTCGCAGATCTCGCGCACCCGCTGGAAGTAGCCGGGCGGGGGCGGGAAGCACCCGCCGGAGTTCTGCACCGGTTCCACGTAGACCGCGGCGATGGTCTCCGGGTCGTTCTGCAGGATGGCCTCTTCGATCTGGTCGGCGGCCCAGCGGCCGAACGCCTCGGGGTCGTCGCCGTGGACGGGGGCCCGGTAGATGTTGGTGTTGGGCACCTGGATGGTGCTGGGCACCAGCGGTTCGAACGGCGTCTTGATGGCCTGGACGCCGGTGATGGACAGCGCGCCGAGGCTGGTGCCGTGGTAGGCGGTCTGCCGGCTGATGACCTTGTGCCGGGTGGGTTGGCCGACGCTCTTGAAGTACTGCCGGGCGAGCTTCCAGGCGCTCTCGACCGCCTCGGACCCGCTGGTGGTGAGGAAGACCCGGTTCAGGTCGCCGGGCGCGAGCCCGGCCAGCCGGTCGGCGAGCTCGATCGCCCGGGGGTGGGCGTAGGTCCACAGCGGGAAGTAGGCGAGTTCCCTGGCCTGGTCGGCGATGGCGTCGGCGATCTCGGTGCGCCCGTGTCCCACCTGGGACACGAACAGGCCGGACAGGCCGTCGAGGTAGCGCCTGCCGTCGGCGTCGCGGACGTACACGCCGTCACCACTGGTGATGACCGGGACGTCCGCGTCGGCGTAGGCCCCCATGTCGGTGAAGTGCATCCACAGGTGGTCCTTGGCGGCGCGCTGGAGGCCGCCGGCGGGTCCGGCCTGGTTGGGCTGAGTTGTCACTTGGGCTCCCCTGGGTTGGGTATGTGCGCGGTCTACCCAGTGAAATAGTCGCATTAATCCAATTTGTGTCAAGTATCGATGGCGAAACGCGATTTTTACAACGGAATCCCTTGTGGCTGGCCACGGTGGTCTGTCAAGGTACCGGAACGACAAGCACTGTGTCCTGCATCACGGACCGTGAGGAGGAAACCCGTGGCACACCAGCCCAGCTCCCCCAGGAAGCTGCGCAACTTCGTCAACGGCGCCTACGTGGACGCGGCCGACGGCCGCACCGCCGGACTCACCGACCCCGTCACCGGGAAGGTGTTCGCCGAAGCCCCCGTCTCCGCCCAGGCCGACCTCGACAACGCCTTCCGCGCCGCAGCGGACGCGTTCGAGAACCGGTGGCGCGACGTCACCCCGGCCGAGCGGCAGATCGCGATCAACAAGTTCGCCGACGCCGTGGAGGAGCGCGGCGAGGAACTCGTCGCCGCCGAGGTGGAGAACTGCGGCAAACCCTTCTCCAGCACCCGGGACGAGGAGCTGTGGCAGGTCACCGACGCCCTGCGGTTCTTCGCGGGCGCCAGCCGGACCCTGGAGGGCAAGGCCGCCCACGAGTACATGGCCGACCACACCTCCTGGGTGCGGCGGGAGCCCCTCGGCGTCGTCGGCCAGATCACCCCGTGGAACTACCCGATGGCCATGGCCGCCTGGAAGATCGGCCCCGCCCTGGCCGCCGGCGACACCATCGTCCTCAAACCCTCCGACACCACCCCCGCCTCGACCCTGCTGCTCGCCGAGATCGCCGCCGAGTTCCTCCCGCCCGGTGTGCTCAACGTCGTCACCGGCGACCGGGACACCGGCCGCGCCCTGGTGGAGCATCCCACCCCGCAGATGGTGTCGCTGACCGGCTCCACCCGCGCCGGACTGGAGGTCGCCCAGAGCGCCTCGGCGGACCTGAAACGGCTCCACCTGGAGCTCGGCGGGAAGGCGCCGGTGATCGTCTTCGACGACGCCGACGTGGAGAAGGCCGCGGCCGGCATCGCCGAGGCCGGCTTCTTCAACGCCGGCCAGGACTGCACCGCCGCCACCCGCGTACTCGCCGCCCCCGGTATCCACGACGACCTGGCCGCCGCCCTGGCCGAACAGGCGCGTGTCACCACCACGGCCGGCCCGGACAACCCCGACGCGGCCTACGGGCCGCTGAACAACGCCAACCAGCTCGACCGCGTCAGCGGGTTCCTGGAGCGCACCCCCGACCACGCCGACGTGCTGGCCGGCGGCTCCCGGGTGGGCGAGGAGGGCTACTTCTTCGCCCCCACCGTCGTGTCCGGGCTGCGCCAGGGCGACGAGATGGTCACCGACGAGATCTTCGGCCCCGCCATCACCGTCCAGCGGTTCGACGACGAGGACACCGCCGTGACATGGGCCAACTCGGTCCGCTACGGTCTCGCTTCCAGCGTGTGGACCCAGAACCACGCCCGTGCGCTGCGGGTGTCCCGGCGGCTGGACTTCGGCTGCGTGTGGATCAACACCCACATCCCGCTGATCGCGGAGATGCCGCACGGCGGGTTCAAACAGTCCGGCTACGGCAAGGACCTGTCGATGTACAGCCTGGAGGAGTACACCCGCGTCAAACACGTCATGAGCTACATCGGACGCGACTGACGGTCCGCCGCCCTCGACCACCGACCGGAGACAGGACGCTGACGAACCATGGCGACAACCTCCCAACAGACCCCGGCGCCGCACAGCACCGAACCCCGCGGGGAACAGTCCGGCCCGGCGATCAGCCTCCACGGCGTCACCAAGACCTACCGCTCGGGTCAGGAGACCGTCCCCGCCGTGCGCGGCGTCGACCTGGACATCGGCAGCGGGGAGTTCTTCTCCCTGCTCGGGCCGTCGGGGTGCGGAAAGACCACGACCATGCGGCTCATCGCCGGGTTCGAGGAACCCACCACGGGCAGTGTGAGCCTCGCCGGCACCGACGTGACCGGGGTCCCTCCCAACCGGCGCGACGTGAACATGGTGTTCCAGAGCTACGCGCTCTTCCCGCACATGACCATCCACGACAACGTCGCCTTCGGGCTGCGCCGCGCGAGGACCCCGGCACAGGAGATCCAGCGGCGGGTGGCAGAAGCCCTCGAGCTGGTGGAACTCGGCGACCGCGCCAAGTACAGGCCCAACCAGCTCTCCGGAGGCCAGCAGCAGCGGGTCGCGCTGGCGCGCGCCCTCGTCAACCGGCCCAGCGCCCTCCTGCTGGACGAACCGCTCGGCGCGCTGGACCTCAAACTCCGCCAGACGATGCAGATCGAGCTGAAACGCATCCAGCGCGAGGTGGGGATCACCTTCGTCTACGTCACCCACGACCAGGGGGAGGCGCTGACGATGTCCGACCGGATCGCGGTGATGAACCACGGCACCGTGGAGCAGCTCGGCACTCCGGCGCAGATCTACGAACAGCCCGCGAGCCGGTTCGTCGCCGGGTTCATCGGTACCTCCAACCTGATCACCGGAACCGTCACCTCCGGCGGTGACGGGGCCCGGATGGAACTGGGATCGGGCCAGCACGTGCACCTGCGCACCGACCGGGAGGACGGCGCCAGCATCGACGTGACCGTACGGCCGGAGAAGATCCACCTGTCCACGTCGGAACCCGCCCCCGACCACAGCCGCGTGCGGGGGCGGGTCACCGAGGTGGTGTACCAGGGGTCGGCCACCCACTACACCGTCGACACGGCCGCCGGATCGGAGATCGTGATGTTCCAGCAGAACGCCTCGGGCGCCGGGAACCTCGCGGAACGCGGCGACGAGGTGTGGCTCTCCTGGCTTCCCGAGCACTCCTTCGTCCTACCGGAGTGACCAGCCCACCCCGGGCCGGCCGGGACCCGGCCGGCCCCCGATGCCCTGCCGACGCCCTCGAGCAGAGAAGCGGTTGATGACGTGCGTATCTCCTCACCCAACGACCCCGCGCTGATCCGCGGGCTGACCCGGGCCCGCTACAGCCGGCGCACCGCGCTGCGCCTGTCGGGCGCCGGCGCGCTCACGGCGGGACTCGCCCTGAGCGGCTGCTCCATCGCGGGCGAGAAACGCGAAGCGACACCGGTGGCGCAGTACTGGTCGGACAAGGAAAGCAACGGGCACCTGCGGTTCGCCAACTGGCCGCTGTACATGGACTCCGACCGCACCCAGCTGCGGCAGTTCACCGACTCCACCGGCATCACCGTCGACTACCAGGAAGCCATCCAGGAGAACCCCTCGTGGTTCGGCCAGATCCAGCCGCGGCTGGCCGAGGGGAGTGACATCGGGGCCGACCTGATGGTGATGACCAACGGCGTGGAGTTCACCAAGCTCAAGGCGCTCAACTACCTGGCGCCGCTGGACCACGACAAGCTCCCGAACTACGCCGAGTACGGCGGTGAGCTCTACAAGAACACCGACTACGACCCCGGCAACGAGTTCACCGTCCCCTACACGTCCGGGATCACGGGGATCGCCTACAACCCCGAGTACGTCGACCGCGAGATCACCAGCATCGCCGACCTGTGGGATCCCCAGTTCGCCGGGCGGGTCGGGATGATGGGCGACCCGCAGGAGATCGCGAACTTCGGCCTGCTGCTCAACGGGGTCGCCCCGGCCGACTCCACCCGCGACGACTGGGAGGACGCCGCGCGCAGGCTCGAGGAGCAGCGGGACCGCGGCATCGTGCGCTCCTACTACAAACAGGACTACATCCAGCCGCTGACGACCGGCAACATCTGGATGTCCATGGCGTGGTCCGGCGACGTGTACCAGCAGAACGCCGAGGAGAACGCCAACCTCAGGTTCGTGGTCCCCGAGGAGGGCGCCACCATCTGGACCGACAACATGATGATCCCCTACACGGCGAGGAACCCGGTGGACGCCGCCATGATGATGGACTTCCTCTACGACCCGGAGATCGCCGCCGGCCTCACCTCCTACATCAACTACGTCTCGCCCGTGCCCGACAGCCAGGACGTGCTGCGGCGGCGCGCCGAGGAGGCCTCGGGCGAGGAGAAGCAGCGGCTGGCCGACCTGGCCGAGAGCTCGCTGGTGTTCCCCACCGAGGAGGACTACGAGCGGCTGCACAACTACGTGACCGTCCCGGTGGACGACGAGAAGTCGTTCACCGGCCGCTTCCTCGAGATCACACAGGCATAGGGGGCGGAATGCGAACCAGGAGAGCTCCGTACTTCCTCGTCCTCCCCGCCTGGATCTGGCTGGCGATCTTCTTCGTCGTGCCGATCTGCGGCATGCTGTCGGTGTCCACGATGAGCGGCAACGTCATCGACGGTTTCCGCAACACGCTGGCGGTCGGCAACTACGCCGAGGCGGTCGCGACCTACTGGCCCCAACTGCTGCGGTCCCTGTTCTACGGGTTCTGCGCGACAGCGCTGTGCATCGCCGTCGGCTACCCCGTGGCGTACTGGGTGTCGTTCAACGGCGGCGCCCACAAGTCGACCTACCTGCTGCTGTTGCTGCTGCCGTTCTTCGTGCCCCAGGTGCTGCGCACGATCAACTGGAAGTTCACGCTGGCCGACGACGGCGTCCTGTTCGGCACGGTCAAGGACCTCGGGATGCTGCCCGAGGGCTTCCACGTGCTGAGTACCGCCCTCGCCGTCATCTGCGGCCTGGCGTACAACTTCCTGCCGTTCATGGTGCTGCCGATCTACGCCGTGCTGGAGCGGGTGGACCACCGCGTCGTGGAAGCCGCCTACGACCTGTACGCCACCCGCGTGCAGGCGTTCGTGCGGGTGGTGCTGCCGATCTCCCTGCCCGGCGTCTTCGCCGGGGTGCTCATGGTGTTCGTGCCCACCAGCGCCGACTACGTCAGCGCCTCGGTGCTCGGCGGGACCCACACCACCATGATCGGCAACATCATCCGCACCCAGTATCTGGTGAACAACTCCTACCCCCTGGCGGCCGCGATCACGTTCGTCCTCATGGCGATCCTGCTGATCGGCATCTTCAGCTACGCGCGGGCGCTCGGTACCGAGCAGGTCATGGAGGTGCAGGCCAAATGAGCACGGACACCACCACACCGGCGCCGACGCCGGCGCCGGCCTCCGGGCGGCCCGCCCGGACCGGCGGCCTCGCCGGACGGATCGACTGGGGGAAGTGGTTCACCCGGGCGGTGCTGCTGTGGCTGTTCGCACCGGTCGCGGCGATGGTCGCCTTCAGCTTCAACGACATCAGCGGCCGCCAGAACGTGTCCTGGCAGGGGTTCACGTTCAAGTGGTACGGCCAGGCGTTCGCCTACGAGGACCTCAACCACGCGCTGTTCAACACGGTGGCGATCGGTCTGCTCACCATGCTCATCGCCGGCGGGATCGGCAGCCTGCTCGGGCTGGCGCTGGGCCGCTACCGGTTCCACGGCCAGGGCACCACCAACCTGGTGATGTTCGCCGCGATCTCCGCCCCCGAGGTGGTGATGGGGGCCTCCCTGCTGTCGCTGTTCCTGACGATGAGCATCAGCACCGGTTTCGTCACCATCCTGATCGCCCACGTCATGTTCACCATCTCGTTCGTGGCGATCACCGTCCGGGCGCGCGTCATGACCCTCGACCCGAAACTGGAGGAAGCCGCCCGCGACCTGGGCGCCGGCGTGTGGACGACGTTCCGCCTGGTAACCCTGCCGATGCTGCTGCCCGCCATCATGGCGGGGGCGCTGCTGGCGCTGGCCCTGTCCGTGGACGACTTCATCATCACCACGTTCGTCAGCGGGGAGACCAGCACCTTCCCGCTGTGGATCTGGGGCTCCACCCGCGCCGGAATCCCACCGCAGGTCAACGTCATGGGGACGTTGACGTTCAGTGTCGGCGTCCTGCTGGCGATCGGCAACATCGTCCTCGCCCGCCGCCGGCGGTGACCCCGCCCCTCCCGGACGGGGCCGCCGCCACCGCACCCACCGAACCGACGGAGTGATACACCGTGCCCGCATCCGCGTCTGAAACCCTGGCAGCCGAGGCGCTGGCCGGGGCTCGCCCCCGCACGTTCTGGCTGGACCCCCAGGGCGGCGGGCAGGACGCCCCCGACCCCCGAGCCCCGCTGTCCGGCGAGACCAGAACCGACCTCGCCGTCGTCGGCGGCGGGTTCAGCGGCCTGTGGAGCGCCCTGCTCGCCAAGGAACGCGACCCCGACCGGGACGTCGTCCTGCTGGAGGCCCGCACCGTCGGTTGGGCCGGGTCCGGACGCAACGGCGGGTTCTGCGCCTCCAGCCTCACCCACGGCCACGACAACGGCGCCGAACGCTGGCCCGAGGAGATCGCGGAACTGGAACGCCTCGGCCACGCCAACCTGGACGCCATCCAGGAAACGGTGCGGCGCTATGGCATCGACGCCGAGTTCCACCGGTCCGGGGAACTGCTGGTGGCCACCGAACCGTGGCAGGCGGAGGAGTTCGGCGCCAGCGCCCGGACCATGCGCGCCATGGGCTACGACGTCCGGTCCCTGAGCGCGGCGGAGACCCGCGCCATGGTGGACTCGCCCACCTACGTCGGCGGACTGTACGACCGCGACGGTGTGGCGCTGGTGCACCCGGCGAAACTCGCGTGGGGACTGCGGGAGGTGTGCCTGCGGCTGGGGGTACGGATCTTCGAACACACCCCCGTGCGGGGGCTGCGTTCCACCTCCGGCGGGATGCGGCTGGAGACCTCCGGCGGGGCGGTGACGGCGCGCCGCGTCGCCTGGGGGACCGGTGCGTTCCCGGGGCCGCTGCGCCGGCTGCGGCACTTCCTCGCCCCGGTCTACGACTACGCGCTGATGACCGAGCCGCTCACCGACGAGCAGGTGGCCGCGATCGGCTGGCACGAGCCGCACGGCACCAGCGACCAGGGCAACCAGTTCCACTACTACCGGATGACCTCCGACAACCGCATCCTGTGGGGCGGCTACGACGTCGTCTACCACTACGGGGGGAAGGTGCGCCCCGAGTTCGACCAGCGGGGGGAGACGTTCCAGCGGCTGGCCCGGCACTTCCTCGCCACCTTCCCCCAGTTGGAGGGGGTGCGGTTCACCCACACGTGGGGCGGGGTCATCGACACCTGCAGCCGGTTCTGCCCGTTCTTCGGCACCGCCTTCGGCGGGAAGCTCGCCTACGCGGCGGGCTACACCGGCCTGGGTGTGGGCGCCACCCGGTTCGGCGCCCAGGTGATGCTGGACCTGCTCGCCGGTGAGGAGACGGAGCGCACCCGGTTGCGCATGGTGCGGGAGAAACCCGTGCCGTTCCCGCCCGAACCGTTGCGGTTCGCCGGAATCGAACTGACCAAGCGCGCCATCGCCGCCGCCGACCGCAACGGCGGCCGGCGCAACCTGTGGCTGCGCACCCTGGACCGCATGGGGATGGGTTTCGACAGCTAGGAATGCCAGGGGCCGGCGGGGTGGGCGTACGGCGGGTGCGCACCCCGCCGCGTTGGTCCCGGCCTGGACACCGTCCGCATGACCGGCGTCCACCGGTGGCGGGCGGGGGCTCCCGGCCGGAGCGCGGTGGCCCCTCGCCCGCCGTTCGCCGCGGGTGCGCGCGGTTCAGGTGACGGGGGCCTCCCAGGTGGCGTCCCAGGTGTTCGGCCCGACAATGCCGTCCACGGCAAGCCCTTTCTGCGATTGGAACAGAGAGCACACCCGCTCGGACTCGGGGCCGTACCACCCGTCGACGGTCAGCTCTCGGCCGTCGGAGTCCACCCACCCGCGTTCGCGCATGCGGTCCTGCCACGTCTCGCAGGCCGCGGAGTGCTCCACGGGCGGCTGGGACAGGTAGGTTCCCGGCCAGTCGGGCGCGTCGCCCCCGCCACCACCTCCGCCGCCTCCCCCGTCGTCGGGGATGTCGTCGCCCGGGTTCTTGGTGAAGGTGCCGTCGCGCACCATCCGGTAGGCCGCGTCTCCCGGGCACGAGGTGGAGTTGAAGTCACGGTGGCCGTACACGTCACCGGAGATGCTGGTGTCGGGTTCCATCAGCCAGGCGCGCAGCTCGCGCACCGCCCGCACCTGCTCGTCGGGGATGGGGTCGTTGGGGCCCAGCGCCAGGGTGGCGGAGTAGTGGGTGTCGTTGGCGCCGCGCTGGGCGGCCTGCTGTTTGAACGGGCCGCGCCCCTCGATCACGTAACCGTGGGCACACGCCAGGAACGAGTAGCCGATGTCCACCCAGCCGTTGCTGTTGACGTGGTAGTCGCGGGTGGCGTTCCAGTAGTCGATGCAGGCCGAGTGCGACTTGTTGGCGAGGTTCTGGTCGGCGCTGTCGTAGTGGATCACCAGCCCCTGTTTGGGGTCGGCGTCGGCGGCGGGGGAGTAGGAACTCCAACCCAGGTCACTGCGCCAGACGAGACGGGACGGTTGCGGCACGGCAAAAACCTCCTCCGGGGGTGCGCGGTTCGTCGCGCGGCTGGGGGAGCCCAGCCCGCCGCTGCGGAGCCGGGCCGGTGGTTCGTTCCGTTCGGTGTCGAGGGTGTTCCTCTCGGTGTTATACCCACAATCGCGAGGACGCGTCAGCCGAATACGCACATTCGCCGTTCGGGCGCACAGCCCGCCGGTCGGCCCCGCGTTCCGTTGGTGGAGCGGCGGGCCATGACATCCGTCATGGTCGAGCGGTGTCATCCGGGACTACACCGTCCTGGCCACCCGCCGGAACACTGGTGGGTATGGAAACGGCACAGCAGGTACCACCCGCCCCCGCACCCTCCGGAAGCGGCGCCGAACCGGGAGTTGACACCGCGGTCAGCGTGCGGGAGCTGCGGCAGAACTTCGGCACGGTCCAGGCGGTCCGGGACGTCTCGTTCGACGTCGCGCGGGGCGAGGTGTTCGCCCTGCTCGGCACGAACGGTGCCGGCAAGACCACCACGGTGGAGACCCTCGAGGGGTTCCGCCGCCCGTCGGGCGGGCAGGTGCGCGTGTTCGGCGCCAACCCCTACGGCCAACCGGCGCGGCTGCGCGGGCGCACCAACGCCGTCCTGCAGAACAGCGGGGTGTTCCCCGAGCTGACCGTCGCCGAGACCGTGGACCTCGCCCGCGACCTGTGCGACGACCCCCGGCCACGCGGCCGGACCCTGGAGATGGTGGGGCTGACCGACCGCGCCTCGGCGCAGGTACGCAGCCTCTCCGGCGGGGAGAAGCGCCGCCTGGACCTGGCGCTGGCCGTGCTCACCCGCCCCGAGGCGCTGTTCCTGGACGAACCCACCACCGGCATGGACCCGGAGGGCCGCCGGGACCTGTGGGACCTGGTCAGCGGGCTGAGGGAGGAGAACGTCGCCGTCCTGCTCACCACCCACTACCTGGAGGAGGCGGAGCGGCTCGCCGACCGGCTCGCCATCATGCACCACGGTGCGATCCGGGAGGAGGGGCGGCTCGCCGACGTGCTCTCCACCTGGGGCGACCGGATCGGTTTCCGGATGCCGGACCACCTGCGCCTGGCGGACCTGCCGGAGCTGCCCGGCGCGGAGGCGGAGGTGGACGTGCGCGGCGGCGAGCCCTGGGCCCGCTACACCGTCACCGGTGAGGACGGTGACGGGCGGGCGCACCGCGCCATGGCGGCGCTGCTGGAGTGGGCCGACCGCACCGGCACCACCCTGGGCCGGCTGGAGCTGCGCACCGCCTCGCTGGAGGACGTGTTCCTGAGCATCGCCGACGACACCGCGGGCCCGGCCTCCCAGTAGCCGTTCCCACGCACGACACACCCGGCAGGAGAGAACCATGACGACCACCGCACCCGCCCCCGGCCCGGTCGGGCGGACGCTACGACAGACCCTGCGGCTGGCCCGCACCGAGCTGGTCCTGTTCTACCGGTACCGGATGGCGCTCTACATCGCGGTGCTGCCGCTGTTCCTGGCCGCCCTCGGCCTGGCGCAGGAGGGCGAGGAGGCGCTTCCCGGGATAGACATGGCGGCGTTGTTCATCGCCGGCACCATCCCTCTCGGCGCCATGGTCGTCGGCGTCATGCACGTCATGAACGTGCTGACGGCGCGGCGGGAGCAGACGATCCTGAAACGGTTCCGGGTCAGCGGGGTTCCGCCGGTCGCCCTGGTCGGGGCGGTGGTGCTGTCCGTTCTGGTGGTCGTGCTCGCGCTGTCCGCGATGATCGGCATGCTCCTGGGGGTGCGGTACCAGCTCTGGCCGTCCGCGCCCGTGCTGCTGCTGCTGACCCTGGTGCTGATCACCGTGGTCATGGTGCTGCTGGGGGCCGCCATGACCCCGCTGGCGCGCAATGCCGAGATCGCCCAGATGGTGTCGATCGTGCCGTTCCTGCTCTTCTACGCCGCCAGCGGGTTGGCGGTGCCGTTGGAGATCATGCCGGACGGGCTGGCCGCGGTGTGCCGCGCCCTGCCGATGGCTCCGGCGATCGAGCTGGTGCAGAGCGCCTACACCGGCCACGATCTCGTCGGCGGTCCGGAGAACGCGTCCCCGGCGGGCATCGGGGAACTGTGGCTGGCCAGCCCGATACCGCTGCTGACCCTGGTGGTCTGGTGCGGTGCCGCCGTCCTGGCGCTGCGTTTCTTCCGATGGGACCCGCGCCGCTCCGGGTGATCCCGGTGTGACGCGTGAACAGCCGCCGGGGTACGCGGGCACGTCCCCGGCGGCGGGCCGTGGCGGCCGGGGACGGGACGGCCGCCACGGCACCAGTGCATCCTGGGGGAATGACAGTGGACGAGGAGACGCGCGGGACGGGACCCGGCCCCGGCCCCGGCGCCGCGCAGGGCGGCGACCGGCTCGAACGCCGGATGCGGTTCGTGCGCCGGTCGATGAAGAGCATGCTGCTGCTCATGCCCGGCGTGCTGATCCCCTTCCTGGCGTTGTCGACCGCCCTGGACCAGATCGGCCCGCGGGAGGTCGCCGCGTGGCGGCCGGCGGCCGGGGTGCTCGTGAGCCTGCCGCTCGGCGTTGTGACCGCGCGGATGATGCTGGCGCGGGTGTGGCAGCCGCTGGCACGCGCGCACACGCTGGTGTGGGTGTCGTTCCTGCTGGTGCTGGCGATCGGAGGGCTGCTGGACGTCACCATCACCACGCTCATGATCGGCGGGTTGTGGTGGGCGTGCGCCATGCTGGTGGTGTCCCGCCGGGAGAGCGCGGTGCTCGCGGCGGTGCTGCTGCTCGTACCGTGGCTGCGGGTCGGCAACGGCGTGCTGCTCGGGCACAGCTACCCGGACGTCTACCACCAGGAGTACGCCGGCGTCGTCCTCGCGGCCCTCCTCGTCTTCCTCGTCCTGTGGACCGCCCTGATCGCGTTGGGCAACTGGGTGTGGATGGCGCTGTGGGACATCACCAACGAGGCCATCTCCGCGCGTGAGGCCCAGGCCCAGCTCGCGGTGAGCGAGGAGCGGCTGCGGTTCGCCCGCGACATGCACGACCTGCTCGGGCACAGCCTCTCCGGTATCGCGGTGCAGAGCGAGCTCGCCGCGCGGCTGGCCGAACGGGACCCGCAGCGCGCCGCGAGCGAGATGCTGACCGTGCAGAACACGGCCCGGGAAGCGCTGCGGGAGGTGCGCTCAGCCGTCAGCAACTACCGCGAGGTCGACTTCGCCACCGAGGTGCGGAGCGTGTGCGCGGTGCTCACCGCCGCCGGGGTGTCCTGCGCGGTCACCGGCGGCGACGTCGACCTCCCCCGGGAGCTGCGCGGCACGGCCGGCTGGCTGGTACGGGAGGCCGGGACGAACGTGCTGCGGCACAGCCGGGCCCGCAACTGTGAGATCACCCTTCGCCGGGAGGAGCGCGCGGTGGCGATCGAGGTGTACAACGACGGCCTGCCCGGCGGTAACACGCGACCGCAGGCCTCGGACCGCGCCGGCAACGGGCTGGCCGGACTGGAGGAGCGCACCGCCGCGGTCGGCGGCACTCTGTCGGCGAGCCGCAGCGGCACCGACGGGTTCCTCGTGCGGGCCGTCCTGCCGCTCCCCGCGGGCGGCGGCGACGGGGCCGCCCGGCCGGAGCGGAGCGGGAAGGACGGTGGCGCGTGATCCGGGTGGTGCTGGCCGAGGACGAGCATCTGGTGCGCGGCGCCATCGCCGCCCTGCTGGGTCTGGAGGAGGACCTGGAGGTGGTGGCCCAGGTGAGCCGCGGGGACGGTGTGGTGGATGCCGTCACCGGCCACGGCGCTGACATCGCGGTGCTGGACATCGAGATGCCCGGGGCGGGCGGGCTGGAGGTGGCGGCGCGGCTGGCCCGGGAGATGCCCGGGTGCGGGGTGCTGATCCTGACGAGTTTCGGCCGGCCGGGCTACCTGCGCCGGGCCCTGGAGGCCGGGGCGCGGGGCTTCCTGGCGAAGGACGCGCCGGTGGAGCGCCTCGCCGACGCGATCCGGACCGTGCACCGGGGCGGGCGGTCGCTGGACACCGACCTGGCCGCGGACGCGATGGCGACCGGTGAGAGCCCCCTCACCGCGCGCGAGAGCGAGGTGCTGCGCGCCGCCGAGGACGGGGCGTCCGCGGCGGCCATCGCCTCCGCGCTGCACCTCACCGAGGGCACGGTGCGCAACTACCTCTCCAGCGCCATCACGAAGACCGGGGCGGACAACCGCATGTCCGCCGTGCGCACCGCCCGGGAGATGGGGTGGCTCTGAGCGTCCCCGGCCGGACCTAGAGGAACCGCAGCACCAGCATGGCGGTGTCGTCGGTGTGCCCGCCGGGGGCGAACGACTCCAGCTCGCGGTCGAGGCGCACCGTCACCGCTTGGGCCGTCAGTCCGGAACAGTGCGAGAACAGCTGGACCAGCCCCTCGTCGCCGAGCATGGCCGAACCGTTGCGGCGCTCGGTCACCCCGTCGGTGACGGCGAGCAGCACGTCGCCGGAGGTGGCCTCCACCGTCTCGGTGAAGAAGTCCACGTCGTCGAACGCGCCCAGCAGCGGCTGGGAGGTGCCCATGGTGGAGACCTCGCCCTTCTGGTTCAGCCGCAGCGGGAGCGGGTGTCCGGCCGACACCATCCGGATGCGCATGCCGTCGCCGGGCCCGCCGAGCGGCACCATCTCCCCGTAGAGCATGGTGAGGAACCGGGTGGAGGTGTTCTCCTCCAGGATGGCGAGGTTCAGCCGGTGCATGATGTGGGCGGGGGAGAACCCCTCGTGGGCCAGGGCCCGCAGGGTGTGGCGGGCCAGGCCGGTGACGGCGGCCGCGGCGGGTCCGGTGCCGCAGACGTCGCCGATGGCGAAGCACCAGCGGCCGTCGGTGGCGAACACGTCGTAGAAGTCGCCGCCGACCACGGTGCGCTCGTCGGCCGGGCGGTAGAACACGGCGTGGTCCACCCCGGGGATGACGGGCTCCTTCTCCTTGGCGGGTAGGAGACTGCGCTGCAGTGCCTCGCTCATCGACGTCTGGTCGGCGTACAGCCGCGCGTTCTCCATCGCCGAGGAGACGCGCCGGGACAGGTCGTCGGCGATGTCCACCTCCTCGCGGGTGAAGTCCTCCCCGGTCTCCTTGCCCAGGGTGAACCGCCCCAGCTCGCGGCTGTGGGCCACCAGCGGGATGCTGATCGCGGGGCTCTGGGCCACCTCCAGGGTGAGCTCGTCGTCGAGCCCGTTCTCCGCCAGCGCCTCCCGGCTCCACAGCGGGCGGGGCTGGCGCTGCTCCGCCGGCGGGAGCTTCGTCATCAGCGTCTTCAGGGTGTCGTTGTTGTTCTCGTTGCGGTGGATCGCGTGCACCAGCTCGGTGCTGCCCAGGTCGCTCGTGCTGTGCACCGCGCACCACGTGCCCAGCCGGGACGTGGCGAGCTGCGCCGCCAGCGCCGCCGTCATCTGCTCGTTGAGGGTGCTGGTGAGCAGGTCGCTGGCTTCGGCGAGGAAACTGAGGCTGGCGCGCCGGGACAGCTCCACCTCCGCCAGGCGGGCGCGTTCCATGGGCAGGGCGATGCGGTCGGCCGCCTCCTGCAGGCGGTGGGCCGCGGCGTCGCCGAAGTGGCGCACCCGCCGGGAGGCCACACCGACGAGGCCGGTGATCCGGCCGTCGACGATGAGCGGGGCCGTGACCAGGGAGCGCATCCCGGCCTCGGCGAGCCTGCCGCGGTGGGCCCGGGCGATCATCAGGTCGTCGTTGATGACGGCGCCCGGCGCTGGGGTGGCGGACGGGAACGTCTCCTCGGTGCGGCTGCGGAACGGGCGCCACGGGCCGTTCGTGAGCCCGGTGGCGGCCCGCACCTCCCACTCGGTCTCGTCCGTGGTGGCCAGCGCGATGTAGGAGGCGTCACCGCCGAGGGCGGACCTGGTGGTCTCCACGGTGCGGTCCAGCAGGTCCGGCAGGGAGAGCCGCGCGGACAGCGCCGCGTCCAGTGCCGACCACCGGTTGGGGCGGGCGCTCTGGTGGTTGCGGGCGGGGCGGGTCGGCAGCGGCGGGGTGAGGTCGCTGTGCTGCGTGCGGTCGGTGGTCTCGGGGTCGTTCACCCGGAACCAGACGGCCTTGTCGTTCGTGCTGTAACTCACTCCCCACGTGGAGGCGATGGCCGCGGCCAGGCCGAGTCCCAGCCCGCCGTGGCCCTCCTCGCTCGTGGAGGAGGAGTCCACCACCAGGGGGCCGGCCTTGGGGACGGCGCGTTCCGGAACCCGGTCGGCGACGACGACCTCCACCGCGTCGGGGAGCCTGCGCAGCGTCAGTTCCAGGGTGCTCTCGGCGTGGATGACCGCGTTCGTCACCAGTTCGCTGACGAGCAGGATGATCTCGTCCGCTGAGTTCTCGGCGTTCCACTCGCGCAGTGTCTCGTTGACGAACGCGCGCGCTTCGCCCGCCGTCTCAGCGGTGGGCGGGAATTCCCGGCGGGCGACCTTCATGGTGTCATGTGGCATTGTGAAGCCGTACGGTTTCTTTCCGAGTCGGACGGGGCGGACGAACCCGGCGAGCCTGTCAACCCACCCCTCTTGCGCCTGGCGTCCGCTGGGCACTGCGGCGCCCTGGGGGCTGCGGACGCGGGTCAGCGGGAACAACGGTCGAGACGGTTAGCACGTCAGAACATCAATGTATCGATTAGCCCGGATGATTACGGTAGGGGCACGGCGCTCCACCGGAGCGTGGACATTACCCAACAAGACCACCGCACGCCACAGTACGGTGTGGGGATGAGTAGGCGTTCCTCCCCGCTTCGTGAGACACCCCATGTCCAGCGGCGGCGACGCCCCCATTATTCCTGCCGTCGCGGGGCACAGCGGCGACTGTGTTGCCAAGGAGGGATCCATGCCCGATACGACCGGGGCACCGGCATCCGACGCACAACTGGACACGCTCCTCGACGCGCTCTACCACATGCGCGACGGGGACTTCAGCGTACGGCTGAATTCCGAGGGCGGCGGCAAGACGGGGGAGATCGCCGCCGTGTTCAACCAGGTCCTGGACAACTGTGAACAACTCAGCAGCGAGCTGCAGCGCGTCAGTGGTGTCGTCAACAATCAAGGCAAGCTTACCGAACGTATTTCGGTCACGCCTGCGGGAGGCGCGTGGGACGAGAGCGTGCAGGCGCTCAACCAGCTCCTCGACGTGGTGAGCGAACCCGTGGTCTCGGCAGCCCAGATCCTGGACTCGGTGGCCGGCGGTGACCTGTCCCCGCGGGCGGACCTCACCAGCACGCACGGCCCCCTGCAGGGCGACCTGCTGCAGCTGGCATCGTCGGTGAACCGGATGACCGACCAGATGCACAGCTTCACCAACGAGGTGACGCGGGTGGCCCGCGAGGTCGGCACCGAGGGCAAGCTCGGCGGCAGCGCCAGGGTCGAGGGCGTGTCCGGTGCGTGGCTCGACGTCACCGACTCGGTGAACCAGATGGCGGCGCGACTGACCGCCCAGGTACGCGACATCTCCAACGTGACGGTGGCGGTGTCCCACGGTGACCTGAGCCGCAAGGTGACCGTGGACGTGCAGGGCGAGATGCTGGAACTGAAGAACACCGTCAACACCATGGTCGACCAGTTGACGATGTTCGCGGACGAGGTGACGCGGGTGGCCCGCGAGGTGGGTACCGAGGGCAAGCTCGGTGGCCGGGCCAACGTGAAGGACGTGTCGGGGATCTGGAAGGACCTGACCGACAACGTGAACTCCATGGCGGACAACCTCACCAACCAGGTGCGCGACATCTCCCGCGTGACCACGAGCGTCGCCCACGGTGACCTGAGCCGCAAGGTCACGGTCGATGTGCAGGGCGAGATGCTGGAGCTGAAGGAGACCGTGAACAGCATGGTCGACCAGCTCGACTCGTTCGCCGACGAGGTGACGCGGGTGGCCCGCGAGGTGGGTACCGAGGGCAAGCTCGGTGGCCGGGCCAACGTGAAAGGCGTGTCGGGGATCTGGAAGGACCTGACCGACAACGTCAACTCGATGTCGCACAGCCTCACCTCCCAGGTGCGCAACATCTCCCAGGTCACCACCGCTGTCGCCAAGGGTGACCTGACCAAGAAGATCACGGTGGACGCCCAGGGCGAGATGCTGGAGCTCAAGGACACCGTGAACACCATGGTCGACCAGCTGGAGTCCTTCGCCGACGAGGTCACGCGCATGGCGCGCGAGGTCGGCAGTGAGGGCCAGCTGGGCGGTCAGGCCCACGTCCGCGACGTCTCCGGCGTGTGGAAGGACCTGACCGACAACGTGAACTCCATGGCCAACAACCTGACCCACCAGGTGCGCCAGATCTCCATCGTCACCCGCGCCGTCGCCAGCGGCGACCTCACCAAGAAGGTGACGGTCAACGCCAAGGGCGAGATCCTGGAGCTGAAGGACACCATCAACGTCATGGTGGACCAGCTGTCGGCGTTCGCCGACGAGGTGACGCGGGTGGCCCGCGAGGTCGGTACCGAGGGTCAGCTCGGCGGGCGCGCGGACGTGCGCGGCGTCTCGGGGATCTGGAAGGACCTCACGGAGAACGTGAACTCGATGTCGCACAGTCTCACGTCCCAGGTCCGCAACATCGCCCAGGTGACGTCGTCGGTCGCCAACGGCGACCTGAGCAAGAAGATCACGGTGGACGCCCAGGGGGAGATCCTGGAGCTGAAGGACACCGTGAACACCATGGTCGACCAGCTGTCGGCGTTCGCCACCGAGGTCACCCGGGTGGCCCACGAGGTCGGCAGCGAGGGCCAGCTCGGCGGTCAGGCCAAGGTGGACGGGGTCTCCGGCACCTGGAAGCAGCTCACCGACAGCGTGAACGGGCTCGCCGGCAACCTCACCTCCCAGGTGCGCGCGATCGGTGAGGTCGCCAGCGCCGTCACCCGCGGCGACCTCACCCAGAACATCCAGGTGGACGCGCGCGGGGAGATGCAGCAGCTCAAGGACAACATCAACCTGATGGTCACCAACCTGCGCGAGACCACGGCGGCCCAGCGGGACGAGGACTGGCTCAAGAGCAACCTCGCCCGCGTCTCCGGTCTCATGCAGGGCCACCGCGACCTCAACGAGCTCGCCCGCCTCATCATGACCGAGGTGACCCCGCTGGTGGAGGCGGCGCACGGCGCCTGCTTCCTCCCGGAGGACGACGGGGACGAGGAGACGTTCCGCCTCTACGCGGGATTCGGGTACCAGCCCAGCGAGGAGCGCAGCCACCTGCGCGCCGGCGAGGGGCTGGCCGGGGAGGCCATCGCCCAGAAGCGCGAGATGGTGCTGTACAACGTCCCCTCCGACTACGTGACGATCCGGTCGGGGCTGGGCGAGGCACCGCCGCTGAGCCTGGCGATCTTCCCGGTCATCTCCGAGGGCCGGGTGCTCGGGGTGATCGAGCTGGCCTCCTACGGGGAGTTCCGGGAGGTCCACCTGGACTTCATGCGCCAGCTGGTGACCATGATCGGCACCACCATCAACACGATCCTCGCGAACTCCAAGACCGAGTACCTGCTGCTGCAGTCCCGGCAGCTCACCACGGCGCTGCAGGAGCGCTCCAACGAGCTCCAGCGCCAGCAGGAGGAGCTGCGCAGGAAGAACGCCGAGCTGCACAGCAAGGCCGGCCAGCTCGCCAGCCAGAACCGCGCCATCGAGCTGCAGAACCGGCAGATCGAGCGGGCGCGGCGCTCCCTGGAGGACCGCGCGCACCAGCTGCAGGTGTCGTCCAAGTACAAGTCGGAGTTCCTCGCCAACATGTCGCACGAGCTGCGGACTCCGCTGAACAGCCTGCTGATCCTCGCGCGGCTGCTGGCCGACAACTCCGAGCAGAACCTCACCGCCAAGCAGGTGGAGTTCGCCCAGACGATCCACAAGTCGGGCAGTGAGCTGCTGCAGCTCATCGACGAGATCCTGGACCTGTCCAAGGTCGAGGCGGGCCGGGTGGAGGTCCAGCCGGTCGAGGTGTCGATCAGCAACCTCGTCGACTACGTGGAGGCGTCGTTCCGCCCGATGTCGGGCGAGCGCGGCCTGGCGTTCGCCGTCGAGGTGTCCCCCGACATCCCCAACTACCTCTGGACCGACGAGCAGCGGCTGCAGCAGATCCTGCGCAACCTGCTGTCCAACGCCGTCAAGTTCACCGGCTCCGGCGAGGTGCGGCTGCTGATCGAGCCGGCCTGGGCGGTGGAGAACGCCGACCTCGACATGTTCTCCGAGAACGAGGAGGTCATCGCGTTCTCCGTCACCGACACCGGTATCGGGATCGCCGACGACAAGCTGCAGGTGATCTTCGAGGCCTTCCACCAGGGCGACGGCGGTACCAGCCGCCGCTTCGGCGGGACCGGGCTCGGGCTGTCCATCAGCCGCAACTTCGCGCGGCTGCTCGGCGGCGACATCCGGGTGCAGAGCACACCCGGCGAGGGCAGCACGTTCACGCTGATGCTGCCGGTGCGCCTGCCCGACGGAACGTCCGACCGGTTGGAGGACCCGCTGGAGTCCGTCCCGGGGCTGTCCGGGGAGACCCGGCCGGAGATCGAACCGCTCACCGACGTGGACGTGACGGTGCCGGACGACCCGGGGTCGCTCACCACCCTCCCCGACGAGGAGGACGTCCCCGAGCCGGAACCGGAGCAGCCCGAACCGGTGCCGGTGCTCAAGAACACCAGCGAGCAGGGCGAGGGCTCGGCTTCCGGCGGTGAGACGGAGGTGCGCGAGGACCCGGAGCGCGACGCCGTGCTCTCCGGGCGCCAGGTCCTGATCGTCGACGACGACGTCCGCAACGTGTTCGCGCTGACCAGCGCGCTCGAGGCGCACGGGCTGCGGGTGCTGTTCTCGGACAACGGCCGTTCCGGCATCGAGAAGCTGGAGGCCAACGAGGACGTGGAACTGGTGCTGATGGACATCATGATGCCGGAACTGGACGGGAACGCCACCACCCGCGCCATCCGGGAGATGCCTCAGTTCTCGGGACTGCCCATCATCTCGCTCACCGCGAAGGCGATGCAGGGCGACCGGGAGCAGAGCATGGAGGCCGGCGCCTCGGACTACGTCACCAAGCCGGTGGACCTGAACCACTTGCTGGACGTGATACGGACGTGGTTGGAGCCCACCACACCGGCGGAGAGCACGGACAATGAGCAGGAGTAGTGAACGTGCCGCACAAGGCGAACATCCTCCTCGTCGACGACCGCGACGAGAACCTCACAACGCTGGAGGCGATCCTCACGTCCCTGGACCAGAACCTGGTCCGGGCGAGTTCGGGGGAGGCGGCGTTGAAGGCTCTCCTGGAGGACGACTTCGCCGTGATCCTGCTCGACGTGGTGATGCCCGGGATGGACGGGTTCGAGACGGCGGCCCACATCAAACAGCGGGAGAAGACCAAGGACGTCCCCATCATCTTCCTGACCGGGGCCGAGGTGGACCGGCACCAGGTGTTTCGGGGCTACGCCTCGCGGGCCATCGACTACCTCACCAAACCGTTCGACCCCTGGGTGCTGCGGGCGAAGGTCGAGGTGTTCGTGGATCTGTACCACACCAAACAGCAGCTCCGGGAGCAGTCGCGCATGCTGCAGCGGGAGCTCGGTGACGACGGCAACGGAACCACGGAGCAGTCGGTGGCGGGACGGTTGTCCAAACGCGTCGCCGACATCAACGCGAACCTGGAGATGCTGCGCGAACGGATCGTGACCGAGGAGCGGGAGCCCGACAACCGGGCCGTCGAGGCGGTGCGCGACCTCGACCGTTCCGTAGCGAAACTGACCACGCTGGTCGAGGCGCTCCGCGGCCCGGAGTGACCCCCACCCCGAACCACGAAGGCGACAACCGATGCATCCCCCGCGCGACGACGTGTCCTGGTTCCGGAAACTGGTCAGCCCCTCGGGGTTGGCGTTCGTGCTGCTGTGCCTGTTCCTGCCGTTCGTCGGCCTCTCCTGCGAGGGCGGGCTGGGAACCCTGGAGATCCGGGTGAGCGGCTGGGACATGGTGGTCAACGGGGAACCGTCGATCGCCGGTACCGGCATGTTCGACCGGAACGGCGGGGACACGTCCGGCCTGCCCGAGCGGGTGTCCGAGGAGACCGGTCGGGACGGGGCCGGGGTTCAGCCGCTGATGCTCGCCGGTGTGGTGGCCATCCTCGCCGGTGTGGTCGCGGGGACCACCCTGCGCTCCGCGTTCCCCCGCGCCATGGCCGGACTCGCCGCCAGCGTCGTCGCCGTCCTGCTCATCGGGGTGAACGAGATCGTGGTGCTCTCCACCATCACCGACGAGATCGCCTCGGACTCCGAGTGGCTGGCGCGGGACGCCGAGGCGGGTACGCGGTTCGGCTTCTGGGTCACCCTGGGTCTGCTCGCCGCGGTGGTGGTGGACAACGTCGTGGAGCTGGTGCTGAGTAAACGCCGGCCGCGCCCCGCCACCGGGGCTTGGCCGCCGCCTCCAGGACCCGGCCAGCCGCCGCAGCAGCAACAGCAGCCACCACAGCCGCCGCCGTGGGGCGGGCAACCACCCCAGCCGTATCCGGGGCCGCCGCCCAACCAGGCTCCGCCGCCGGGACCGCCCCAGCCGCCGCCCAACCAAGGCCCGGGCCAGTACCCGCCGCAGCAGTACCCGCCCTCGCAGTAGCGACCCGACGAGCGCCCGCCCACCACGTGCTGGGCGGGCGCTTCACGTATGCCCGACCGCCATGGAGCGGCCCGTTCCCACGTGCGTGGGGAGCATTCGCCAGCATGTCCGCCAGTGAGCCCGGTAGGGGTCCATCCCCGCGTGCGCGGGGAGCATGGCACCGACCAACTCCAGCCCGTCCAGTGCCCGGGTCCATCCCCGCGTGCGCGGGGAGCATCACCAGCGCGGCCCAGACGGTCTCACCGTCCAGGGTCCATCCCCGCGTGCGCGGGGAGCATCCGATCACGAAGCAGCTGATCGCGAGGAACAGCGGGTCCATCCCCGCGTGCGCGGGGAGCATTCGGGATGACACACCCTCATGACCTGTTCGACGGGTCCATCCCCGCGTGCGCGGGGAGCATTGCTGGTCGTGGTGCCACTCGCCGGGGCGGTGGGGTCCATCCCCGCGTGCGCGGGGAGCATCCCGAAGGCGGGTTCCTCGTTGCTCCGGAAAAGGGTCCATCCCCGCGTGCGCGGGGAGCATGCCTCGCGGGAGAACCCGCGAGCTTTGGTGCCGGGTCCATCCCCGCGTGCGCGGGGAGCATCCTCTCTGACCTGGTCTTCTAGGTCGCGCGCATGTCCGTGTGTGCAACTTCTGGATATTCGGACATAGCACGCATATTCCTCACAAACGGATCGCTGCCAGGTGGCGCGGCCTCCACCACCGCGGCGAGGCCAGGAGACCACAACTGTTCTCACGACGCACGCCCTGCCGGACACACCCCCGCGCGATCCCGTCAGGGCGCCGAGGCCGAGAACGCGACCATGCTCCCGCCCGTGTGTGCACCCACTGTCAGTGCAGCTCACAGGTGACCTCGCCCGGTCCATCCCCACGTGCGTGGGGCTCATCCTTCGCCACCTGTAAGGACGCGTGACGTTATTGTTTTGCAATCCCACATGGCCGGTGTTCCAGTGCATGTGGTCAGGCTCTGACCGTACCGTCGTGCCACTGAGACCGCACCCCCGTGTGAACCGAGAGGACAGCCCGTTCCCGTACTGGCGGCACGGCTCACGCGCCGCCATCGTCGTTGTCCACGTATCGCGCGGGGCACATACGTGGTTTTCCTCGATCTCGACGCCAGCGGCGGGTCCCGCACTCGGCGAGGAGCTGGGTGCGGGACCCGTGTGGGGGTTAGTGGTCGTAGTGGGGCGGGATCGTGGTCTCGGTGTCGTCGGTGTCGGTGTTCTCGTCGCCGAGCCAGGTGTCCACGCAGGTGTGGAGTTCCTGCAGGGTGTCGTGGATCTGGTTGGGCCACAGGGCGCCGCCCTCCATGGCCTGGGAGAGCTGCTCCAGTAGGTCGCGTAGCTGTCGGCGTTCGTGCGGGGTGAGGTTCATGCCTGGCCACCTCCCTGGTCCTGGTGGATGGTGGCCCTCAGTGCCTGGACATCGTCCGGGAGGAACCGGCGGTGCCCGCCCGGGGTGACCACTACCGGGGTCAGGTGGCCTTGGCGCACCCAGGTGTTGATGGTGGAGGTGGTGACGCCGAAGGCCTCGGCGACATCACCGGGCCGCAATAGGGTCGTGGGCCAGGTTTGGGGGATCGTCACCGGACCGTCCCCGCCGGGGCCGTCTGCTCGCGCTGGGACAGCCACTGGTGCACCAGCGGGGAGAGTTCCGCGCGGACATCGTCCAACCCGTCGCCATACACCGGCGGGGCGGAAAGTTCCGGCACGGAGACAGTGGCACCACAGGCCAGGCAGTGCCCCTCTTCCTCCCGCTGTTGGCGGAGGCGTTCGTACTCGGTCACATACGGCCGCACCGGATTGTGCTCCTCGGGATCAAGCACCTCGGGTTCGGGAAGCGGGTGAGTCAGTGGCTCCGGGAGTACTTCCGACGATCTCGGCTGCGGCACGGTGAACCGACGTGCTGCCGCCCGACGGCGAGGCGCAAGCGGCACCGCGACGCGCGATTCCAGGCGCTGGTAGCGATCCCGGTAGCGCGTGGGCGGGAACAGGGCGACAGCCAGCATCAGAAGCAGTGTCCACAGGGACGCGAGGGTGTGAATAAACTGGGGCATTGTCATCGACTCCTGGTCAGTCGGTGGCCACGCCCCTGGGGAGCTGGTACTCCCGCAGGGGCTCTTTCATTACGCCGGGCTGGTCGTGCGCAGTGCTGTACGAGTGGGCGCGACGCGGCGCGGACATCGTCAGGACCCTGGCCTGGTGGGATGGGGTACGGTAGCCCGTTCCTTCAAGCGGGAGAATGCGCCGCCCTGGCCCTGGCTGCTCTCTGGGACGTGGATGTAGCCACACATCCGGGACACGGGAAGATGGGGTGCTCTGTGCTCTTTAGAGAGAAGAGCCGCATCCCTGTGTCGGAGTGGAAAGTGCCGGTACGGCCGGGCTCTCGGGGGTGAGTGAGGTTGGCGGTCATCCGGCCGGTCGGGCGGTTTCCCCGACGGGGCCGCCAGATCCGCCAACCGAAGTAGTCCTCGCGCCGCCGGTCCAGTGTGTTTTCAGCGGTCGTCACGGTGTCCATACGCTGACGCTAGAACGCCGACAAGCGCAGGGAGGGCACAAAATGTGCCCATGACTTACGCGTTCAGCATCCCCATCCGGTCCGCCAGCGCTGACGCGCGTTGTTGTCTGCGTCCGTCACGCTCATCCAACTCTTCCAACAGGATCCGCCTGGCGTACCCGTTGTAGCGGATCGTTTCCGGAGCGGCCTTGTGGGCGGCCTCCAGCGTGGCCAGCGCTACTTCGGGCTGGGCATCCAGATAGTAGGCACGAGCCTGTTCGATCTCATGACGAGCCCTGCGGGGCCGGGAGGGAATCCGACCCGAGGCCGTACGTTCGGACTGGCGCACGCCCTCACCTCCCGCGTGCAGCTCCACGGCGATGGTGGTGGCATGCGCCCCTATGATCGCCTGCGAGAACGAGGTGACGGGATGGTAGTAGTCGTCCGGTAGCTGTCCGGCCACCTCGCGGGCACGGTCCCAGTACCCCCACGCGTTGCCGATCTCCCCCCGGTGCGCGGCGGTGTAGCCGGACTCGAACACCAGCGAGCCCCAGATAGCCAGAGGGTCATCCCCGGCGTCATTGAGGCGGGGTTCCAGGAGTTCCATGGTTTGGGTAGTGACCATGTCGGCGGCGTCCCAGTCGCCCGTGTCGCGGTGGGCTTGGGCCATGAGCCAGGCGGAGACCCCGATGGCATGCAGGTCCCCACTGTCCTGGGCGGCGACGATGCCGCGTTCGGCTACCCGCCAGAGAAGGTCCTGTGCGGGCTGGTAGGCGATGAAGAACTGGCTGAGGGCATACACCTCGGCAAGGGTGGCTTGGGCGCGGCGGCGGGTAGTGCGGTCTTCGGCCTGGTGGGCGGCGAGTTGGGCGTCCTCGATCAGTGATGGGAGGAGCTGGCCGAGGGCTTCTCGATGGTTGGGAGAAGAGTGGCGTTCCGTCCACGCCTGGGACAGCCGGGCTCGCAGGTGCTCTACCGGCGGCGCCACACGGTCGGTCAGGGCCGGTAGGGCGTTGACCGCGGCCCGCACCGCAGGCAACCGGGAGTGTCCGGGGCCGGTGAACAACTCCACCGACACCGACTGGTCACCGGTGAGTTGGGCGAGGTCGCGCACGCGGAGCGCCTCAGCCAAGCGGAGCAGGACGGGCAGTTTCGGGGTTTGCAACCGCCCGGTCTCCAAAGCTTTGATCCAGGACGCGGACTTCCCGACGAGCCCAGCGAGAACCTCACGTGTCATCCCTTTACGGGTGCGTTGGATTTTGAGGCGCTGTCCGAAGCCGATGTCGGGGGGTTCGGGGGTAGAATTCATGGCAGACCCTGCTTTCCTGGTGCGTGACATCTCCAGAATAGACAGGGTCTTCTTTACGTGTAGAGGTCTATTCGCCACTCCCTGGCGCCAAGTGCGGCGGTGCTTCCTCACGTCAGCGCAGTGACCCCTGCCCACCACGTGCGTGGGTTCACTGCGCGAGCAGGTTGAACGTCAGTTCGCCGAATGGGTCCATTCCCACGTGCGTGGGGCTCACCCTCTTTCACCTGCAAGAACGTGCGGCGTTATTGTTTTGTGTCTCCACAGGGCCGGTGCACCGGCGAATGCGGTCAGGATCTGACCGTATCGCTCCAGAGCTGTGCGCACACCCCCAGGAAAGCACGAAAGTCCGGCCGCCTTGCGAGTACTGGGCGAAGAACACTTCGCACTGGGTGAGTCTGTGACACCCGCGCGTACGGCAGGGCGCGCACGGCGGCGGCCGCGCACCGCTCACACGGGCCAGCGGGTAGGCGGCGGTTCTCCACGACCCGTGCCGGGCGCGGTTCGGGGAGCTGGGCCTCCGGTGCGGGACGCACGGCCGTCGCTGAGCCTCACCCCGTGGGGCGGGGCGGTAGCGCCAGCCCGATGTGTTCGCCGATCTCCTCGATCAGGCCCAGGTCGGCGAGCCTGAACGAGTTGCGGTTGCTTCGCCGGATCAGCGTCAGCGCGCCGCGCACCCCGCGGCTGCCGCGAAGCGGGACGCACAGCAGCGAACCCGCGCCGAGCAGTCCCAGCACCGGGGCGCCGTTGGCGTCGTAGCCCAGCGTGGCCTCGTCCTCGATGCGTTCGCTCAGTACCGACGTCTCCCCGGCGAGCACACCGCTCGGCACCTCGGAGGCCAGCGGGTCCAGCGACCGCAGGAGCTCCCGCGCCCCGCCGTCGTCCGGGCCCGCCACGACAGCGCGGCGCGCCTGGTCGGCACCGGTCGGCAGGTCGCACACGTCGACCACCACCCAGTCGGCGTAGGAGTCGGCGAGCAGCGCGGCCGCGTCGTCCAGCGCCAGCGGCTTCCCGGCCCCGCCCGGTCCGGCGCTGAGCAGCAGCAACCGGGTCATCCGGGTGAGCACGTCCAGACGCCGGGCGGCCAGGACCACCACCTGGTCCTCCACCTCCGGTTCCAACGGGGCCGGGCCCGGGGTGTGGTGGTCGCCGCGCGGGGGCGACACCACCACGAGCAGCATCGGGTTGGCCTCGGTGGGGATCTCCAACCGGCTGAGGGTCAGTTGGACGTCCTCGGCCCAGCCGCGCTGCGCCAGGCGGGACTCGAACGAGGCCGGTTCCCCGTCCCGCAGCACGGCCGCAAGCCGGGACCGCACCGCGGCCCGCCGGCGCAGGTCCACGAAGCTGGAGAACGGTTTCCCGGTCACGTAGCCGCTCGTGCTGCCCAGGCGGTCGGCGGCGGCCGGGTTGGCGCGCCGGATGTGGCCCTCGTGGTCCAACAGCACCACGGGGACGCTGAGGTCGGTGAAGACCGCCCGCAGCACCGCGCGTTCCTCCTCCTCGGCGTGGCGGCGCGGCGCGCCGGCCTGGGCGCCGAGGCGTTCCTGGCACTCCGCCAGCAGGCGCTCGGCGAGATCGAGTTCGACGAGCGCGGCTTCCGTCGTCCCCGACGCGTCCCCCGGGTGCATGGCGTGCGTGCTCCGCAGCGCCGCTGCCCGGTCGTTCAGTTCTGCGATCTCGCGCCGCAGTTCGGGAAGGCTGTCCGGCACGGGCGTGGCTCCTGACGTCGCGGCTGCGGGACCGGGGAGGGGCGAACCGCGGTCCGGGTCCGGACCTGACGTTAACGTACGGCCCCGCCGGGCGCGGTTACGGTGGGGTGAGCCGCGGGGCGCCGCGTCGGGGTGCGGCGCCGGGGAGGAGCGCGCCGATGCGCAGCGGGAACCGGGCGCGCGACGTCGGCACACTCGGCCGCAACACCCCCGAGCGCGCCCTGGACCAGATGTGCATGGCGGCGGCGCGGGGGGTTCCGGGCTGTTCGGCCGCGCTGGTGGTGATCTGGCGCGACCTCGGCCCCGGACGGGACCGGCACCACGGCACGGCCGGGCGACACGTCGTGGTGGACTACGGTGCCTCGCACCCCGACCTGGCCGCCGCGTTCGAACGCCAGTACACGGTGGACGAGGGGCCGACGGTCGAGGCGGTCCGGGAGATGTGCGCGGTGCGCGTGACCGACGTGCTGCGGGAGAACCGGTGGCCGCGCTACCTCAGCACGGCCGTGCAGTGCGGCGACCGCTCCTCGGTGACGTTCCCGTGCGTCGTGGAGGACACCGTCGTGACGTTCGGGGTGCACGCGGTGCGCGCCGACGCGTTCGACCCGTCCGCCGTGCCGCCGCTTATGGCCCTGCTGGCCGAGCACGCGGCGATAGCGCTGCACAGCGCGGGGCGTTACACCGACGCGGCCCGGGAGGCGGCGCACATGCGCCGGGCCCTGTCCGTGCGGGCGGTGATCGACCAGGCCAAGGGGATCCTCATGCACGCGCGCGGTTGCGGGGCCGACACCGCTTTCGAGGAGCTGCGGTCGGCCGCCCAGCGCAACCGGATGAAGGTCGCCGACATCGCGGGCCGCCTCGTGGCGGAGCAGGAGGAGCACAGCGCCGCGCGCGGCCGGTGACGCCGCAGCGAAGCCGCTGTATCAGTGTTATGACGGAAGCGGACACACACCTGTTTCGCTGTCGCCCGCGGCGCTAGGGTGACAGGGGGAGTCCGCGGCCGGATGGGCGCGATTCCGGCGCCGACGCGCGTGTGTGTCCGCTGGCCAGGGGAGTGCCGGCGCCCGCGGCCATCCGCGGCGGTCGGTGCAACCAGCGAGGAGCGTGAGTGTGGCGTCCGATATACCGGTCCGGACCGAAGGTGATGTCGTTGTCGTCTCTCCCGCGGGTGAGCTTGACGCGGTGACCTCGCCCGACCTCGCCGCGGTTCTGGACGCGATCCTCACGGAACCGGACCCGTGCCGGGGGGTGGTGATCGACTTCTCCCGGGTCACGTTCTGCGACTCCCGGTGTATCGGTGTCCTCGTGGCGTCCTACCGCCAGGCCCGGGACCGGGGGATCGGGTTGGCGGTGTCGGCGCCGCAGCACATGGTGCACCGGCTGTTCGTCATCGCGGGTATCGACCAGGTGATCACGATCGACAGCGACACCAGCCACGCCGTGGAGGCGGTCCTGGCCTGAGCGGTCCGCTCCCGGTTCACAGGCGGAAGTGCGCCCGCACCCGGGACCCGTGGGTTCCGCCGCTGACCTCCAGGAAGTCGCACACCTGGCGGGCGATCCACAGGCCGTAGCCGCTCGTGCTCCCCGCCTCGGTCGCGCGGTAGCCGGCGAGCGGGTCGGTGAGTCCGCCGCTCTCGTCGAACACGTCGCACACGAGGCGCGGGCCGGCGCGGTAGAGCGAGACGGTGCCCTTGCCCGCCCCGTGCTCCAGCACGTTGGCGGTGAGTTCGTTCACCGCGACCGTGAGGTCCTCCACCCGGCCGGCGGGAAGACCGAGCTCCGCCGCCGCCTCCCCGGCACCGGCGCGGATGGTGGCCAGGTCGGAGCGGATGTCCAGGGCCCGCACCGGCTGCTGGTGCGGGCCGGTGCCGGGAACGTCGGCGGCGTTGGTGGTGACCGGCCCCTCGTAGTCCGGGTTGGGGCGCGGGCCGTGGCGGGTGAGCAGGGCCGGGTGGGTGCGCTGGGCCGGCCGGTGGGCGGACGCCGGCAGGGCGGCGGTGTCGTGCACGCACACCACCCGCATGCCGGTTCCGGACAGGGCGTCGGCGAGGACGGACTCCCACCGGTGCCACTCGTGCAACTCCACGGGGTCGTGTGTGGGCAGCGGCGGTTCGCCGACGAACGTGGTGCGCACACCCGGCTCGGCCTGCGCGGTCCGGCGCAGTGTGGCCAGGGCGCGCCCCGGGGCGTCGTAGACGTCGGAGCGGTCGGCCACCGTCACCTGGCCGGTCCGGCAGGAACGGGCGACCTCGGTGACGCGGGGAGTGGCGGCCACGACCACGCGCCCGTGGCCGGCGCTGTCGCGGACCAGCGGGTCGAGCACGTCGCGCAGCTCGTCGGGGCCGGCGACGAACACGCCACAATGCTCGACCGCGCCGGATGCGGCGGCACCTGCCTGTTCCGACGGCCTCAACACGGGCCACACTTCGGCAGGGGACTCGCCCCCGGTTCCAGCCGGGGGGACCTGTCGCGCATCGTGTCTCCCAGCGTGGGCGGTGTCCTGATAGGCGGTGCCGGCTCGTTACCCAGGCTCTGTTTGGTGGACGTTCGTCCCGCTGCGCGCTGCCCCGTCACCGTCCGGCCGCTTTCCCGCCGGTGCGGCGGAGACTCCCGCTCCGCCTCCTCCCCGGCCGTGCCAGGCGGCGCTGGAGGCGCTGGCCCGCGACAAACAGCGTCCACCGAACAGAGCCTAGTGTGCACCATGGCCGACAGTGACAGGCGGCCCGGCGTCCGGTTCGTCCTCGGCTTCGGGCTCCTCGGCGATCGGGTCGACCGGTTCGGGGGTCGCGCGGGTGTGGAGGTGTTCGTAGACACGGCCGGTCTCGGCGGCGACCCGCTCCCACGTGAACCGGGACCGCGCCCGGTCGATGGCCCCGATGCTGTAGGCGGAGCGCATGGCGGGTTCGCCGATGATGCCGCGCAGCGCGCGGCCCAGCGCGTGCCCCAGGGCGCGGGTGGGGTCGGGCACGGCACCGTTCGGGTTCATGGCCGCGGAGCGGCGCGCGGGAACCAGGATGCCGGTGGTGCCGTCCAGGACGGCCCCGCTGGTGCCGCCGGTGGCGAGGGCGGCGACGGGCAGGCCGCAGGCCATCGCCTCCAGCACCGCGCTGCCGCAGGGGTCGTAGGAGGCGGCGGAGACGCATACGTCGGCCGAACGCAGCAGCCGGGGCAGTTCGTCCCGGCCGACGGGTCCGGACACGGTGACCCGGTGGTCCACGCCGGCCTCCTTGGCGAGCAGCTCCGCGCGGCGTGTGGTGTTCCGGGCCTCGGGGTCGGACACGTCGGGGTTCGCCACGAGCAGGAGTTCGGCGTCGGGGACCCGCGCCATGGTGGCGATGAGGGCCTCGACGCCGCCGGAACGCGCACCGGCGTGGGAGATGACGCGGGTGCGCTCCCCGCGCGCGGTGCGCCACGGGCCCGCGGAGGTGGGGCCCTCCGGGGCGAAGTGGTCGGTGTCCACACCCGGCGGGATCACGGTGACCCGCTGGCGGGGAACCCCCATGCTGGCGATGTCGGAGCGCTGTTCGGCCGAGCCCACGATGACGGTGTCGGCGTGGCCGGCGAGGGTGACCTCCATCCGGGCCCGCTGGGGCTGGGGCGGCATCCCGGCCCGCTGCTCGGCGGCGTTCAGCGAGTGGAAGGTCTGCACGACCCGCGGGGTCGCCCCGGTGCGGTCGGTGGTTTCCCGCACGGCGGACAGGGCGGCCAACCCGCTGGTCCAGTCGAAGGCGTGGACCACGTCCGGGGGGTCGGCCGCGAACCGGCCGGCGAGGGCGGTGGCGAACTCCCCGGTGTGCTCGGCGGCCTCACCCTCGTGCAGGGGGCGTTGGGGACCGGCGGCGAGGTGCTCCACAAAGCCTCCGCGCCGCAACCGGGCGCGGGCGGGCAGGTCGGGGTCGGCCTGGCGGGAGTAGACGGTGACCTGGTGCCCGAGGCCGGACAGGTGGTGGGCGAGAGCGCGGACGTGGACGCTGCCCGCGTCGGAGGGCTCCCCGTCACGGGCGGGGGCGGGGCGGGCGTGTTCGGCGGTCAGAGCGATCTTCACGTGGTGCTCCTCACGGTGGGACGGCGCGTTGGCGTGGCGCTGGCCCACCGCGGGTACCGCCGCTGACGGAGGTGCGCGCTCCCGCGGGAATGGGGTGTGGAACGGGGGCGATCCGGGGGATCGCGGGACGCAGACACAGGTGCCACCACCCGGCGATTCCACGGGGGTGCGGCTGGTGCCCGGCGGGCGGGCAGCGCCGACGTGCGGGTGTGTCTGCGTCTTAGACACCCAACTGCGGGAGATAATGCCAGAAACCGGGCCGGATGGCAAGACGTTACCCGTCGTGCGCAGGATGAACGCCTCGTTGGGCGGGGCGCGCGTGGTGAGATGGCGCTGCCTCTAGGGTGAGGGTAGAGAGTACCCCGCGGGAAGGCCGCACCGTGCGGTGCTCGCCGCCGGAAAGGGCGAATTTTGACCGGGATTGGCCGTACAACGGTACGGTTACACCGTCGACGCGCCGGCCGGCGGGCTTCGTAGGGCACCGCGGGCGGCAGACACTGCCGAGAACACAGGAGGTAGGGCGTATGGGTGTCGCTGGTGGGGAAGTCACGGTCACGGCTCTCACGCACCGGGGCGCTGTACGCCCGGCCAACGAGGACGCCGTGGTGACGGGCCCGCTCACGGTGGCCAGCGCGAACATGACGGTTCCGGCCCGCTGCGTGCTCCCGACGTCCGAGCCGATGATCCTCGCCGTGGCGGACGGCCTGGGCGGCCACGCGGCCGGTGAGATCGCCTCGGAGCACGCCGTGCACCGCATGGCCGAGACGGGCCCCCGGCTTTCCGGGCCCGACGATGTCGACGTGCTGCTCAAGAACATCAACGAGGAGATCAAGGACCACGCGGAGCAACACTCGGAGTTCTCCGGGATGGGGACCACGGTGGCGGGTCTGCTGGTGATGCCGGAGGGCAACTACTGGTTCAACGTCGGCGACTCGCGGGCCTACCGGTTGGAGGGAACGCGGCTGCGGCAGCTCTCCGAGGACGACTCCCCGCCGGTTCCGCCCTCCGAGGACGGCACGCCCGCCAGCACCACGTTCATCACCCAGTCGTTGGGGGGAAGCGGCTCCGCGGCGATGGTCCCCCACGTCGGCCGGGACCACGAGCCCGACCCCAGCACCTGGCTGCTGTGCAGCGACGGCCTGTCCGACCTGGTGCCGCTGGAGAAGATGGAACGCATCATCGCCGAGGCCGGAAGCGACGAGGCGGCGGTGCACACCCTCTGGCAGGAGGCGATCGCGGCCTCCGGCCGGGACAACATCAGCATCCTTCTCGCGCGCCGCGTCTGAGCGCCGAACACCAGCCCCTGTCGCCGCCACCGGTCGGGCCGGTAGCGGCGACACGGGACGGTCGGTTCCGGGCTACGATTCGCCGCCGCCCCGTCCGCGGCTGTTCGCGCGGATGCGCACCAGCACGATGACGAGGATCGCCGCGACGGCGATCGCGGCGACGACGATGCCAGCGGGACCGAACGCCGCCATCGGGTTGGTGGTGTCCTCCCCGCCGGCGGGGGACTGGTCGCCGGAGTCCGTTTCGTCGGTCTCGCCGGAGTCCGTCTCGTCGGCGTCGCCGGCCCCGTTGTCGGGGGACTGGTCGCTGACGGCGCTGTCGCTGAGGGAGAACACCAGCTCCTCCTCCAGCAGGTGGCCGTCGGCGGAGACGATCCGGTAGCTGACGGTGTACTCCCCGCTCTCCTCCAGCGGTCGCAGCTGGGCGGTGGCGGTGTCCCCGTCGACGGTGACGTCGCCGTCCGTGTGGTCGTCACCGTCGGGTCCCGAGACGGCGACGGCGTTGTTGCCCTCGCCGATCTCGTCGTTGAAGGTGAGCTCCACCTCCTCGGGGGCCGTGTCGAGTGTGGCACCGTCCTCGGGTGTGGAGCCAACGAGGGTGTTGTGCGCCAGCGCGGCCGGGGCCAGGGCGGTTCCCAGCGCACCCGCGGTCGCCAGGGAAACGAGCACCGCGGCGGCGCGGCGCGGTGTGGTCGTGGGCGTCATCGTGGACCTTTCCGGTGGTTTGTCCGTCGTTGTACCCGGTGTCGCGGGACACCGGGCGGGATGGGTTCGACGGGTGGAGCGGTGGTCCACGGGGGCGCGGATGGTGGAACGGGCGCGCGCGGGGGCGGTCGGCGTCCGGGAGTGTGGGCACCCGGACCGGCCCGCCCGCGGGCGCGCGGGGGCGCAGCGGTGTCGGCAGCGCGTCCCTGGCGAGGGCGAGCAACCGCAGCAGGGCGGACTCCCCGTGGGGGAGCAGGAGGGCGGCCAGTAGCGCCGCCGCGAGGTGCCCGCCCAGCATGGCGGGGGAGAGGCCGAGCGCGGCGCTGACCTCCCCCGGCGCGGCGTGGTGGGAGTCGTGGGTGGCGGGCAGGGCGGTGAACACCGCGTGCAGCCCGAGCTGTGCCGTGGCCAGCGCGGTGAAGGTCTCCCCGAAGCCGCGACGGGACCGGGTGAACCGGACCAGCCCCGCCCAGGTGAACGCGGTCGCGGCGGGGAAGGCGGCCGGGTGCGTGGGGCAGCCGGCCCACACGGCATGACCTCCCCAGGCGAGGCCGGTACAGGCGACGGCCATGGCCGCTGTCCGGGTCGCCCGCGCGGGACCGTCGGTGGGGGGACGCACGGCTGGGAACCTTACCGAGGCGGCTGCGGGTGCGGAAGGGGAGGTCCGGTGGTCGGCGGGGGCGTGCTCTCGGGTTCGGCCCCTGTGCGGTGGGCGCTGTT